>NZ_DYXM01000167.1 GCF_020742175.1 Dietzia timorensis
TGAGTGTGTCGTCGTCGATGCGCAGCTGCGGTTCACCCACGCTTGCCCTGAACTCCGCAGAGTTCCAAAAGCCCTCATGAGCCGATCTCCACGCCGCCACGTTCGTGAATCCTTCTCCCTCGCCGACCGCATGAGACAGTGTGATGTCTGCCAACCGGCAGGTGGATATCCGGACTGTTTCTGTGACGCATACGCCGACTCCCGCGGAGTCAACGACCACTTCCCGTCGCCCTACCGTCGGGAGCGGTTCGCGATCCCGCTTCCACTCATCGTAGAGCGAACTGGTCGTCGTTTTCTCACCCGCGACAATTGCGGCGACGAGCTTGTCTCGGAGAGGTCCGGGCAGTGCGAACTCGACTACGGGGAGGTCGTCTATGAGCTAGATGACGACGAGATCGTCCGCGTGCACAAGCGGGCGGCCGATTCCACCCTTCTCCGTCTCCGCCGCGCGCAGCTCAAGAAGGTCGCGAAGTTCGGCGGCATCGTATCCGGCAATTCCGCGCGCGACGAGCGCTCCGGCGCGATCACACAGTTCGATGACGTCGCCCTTGAAGAAACCGCGCTGGACGTGCGACACCCCGGCGACGAGCAGCGAGCGCCTCGGCCCGGTGGTGATTGCGGCTACGGCGCCGTCATCCAGCGATACCGAGCCGTGGGCGTCGGCGACGTGCCGCACCCAGAAGCGGCGCGCGGACATGCGTTCGGCGCGCGGCTCGAAGACGGTCCCACCGGTAAACCCGGGAGATACCGCCTGGTCAGCGAGTTCTGCACTGGTGAGCACGACGGGCACCCCGGCATCCGCTGCGAGTTTCGCGGCGGCAAGCTTCGAGGCCATGCCGCCCGTTCCGAGCGCGCCACCGTCACCGGCCTCTACATTTGCCAGCAGGTCATGCTGGGCGACGTAGGAAATGCGTTCGGCGCCCGGCTGCGACGGATTGCGGTCGTACATCGCGTCGACGTCCGACAACAAAAGTAGAGCGTCTGCGGAGAGCAGGTGCGCCACGAGGGCGGCGAGGCGATCGTTGTCGCCAAAGTGAAACTCGTAGGTGGCGATCGCATCGTTCTCGTTGATGATCGGAACGATGCCGAGTGTGCGCATCTTGTCGAGCGTCCGTTGCGCGTTCCGCGCGGTGTCGCGCCGGCCGATATCTGTCGCGGTGAGGAGCACGAGCCCGGTCTTGCGGTCGTGGCGGGCGAAGGCCTCTCCCCACGCTCCGGCCAGCTCGGCCTGGCCTACCGAGGCGACGGCCTGTTTCGAGGCGATGTCGCGGGGGCGCACGTTCATGCCCAGAGGTGCCATGCCCGCGGCGACGGCGCCGGAGGACACCATGAATACGTCCGAGCCGGCAGCCATCCGTCCCTCAGCGGCGTCGGCGAGGAACTCAAGGCGGTCGCGGCGCACTCCGGGGCCGACCGAGGTGATGGCGGACGAACCGATTTTGATGACTACGCGTTTTGCGGAGGCGATGCGATCACGAAGTTGCTTCTCCGCGGAGGCCGCATCGCTCATTCGAGCGTTTCTTCATCAGGGTCGATGAGGCCACGGCGGACCCCGCGTTGGAACTTGCGTTCGGCCGCACCGACGCGCTCGGTGGATTCGAGACGCACGTCGGTGCCGCGACCGGTGCGGCGCAGGTCCACGCCTGCGGGCGTCGACGGCTCCCATTCGAAGGTGACGTCGCCGATGGTGACGTCGGACCCCTCGACAGCCCCGGCCTTGAGGAGTGCGTCCTCGACTCCGAGACGAGCGAGCCTATCGCCGAGGTAGCCGACGGCCTCGTCGTTTTCGAAGTCCGTTTGGTTGATCCAGCGACGCGGCTTCTCACCCTTGACGATGAAGGCACCGGCATGGTCCGGGTCCTTGAGGATCTCGAACTCGGGCCCGCCCTGAGCCTTGGGCCGGATGATCGTGCGCGCGGGCTCGGGCGCGGGCTGCGTGCGGCGATACTCGTCGACCATCTTGTACAGGCCGAAGCGCAGTTCGTCGAGACCGAGATGGGCTACGGCAGACACCTCGAAGACGGGCCATCCACGCTCTTCGAAGTGTGCCCGGACCATCTCCGCCATCTCCTTGCCCTCGGGGATGTCGGTCTTGTTGAGCACAACGATGCGCGGTCGGGCCGCGAGATCGCCGAGGCCGTTGTCTTCGGCGAGCACCGAAGTGTAGGAAGCCAGTTCGTTTTCCAGCGCCTCGACGTCACTGATCGGGTCCCTATCGGACTCCAGTGCCGCACAGTCCACGACGTGAGCGAGGACGGCGCAGCGCTCGATGTGGCGGAGGAAATCCAGGCCCAGCCCGCGTCCCTCGGATGCTCCGGGGATGAGGCCCGGCACGTCGGCGATCGTGAAGGTGTCGTTGCCGGCGGTGACGACACCGAGGTTCGGCACGAGAGTGGTGAAGGGGTAGTCCGCGATCTTGGGCTTCGCCGCGCTGAGCACCGAGATGAGCGAGGACTTGCCCGCCGACGGGTAGCCGACGAGTCCGACGTCGGCGACGGACTTGAGCTCGAGCACGAGGTCGCGTTGCTCCCCGGGCTCGCCTAGCAGTGCGAAGCCGGGAGCCTTGCGCGCACGGGAAACGAGGGACGCGTTCCCGAGCCCGCCCTTGCCGCCTTCGGCCGCGACGAATCGCGTGCCGTTGCCGGTGAGGTCGACGACCATCTCGCCTGCATCGTCGAACACAACGGTGCCGTTGGGGACCTTGAGAACGAGGTCCTCGCCCTTGGCACCGCTGCGGTTGCTGCCTTCGCCCTGTCCGCCGCGTCCGGCCTTGGCGTGCGGGCGGAAGTGGAAGTCGAGCAGAGTATGGACCTGCGGGTCGACCTCGAGAATCACCGAACCGCCGGAGCCGCCGTTGCCGCCATCAGGGCCGCCGAGTGGCTTGAATTTCTCGCGGTGCACCGACGCGCAGCCGCGCCCGCCGTCGCCTGCAGCCAGGTGCAGGACGACCCGGTCCACGAACCGTGACATAGTGGGTGCTCCTTCGAGTGCGGTGTCGGTTATCTGCCCGGGATCGTCCCGGGCCCAAATACGCTGCAAGGGCGAACAGCGCCCGAGTGCGCCGCTCGCCCTTGCAGGCTCTCCCCTTTAGGGTAAGCGATTGTGGCCCGAAGGCCTACGAGGTTTTTAGGCCTCGGCCTCTGCCGCCACGATGTTGACGGTCTTGCGGCCACGCTTGGTGCCAAACTGAACGGCTCCGGCCGACAGGGCGAACAGCGTGTCGTCTCCGCCACGGCCGACGTTGACGCCGGGGTGGAAGTGCGTGCCGCGCTGGCGGACGAGAATCTCGCCGGCGTTGACTTCCTGGCCACCGAAGCGCTTGACGCCAAGGCGCTGAGCGTTGGAGTCGCGACCGTTGCGCGAGCTGGATGCACCCTTCTTGTGTGCCATGTCTGCTTCTCCTTGCAGTAAGTGCGCCCGGGAACAAAAAGGAGTTCCAAGGCCCCGAGGGCCAGGCGCTTTTAGGTGGGCGGCCTTACTTGATCGAGGTGATCTTGAGGACCGTGAGCTTCTGACGGTGACCTTGGCGCTTGTGGTAACCGGTCTTGTTCTTGAACTTGTGGATCCGGATTTTCGGTCCCTTGGTCTGCTCGACAATCTCACCGTTGACGGTGATCTTGTCGAGGGCGCCGGCGTCGGAGGTGACATTGGCGCCGTCGACGACGAGGACGGCCGGGAGTGCTACTGCGGCTCCGGCCTCGCCCTCGATCTTCTCGACCTTGACGAGGTCCCCTTCGGCAACCTTGTACTGCTTGCCGCCGGTCTTGACGATCGCGTACATCGGAGGGCTTCCCCTTGCTTCTCGGTGATAAATACTTGCATTCTTGCCAACGCTTGGCGCGACAGGTCTTTCTCGGCACGTGCTCTGGTTTCCGCGTGCTATCCCTGTTGGGATGTCGGCGGATACTCTCAGGCAGCATGCAGCGCGCCGCGTTATGCGACTTGTTAAGGCTACTCGGCGCGCGCTTGCCAGGTCAAACTGGCCGCGAAGCCGCGAAATAACGCGACCGAATCGGTCCTTCGCAAAGTGATATTGCTCCGCACAAATACTTCTATACTGCAGATACCAAAGGGAACATTAGACGCTCGACGCGCACGTGCGCCAACCGACAAGAAGGCCCATGCTCCGTTTCTTCGCCGCCGGCGCGGCAAGTTTGACCCTCGCCGCGGTCGTCGTCGTGTGTCTCCTCCACGCCGACACATGGGTGGTCTCGGATGCGAACGTCGCCTCGGGGCATCGCTTTTTCGGCTACCCGCTCCTGCTCGGCGCGCTCGGCACGTTGTTCCTCGCCGGTTGTGTCATCGCGCTCGTCGCGGCCTCATCCCCGGAGGACTTTCCGCCGTCGTTCTGGGGCTGCCTGGTGGCGATCCCGGTCTTTCTCGCCGGGGGCTTCGCCTTCTACGCCCTCTACTCCCCGCCCGGCTTCCACGAATCCAGAGGCGCGCTCGACGGGTACGTCGAGCATGTCATCACCGAGGCCGAGGCTGCCGACGGCGTCTACGACGAAAGGTTTGACCCCGAGCTCCGCTTGGGGAGCGTCGAGGTCAAACGTGTCGTCTATTCGGAGGACTGGGACGACGTCGAGATTGTGTTCTACGACACCGACTGTTTTATCGGCCCGTGCGGATGGGTTTATCGCTCGGCGGGCGAGCCCACCAGCGTCCGCGACGCCGTGCCGCTGGGGGCGGGCTGGTTCGACTTCGGTCGATAGCGCTACCCGCTCCCGCGGCTTGTCGCTCAGGCGTCGCCGGCGGGCCTCTTCACCGTTCGCCGCGTCTGCCGCTTGCGCTTGTTGACGACGGCGAGCTCGGACGCCTCGGCGGCGACCTCGACCTCGTGTCCGGTCAACTCGGTAACGCTGCCAACGCCCTCGCTGGTCGCAACAGGCGTCGACTCGGCGACGGTCTGCGCGGCCGGGGCGGCGTGCTCGGCGGCACCCGCGGTACGAGTGACCCGTCGACGGGAACGACGCTTGGTCTCGCCGGCCTCCGACTTCAGCGCGTCGGTCGTGACGGCCGCCGCCGGAGGGGCCGGTTCGGGTGCGGGTTCAGACGCAGGTTCGGGCGCGGGCGCAGGCTCCTCGGTGGCTACCTCCGCCACCTGTTCGCCTACGGTCGCCGCGGCATCCTTGCGCACGACGCGGCGCCGCGCTCGCTTCCGCGGCGCAGTCGCGAGCTCGTCACCCGACGCCGGAACCGCCGTCGGGGTGTCGACGGAATTGCCTTCGCCTTCGACCTGAGCCGCCTCTGCCGCAGGCGCCGGCGTAGGTGCCGGTGCAGGTGCCGCCGCAATCGCGTCGCCCTCGGTCCGGGCCGGGGTCGAGATCGGCGCGTCCCCGCGCACGATCTTGCGGCGGCTTCGCTTGCGGGGCTGCGCGGCGAGATCCTCAGCAGTGACGTCGGGCGCCGTGGCCGGCGCTACGGTCTGCTTCTCCTTCGCCGATTCGGTGTTACCGCCGGTCGACTCCGCAGCCTTGCCTGCTGCGGCCGGCGGCGACCCCGCGGTCCGGGAGCTGCGGCGCGAACGCCGGCGTCCCGAGGACTCGCGGTTCTCGCCTGCCTGTCCTGCGGAGCCCGATTCGGCGGCCGATGTTGCGGTCGCCGCACCTCCGGCGTCATTCGCGGGGGTGGTCTCGGCGCCGGAGGCGGGCTCATCCTCACGCTTGGACATCGCGAGGATCATCGGATGGGCAGATGGCGCAGGGCCGTCGTGCTCCTCGGACTGCTTGCCCGAGCCGCCGTGCGAACCGCCGTGGTTCTTGCCCGAATGATCATGCGAGTCCCCGCCCTTGCCCTTGCGCCCGCGACGACGATCATGACCGTCGTCGCTGGTGGGCGAGCTAAGGACCGGGTCGTCCTGGAGAATGAGTCCCCGACCACCGCAGTGGCTGCACGGCTCCGAGAATGCCTCGATGAGGCCGGTGCCGAGCCGCTTGCGGGTGAGCTGGACCAGGCCGAGCGAGGTGACCTCGGAGACCTGGTGACGGGTGCGGTCGCGGCCGAGCGCCTCGGTGAGACGGCGCACGACGAGGTCCTGATTGGACTCGAGCACCATGTCGATGAAGTCGACGATGATCATGCCGCCGATATCGCGCAGGCGCATCTGCCGCACGATCTCCTCGGCAGCTTCGAGGTTGTTGCGGGTGACCGTCTCTTCGAGGTTGCCGCCCGAACCGGTGAACTTGCCGGTGTTGACGTCGATGACTGTCATCGCCTCGGTCCGGTCGATGACGAGCGTGCCGCCCGAGGGCAGCCACACCGTGCGCTCGAGCGCCTTGTTGAGCTGCTCGTCGACGCGGTACACGCTGAACACGTCGACCTCGTCGTTATCGTGGCGCTCGAGGCGACCCTCCAGCTCGGGGGCGAGCTCGGAGACATAGTCGTGGACCGTGTTCCACGACTTCTCCCCCTGCACGACGAGCTTGTTGAAGTCCTCGTTGAACAGGTCGCGCACGACCTTCACGAGGAGATCGGGCTCGGTGTAGAGGTTTTTGATCGTCGCGCCCTTGCCCTTTTGGAAGCGCTCGGCATCGGCGGAGATCTTCTCCCATTTCTTCGACAGCCGCTCGACGTCGCGGCGGATGTCCTCCTCGGGCACGCCCTCTGCGGCGGTCCGGATAATGACCCCGTTACCGGAGGGGACAACTTCCTTGAGGATCGACTTGAGGTGCTTGCGCTCGGTGTCCGGGAGCTTGCGTGAAATCCCCGTGGAATTTCCGCCGGGAACGAACACGAGGAAGCGGCCGGCGAGGGAGATCTGGGTCGACAGGCGCGCGCCCTTCTGCCCCACCGGGTCCTTGGTGACCTGCACGAGCACCGAATCGCCCGGCTTGAGCGCCTGCTCGATGCGGCGCGATTTTCCGCCGAGGCCGGCAGCGTGCCAGTCGACCTCGCCGGCGTAGAGCACGCCGTTACGTCCGCGACCGATGTCGATGAAGGCGGCCTCCATCGAGGGCAGCACGTTCTGTACCCGGCCGAGGTAGACGTTTCCGACCATCGAGCGCTGCGCCTCGGTGGTGACGAAATGCTCGACGAGCACCTTGTCCTCGAGTACGCCGACCTGCGTGAGCGTTCCGGACCCGTCGTGACGCTCGCGCTCGCGCACGACCATCACCCGCTCGACGGACTCCCGCCGCGCGAGGAATTCCGCCTCCGACAGGATGTGGGAGCGGCGACGACCGCCCCCGCCCGGACGGCGGCGACGGCGCTTGGCCTCCAGGCGCGTCGAGCCGGAGATTCCCTGGATCTCGTCGTCCGAGGTTCCGCGGCCCGACTGACGCTTCGCGGGGCGTTCGTGAACCTCGGTCTTGGTGTTGTCGTCTCCGTCGTTTCCGGAGTGCTGCGAGTTGTCGTCGGACGAGCTCTTGCGCCGCCGGCGACGGCGACGCCTACTCGACGAGCCTTCCGGACGGTTGCCGCCATCGGAGTTCGAATCGCCGCCGGCATCGCCCGAGGCGTTGCTGCCGGAGTTGCCGGAGTCGTCGGAGCCCTTGTGCTCGGCGCTGACGTCGCGCTCGTCGGACGAGTCGTCGCCCGAGCCGCTGGTACCGGCTTCGTCGTTCGCGGAGTCCTCTCCGCGCCCGCGGCCACGGCCCCGACGTCCACGACGGCGCCGACGACCGTTTCCGTCGCCGGAGTCCCCCGAATCGTTGTCGGAATCCTTCGACTGGGACTGATCCCCGCCGGTTCCCTCGGCGTCACCGGTGGCGTTGCTGTCGAAGGTGACGTTGTCGGCGACGGTGATGACGCTGAAGTCGTTCGCCGAGTCCGGCGACTCGCCGGGAGTGAGGAATAGCGGCGAGAAGCCGGGCACGGACTGGTTCCGATTGCGGCCTCGACCGCCGCGTCCACCGCGGCCTCGCTCCTCGGCGGCGGACACCTCGCCGGTGACGATTGCGTACCCCGAGTAGCCCTGGTCCCGCGAGCCCTTATCTTCTGCGGGCTCCTCGGCCTTGCTCTTCGGGGACCTGCGTCCGCGGGAGCGAGAGGGTTTCGAATCCTCCGGTGCCGGTTCCCCTACCGGCGCAGGCGCGGCCGAGGCGATTTCGACCACCGAGGTGTCGAGATCGGGCTGGTCCGGCCCCTTGGCGGTTGCGCCCGTCGCTTCCGCGGCCTTCGCGGGTGCCGCCTTCTTCGCGGTGGCCCTTTTCGCAGCCGACTTCGTTGCATCGGTCTTCTTCGCCGGAGCCTTTTTCGGCTCGGCCCCGTCCGCCGCCTTTTTCGCGGCCGGCTTCTTCGCGGTCGGCTTCTTCGCGGCCGTGGTCTTGGCGGCCTTCGGCGCGTCCTCGCTCGCCGCCGCACCGGTCTCGCCGGTAGCGGGAGCTGCGCCGTCAACCAGCGTGGAAAGCTGTTCGCGAGTAACGCCGCTCTGGG
>NZ_DYXM01000168.1 GCF_020742175.1 Dietzia timorensis
CCGCCGTCCCCGGCGCGAGGCGCTGTTCGAGAATCGAGCTGAGCGTCTCCCACGCTGCGGGGCGTTGAATCGCGTAGCGGTCGAGAACCGCGGTCGACTGCTACGAAGGAAGGAATTCCGCGGTGCCGAACTCCTGCGCTTCGTGCCGACGGCCGGGCGGTCGATGACCTCGAGAACGACATTGCGCGGCTTGCCCGAAAGGCGACCGCGATGCTCGAGGAGTAGAAAGCGTCCGCGGAACAACGGGCCGAGCCCAGCCTTGAACATCGGGATCGGCGCGCGGGCCATCCATGGCGCGTGCAGGATTCGGTCGAGCGCGCCGGTGATGAACCGCTTTACGCGCTAAGACCCGAAGGGCGAGGAGGGACTGCCGTTGCAGTTCGACGGGGCAGGCTTGCCGGCGAATCGGCCGTCGACCCAGTCGAGCACGGCCGGGATGCCCGCGACCGCGACCGTGAGGTGGTCTGTGCCGGACGCGGCCGAGAACGTGGTGGGCGTGCCCTCTGCGCAGTTTTTCCCGGCGACCCGGCGCACCGGTTCGTAGGGCAGCATGCCATCGTTCGGGCTCTGCCAGAGGTACAGCGGAGCGTCGGGCGTGGGCGCGTTGACCGCGCTCTCACGCTCCAACACCGGGCGGATATCGGGGTCGGAAAGTAACTCGTCAATCGACAGGTTAGTGACGGCCGGCAAGTCCGGAACCTGAACGGCGGAGGCCAGAAGTGATTGGGTGCACGCGTCCTTGATGCTGTTGGCGTAGGCCTTGCCGCGGTCGTGGAACTTGCCGTGAATATCCATTTCCGGATATTCGCGGGACAAGCCGAGGGCGGCGATGGTGCCCAACGGGGCGCCGGGCTTGGGGCCGATGCCCCGGAAGCCGAACTCGATTTGCTCGGCATAGTCCGCCGGGAACCCGCCCACCGCTGCTCCGGCGAGGTTGACGTCCGGGGCGTACTCCGGTTGTTGCGAAGCCGCGAAGTACGCGGGCCCACTTCCTCCGGAGTACCCGACGACGGCCGTTTCACTGTGCTCGGTGCGGTATTTGGCGCTGGTTGCCGCGCGGATCGCGTCGAGCGTGATTCGCCCGCCTTGGATGTTCGCGCCGTAGGCCGCGTCGGGGCCCTCGTGGTCTGGCAGAAGAACCGCCCAGCCGCGCGCGAGCGCGAGGTTCGTAATCGCCATCGTCGCGCCGAGGAGCTGGGCTTCGAGGTCCCGAGCGCGGAAGGAAGCCGAGGGTTGGCAGTCCGAGGACAGCGCATTGATGAAGTGGTCGTAGGTGAAAATCGGTGCGTTTTCGCGCATACCTGGCGGACGGATAAGAGTTGCGGCGCCGGTGGTCGGCTTATCGTGGCTGTCGGTTGACCGGAAGACCATCTGGTCGACCTCGGAGCCGGGGAAGTGGGGGAGGAATTCTTTCCGTGAGTTCAGGACATCGCCAGGCTCGCCTGTCGGCGCCGGGCGGAAGAAGCTATCGCTATACCCGTCGGCGGCCGCCGCGCCAGGTGAGATGAGCGGAATCAGTAGAGCGGCACAAGCCACGACGCCGAGAGTCCGAACGCGCATTAAGAATTCTCCATTAAATCAACAACACATGCCTTAACGACCGTACATGTGTCTGGAGTGAAATTTGGGATTTGGCGTTCGGTTATGTCAGATACCCCTCGCTGGAGAGGCGGCCGGCGAGAAATGCCTCCAGCTCCTGCGTGCGTGGGCTGGCGACCTGGGACATTTGCTCTCCGCCGTCACAAGTGAAGAGACCGAAAACCACCGAATCCGAGTCTTTCGAGAGTACGCGCCAAATCCCGCCGGAGGTTTCCCAGCGGTCGAGCGTCTCCACGATTTCCGGAGTCGAGCACATGTAGGCATGTTAGTCGCCCGCAGCCGGGGCGATGGCCGGAAGCGCGCCAATCGGGAGGCGGGCGATCGCCGTTGCTGCTAACTTTTTTGGGTGCGGGCAGGGAGGTCGAAGCATGGTGAGAGAAAGTGGCAGTGTCGCAGAGCGGTACGCCCGCTCTCTTCCTGTCGAACTGCTTCCCGACACCTCGCAGCTCGGGCGGCGCGAGCGCACTCGCCGGGAGCTGCTCCACGCAGGACTCTTTCTCATCGCCGAGGAGTGCACGGACGTATCCGTCCTCGAGATCACGCGGACGGCCGGCGTCGGTCAGGGCACGTTCTACAACCATTTCGCGGACAAGGGCACGTTCTTTCGGGACGCGCTCGAATACGGAGTGGACATCGTCGCCGACATGATCGACCGTGTCGTCTCGCCCGGCGGCGGCCACGCGCAGCAGTGCTGCCAGGCATTTCGGGTAATCGGCCGGCTCCACCGCCAGGTGCCGACGCTGTCGCTCGCCCTCATCAGGCGGGGCAGCGAGTTCTATACCGATTCGAGTAGTCTCGCCGTTCGCGTGCGCGAGGACATCGTCAAGGGCGTGGAGGCGGGGGAGTTTCACGTGCGCGATGTCGAAGGCGCTACCGGGACGATGTTGGGCGCGATCCTCATGCTTGGACAGCGGATCCACAACCATCCCGAGGAATCCGACGGCGCCGTGGCCGATGCAGTGTCCGGGGACTTACTGCAGCTCCTCGGTGTTCCCGGTGAGCGGATCGAGGAACTTCTCGCCCTCCCGGTTCCGCTGCTCGAACTCTGATCGCTTCTGCTTGCTCAAGATCCAGGGGCTCACACCCCGACTAAATTGACGATTTCGTCAGAAAGTGTTGACTTCTGACGAAATCGTCAATTAGCTTCGGGTGGTGCTGCGCCCGTGCAGCGCACGCCGCCAGACGTGGTGGCCACGACGTCGATCCGGAGCGAGTACGTGTCTTCATTTCTCTATAGCCTCGGCCGAGCGTGTTACCGGCTCGGATGGCGAGTGATCGCGCTGTGGTTCGTGCTGATCGCCCTCTGCGCCGCGGCCGCGCTGGCCCTCGGCGCCGGTACGAATGACACGATCGAGATCCCCGGCGTCGAATCTCAGGAGGCGCTCGAGGACCTCAGCCGCATCTACCCTGAAGCAGCAGGCACCTCGGCCCAGGTGGTCGTCGAGCTGCCGGATGGCGTGACGACCGACGATGACGCCGCGCGGGCGGGTATCGACGAGGCTGTCCGCCAGTTGTCCGGTGTCGAACAGATCGCCTCGGTGGCGTCCCCGTACGACGATCTCGTCTCCGGCACGATCTCGGAAGATCGGGCCACGGCGATCATTACCGCGCAGTATGCGGTTCCAATGTTCGACGTCACCGAATCGTCCCTGGCCGGGCTCGAGCACACCGCGATGGCCGCCGACGACGGGTTGCCGGAAGGTTCGCAGATTCACCTGGGCGGGGAAGCGTTCTCGAATAACGTTCCCGAGCCGAGCGCGACAGAAGCGATCGGCATCGTCCTCGCACTCATCTTTCTCTACGCCCTGTTTCGTTCACTGAAGACCGCCGTCATCCCGCTGTTCACTGCGCTGATCGGCGTCGCGGTAACCGAGCTGTTGATCCAGGCGTCGACCGGATCGCTCGACGTGATGGCGACGGCGCCGATGCTCGCGTTGATGATCGGTCTGGCGGTCGGAATCGACTACGCCCTGTTCATCGTCTCCCGCTACCGCGACGAGCTGCGCGAGGGCGTGGACCCGGCGAAGGCCGCCGCCATCGCGACCGCGACCGCCGGTTCGGCCGTCGTCTTCGCCGGTGTCACGGTCATCATCGCGCTCATCGGCCTGTTCGTCGCGGGCATCCCCTTCCTCACGATCATGGGTGTCGCCGCAGCGCTGGGCGTTGCCATGGCGATCGCCG
>NZ_DYXM01000169.1 GCF_020742175.1 Dietzia timorensis
GAGGTCACCAAGTTCTCCCGAGAACACACCCTCACCCGGTGGATTGACGGGCACGCCAGATGTCCCGAGCTCGACGTCGAGCCGGAGCGCTTCGGCACCGGACGATGCGAATCCCTGACGCGAGCCGTCCGAGCCGCGTTCGACGACGGGCTGATCGAGGCGCGGGAGCGGCTCGCCGGCACCTGAGTCGAGCTGGCGAGGCGGGCGCCCCGCACACGGTGCTGTGTGCGGGCCCCTCCCCGTCGAGATCGTTCGGTGCCCCGAGCCGCCGACGACCTGAGACAGCCCCAACTGAGAAAGGAAGGCATGCCCGCACCCGACATCAGGAACGTCATCGATCGCTATCTGGCGACTGTCGCCGACGGTTCGGCCGCCGAGGTGGCTGCGCTGTACGCCGAGGACGCGACCCTCGAAGATCCCGTCGGGTCGGACGTGCACCGGGGCCGAACCGCGATCGAGGAGTTCTACAAGGGTCTCGAAGACGCTCAGCTCACCACGACATTGCACGTGGCACGCGTGTGCGGACTGGAGGCGACGTTCCATTTCCGTGTGGTCACCGAAGCCGGAGACCAGACGTACGTCGTGGAACCCATCGACGTCATGACGTTCGACGACACCGGCCAGATCACGTCGATGCGCGCGTTCTGGGCGCCGGAAGACATGACCACCGGTTCCTGAACCAGAACAGCCTGAACTCCCGCAGATGACGAACGGTCATCCGCGGCCATCTACCCAGCGTCCGCTAAATCACGAGGAATGAGAATCGATGCCGGTCAATTGGATGGAAGAATACGACGTGGTGGTCGCCGGCTCCGGCGGCGGCGGAATGTCGGGAACCTACACGGCGGCCCGTGAAGGGCTTTCCGTGCTACTCCTCGAAGCCTCCGACAAGTTCGGCGGCACCACCGCCTACTCCGGCGGCGGCGGAATGTGGTTCCCGTGCAATCCAGTGCTCCAACGCGCCGGCACGGACGACACCATCGACGACGCCCTCACCTACTACAGGGCGGTCGTGGGAGACCGCACGCCGCAGGAACTCCAGGAGACCTACGTGAGGGGCGGCGCCCCACTCATCGAGTATCTCGAGAAGGACGACAATCTCGCGTTCGAGATGCTGCCGTGGCCCGACTACTTCGGTAAAGCCCCGGGAGCGCGGCTCGATGGACAGCGACACACCATGCCCTCTCCGCTCCCGGTTTCAGAAGCCCCGGAGCTGCGCGACATCGTGCGCGGACCGCTGGATGTGGACCGGCTCGGCGCGAGCACTCCCGACGACTTCTTCATCGGCGGCCGCGCTCTCGTGGCGCGTTTCCTCAAAGCCATCTCCGCTTACCCGGACGCGACCCTCCGCCTGAACAGCACGCTCGTCGAGCTGGTCACCGAGGACGGCAGAGTCACCGGCGCTATCGTCGAACGCGGCGGCGAGACCGTGGCCATCCGCGCCCGCAAGGGAGTCCTGCTCGCGGCGGGCGGCTTCGAGGGCAACGAGGAGATGCGCGCGCGTCACGGCGTCCCCGGCCTCGCGCGCGACACGATGGGCCCGTGGAGCAACACCGGCAAGGCGCACCGGGCAGGAATCGCCGTTGGCGCGGACACCGACCTCATGGACCAGGCGTGGTGGTCTCCGGGGCTCACGCATCCCGACGGCCGGTCGGCGTTCGCGCTCTGGTTTACCGGTGGCATCTTCGTCAATCAGAACGGCGAGCGATTCGTCAACGAGTCGGCCCCGTATGACCGTCTCGGCCGGGCCGTCATCGATCGGCTCGACGACGGCGCCCTGTCACTGCCGTTCTGGATGATCTACGACGACACCGAGGGTGAGATCCCGCCGATCAAGGCGAGCAACGTCTCGTTCGACGAGACCGAGAAGTACCGCGCCGCCGGACTCTGGCACACCGCGGAGACCCTCGACAAACTCGCCACGAAGATCGGCGTGCCCGCTGACGCTCTGGTCGCCACGGTCGAGCGCTTCAACTCGATGGTCGACAGAGGCTCCGACGAGGATTTCGGCCGCGGCGACGAAGCCTACGACCGCGCGTTCTCGGGTGGCGAACTCCCCATGGCAGCCATCACGCGCGGCCCGTTCCATGCTGCGGCGTTCGGTATCTCCGACCTGGGCACCAAGGGCGGCCTGAGAACGGATTCGCGCGCTCGCGTGCTTGATTCCGCCGGCACGGCCATCCCGGGTCTCTACGCCGCAGGGAACACCATGGCCGCACCGAGCGGCACCACCTATCCCGGCGGCGGCAACCCGATCGGCACGTCGATGCTGTTCAGCCATCTGGCGGTTCGTGACATGGTCGACGAGTAGCGTCAGTACAGCAGCGCTCGCAGCTGCTCCCACATGTCCTCCTGGGCCTGCCGCGCCACGGACAACGCCGAGTTGGTGGCGAAGCCGTGGAAGGTGCTCGGGTAACTGCGGTACCAGCACTGGACGCCGGCACGCTCGAGGGCGCCGGCGTACACCTCGGCGTCGTCGTGCAACGGGTCGCATTCCGCGCTGATCATCACCACCGGCGCCAGGCCGGCGAGGTCGGCGGTCACCGGCGAGAGATACGGGCTCGGCTCACCGGACGAGCCTGCCGGCAGGTACTGCTCCCAGTACCAGTCGGTGGCCGCGGCGGTGTTCGCGTAGCCCTCGCCGAACCGGCGGTACGAGTCGCCGCGGTGCTCGGGCACCGTCATCGGATATATCAGCAACTGGGCGCGCACGGCCGGTCCGCCGGTGTCTCGCGCCAGCACCGCCGCACACGCCGCGAGGTTGCCGCCTGCGCTGTCTCCCGCCAGCATCAACCTCGACGGATCGACGCCGAGCTCGTCGGCTCGGTCCGTCACCCACCGCGCCACGGTGTGGACGTCGTGGAGCGCCGCCGGGTAGCGGTGTTCCGGTGACAGTCGGTAGTGCACCGCCACCACGACCGCGCCGAGGCCCCGACACATACGTCGGCAGAAGTCGTCGTGACTGTCGAGGTCGCCAAAAACGAATCCGCCGCCGTGGGCGAACACCACGACCGGCACCGGTTCCGGCGAACCGGGAGCAGAGCCGACGGGTCGGTATACGCGCACGGGAATCTCGTGGTCACCCGCGCCGTACTCGGCAGCGGGGACGACCGTGTTCTCCACCCCGCCCACCTCGACCGGCTCGGCCGGGCGCTTCTGTCGCGCCTTGAACGCGGCGCGCACGTCGACCGCATCCATCGTCTCGACCTGCGGATATCCCTCCTCGACCAGCGCGAGTAGTGCGGCCACCTCGGGGTCGGTGATCATGGGCTCGTTCCTCTCATCAGTCGGCACGGTGTG
>NZ_DYXM01000170.1 GCF_020742175.1 Dietzia timorensis
GACTTGAGGTGGTTGACCACGACGGAGAACTCCTCGCCGGTCGCTTTGTCCTTGAACACCTGGGCCAGCGCCGGGCGGTGGCGGGAGGTGTCGAAGTTCGGGTCGACCGACTCGGTGAGCGCCTTGAATTCGCCGACGCGCTCGACCTTCGCGGGCTTGAAGATGAGCGCGGTGGTGATGGCATCGGTGCCGAGCGTGCCTGTCTCGACTGCCGCGTACTCCTCGCGGCCGATTTTCGCGTTGAGCCCGTCGACCAGGTCGTTCACGGCCTTGTCGGAGTTGTTCTCGATCTCCATGAGGCCGAAGACTTCCGCGTCGATCTCGGCGAGCTGCGAGACGATCTTCGCCTTCTGGCGCTCGAACTCGGCGGCGTTGTTCGCGCCTCGGGCGTTCGGGTCCTTGTCGGCGAGGGTCGTGAAGTAGTTGAGCACGTTCGCCGAGGCGACCTTGAGAGAGCCCGGAACCTCGGGAGCCGGGGTACGCGGGTTGGTCTCTTCGTACTCTGCGCCGGCGGTCGGCTGGATGCGCCACTTGTCGAAGCTGAAGTGCATGACGCCGGTGACCTCGCGGAGGGCGTCGCCCATGCGGAAGCGGTTCTCCGGCGAGTAGTCCTTGCCGTTCGGGTGCCGGATCGGATTGGGGTTCTGCGTATTGATGCCGTCGTCGAGCGTGATCGAGTCGGCGAGGTTGCTCGCCGCGAGCTCCTTGGCCTCGGCGGATCCGGGGCGGTGGAGGTTCGTCGGCTGCGCGTGACGCTCGCTGCCGAGGGTGAGCTCGCCGTAGCGGTCGTAGTTGAACGCCTCGTTGATCACGCCCTCGCCGAGCACGACGGACATGCCCTCGACGGCTTCGCGCGCCTCGTCGTCCATCGGCAGCGTCAGCTCGGCCGGGGCCGGCTGCTCGGCGCCGGTGTCGCACACGGTGGCCTCGCCGGACTGGGTGATCTGCGTCATTTCGTGGTACTCGCTGACCTTGCCGGTCACGCGCACCAGGTCGCCTGCGGCACGCTCGCCCTTGCCCTGGGCGTAGACGAAAATGCCGTCGGAGGTGGCGTCGTTCTCGTCGCCCGCGTCCTGCACGAAGTAGCCGTTGTAGCCGCCGGGCTGCTGGAAGCTCGCGGTCACGATGCCCTGCACGGTCACCGTGTCGTCGACGCGAGGCGAAGTCGCGCCCTCGCCCTGTACTGCACCGATCTTCTCGGCCGGCGCCTCGCAGTCGGCGGGATCGCTCGGCTCGGTCGGCTCGCCCGGCTCGTCTGGGTCTTCCGGCTCTTCCGGATCCGTGGGGCCGCCCGGCTCCTCACCGGGTGCGATGCCGAGGTGGTCGAACACGTCGACGCCGAAGCCTTCCCACCCGGCGGTGGCCGGGTCGAACGCGTCGTCGATGGTCGTGTCCGGCACGCCGCCGGTACGCCGCAGCGTCGAGTCCTTCGTGCTCGCCTCGCCCGTCCCCCAGGCGCCGCCGGCCGGCTGCTCGCCGACCCGTCCGAGCGAGTCGACGACCTCGTCGCCGCGGTAGAGCACCACCGCGTCGTCACCGTTCCACAGCCCCGCACCCGAGGACGCGTCCAGCTGGTCGGCGAATGCCGCACGCGAGCTACCGAACAAGAACGTCTCGCCGGCCGCAACCTCGCCGGACAGCGCGTACGAGTTCGCCGTGCTGCTGCCGTTCGCGTACACGGCGACGCGGTATTCGGACAGGTCGATCGCCTCGGTGCCCTGGTTGAACAGCTCGATGGCCTTGTTGTTCCCCGTCCCCTCGACGTACTCGCTGATATACAGGCCGGTCCCCTGCGCGGCAGCAGGACCTGCAGTTATGACGCCGGACGTGCCGCCCAGCACCAACGCCGCGGCGAGCACGGACGTGGACACGCGTCCGCCAAGACGGCGGGCAAAACTCTTCGGACGCATTCAGCGCCCTCCTCCCGTTGGGAAATGGTCAAGTGCAACACACGAGAAGTTAACGAACCCGTGGAAAGCCTGAGAGGCAGTTCAATTGCCGATAGGTAAACATCGGGCGAGTCTTTGGGTTCGGGCGCGGGCGGCTCGCAAAGATGACAGTGCCCGCGCCACTCGTGATTAGACTTGTGGACGAGCCGATTACGCGTGCGCGAAAGGAGGGTGGTGGCCCGATGGCAATGCACTATCCACCGCTCGCCAACGGCGCGTATCGGGTCGGCGATCCGCCGCAGCCCTTCCCTCCCTCGCAGCCCGGCCCAGAGCAGTCCGCGCGGCTCGCCCCCGGTGGCCTGTATTGGGATGGCATGCCACGCCCCGCGCAGCCGCCGCAGTTCCCGTACCAGCAGCAGCCTGCTCCGCCCGCGCAGCCCGTGCAACCCGCGCAGCCCGTGCAACCTGCGCCACCGGCGCAGGCGCAACCGAGGCCGCCGCAGCCCGTGCCGCCCATGCCGCCGCAGAATTCCGGTCCGCAGCCGAAGCGTGGCCTCATCGCCGTCGGCGCGACGGCCGGTGTCGTCGCAGTGTCCGCGCTGGTGTTCGCAGTCGTCCCCGGCGACCAGTTCTCCGCGGTCGACACCTTCCAAAGCCGGGGAACATTGACGATCAGCGCGCCTGGCGCCCTCGGTGGCACGAGCGAATGCATCCTGCCGCCGGGACTCGACGCCATCCCCAATGCGCAGGTCACTGCCCAAACGGGTGATCCGCTATCGCAGGTTGCCGCGGCGCCGATACAGTATCAGGACGGCACGCTGGGCGAATGTACGTTCACATTCTCTCTGGACGAGGTGCCCGCCGGCCAACCCGCCTATCTCGTTTCCCTCCAGGGCCATGGCCAGCTCGACTACACCGAACAAGAAATGCGCGACGGTGTCGATATCATCATCGAAAGGTAAATGCCCGTGTCCGCCACATCCACTCCTTTGGATCAGCTCCCCGCGCTGCTCGCTCTCCGTGAGCTGACGTATCGCGAGAGCTCGGACGTCGCGCCCGATTTCCGCCGCACCCTGGAAGACACCCTCACCACCGAGGCCCCCTATATCCGCGCCGATCTGCCCAGGAACCTCGACGAACCGTTCGCGACCTTCGTCAAGCTGTATCGGTTCCTTCTCACTAGGGTCGAGGACTCGGGCGGCGACCGCGCGAAGGTCGACGACGTTCTCGATCTGTGCCGCGACCTCGGCCACGACCTCGCCAAGTACAACGTGGTCGAGGAACAGTACGAGCAGTTCGGGCATGCGCTCAACGCGGCGCTCGCGCGCGTCGCGGGCGAGGAGTGGACCGAGGAGCTGTCCAAGGTCCAGAACCAGTTTTATGTGATCATCGCCCGCGCCCTGGACAAGGGTTCGCGCGAGGCGCACGCCGAGGCGGCGCCGGACGGCCTCAACATCGGCGCGACGGTCGTCGACGTGCAGCGCCCCACCCGCGGACTCGCGGTGGTGCGGCTGCTCACCGACGTCCCGATGGACTACCTCCCCGGCCAGTACGTTTCGGTACTCACCCCGTACGCGCACGCCGTGTGGCGCCAGCTGAGCCCGTCGATCCCCGCCAACCCGGCGCGGCAGATCGAGTTCCATGTTCGCGCGGTCGAGGGAGGCGAACTCAGCGCCTCGCTCGTCTCAATGGCCTCCCCCGGCGACCGCTGGGTGCTGTCCAGCCCGCTCGGCGAACTCGAGATCGTCCGCAACCCGGCGCCCATCCCGGAGCAGAAGCCCGGCGAGCCCGCGCCGACGCGCCCGCTGCGCGGCGACCACCAGGACGTCCTCATCATCGCCGGCGGCACGGGCATCGCGCCGATCCGCAGCCTGCTGCTCGACATCAGCCGCTTCTCCGACAACCCGCGCGTGCACCTGTTCTACGGCGCGAAGTATCCGGGCGAGCTCTACGATCTGCAGTCACTCATCGACATGGCCTCGTTCAGCCCGTGGCTCACGGTGCAGCCCGTGGCCGAGGAACACGAGGACCCGTGGTGGCTCGACACCTCGGGCTCCGCTCCGCTGCCCCACACGCTGCACCGCTTCACCTACGGCCGCCTCGACAAGGTCGTCACCGCGTACGGCGGGTGGGGCGACCGGCAGATCATTCTTTCCGGACCGCCGGCGATGCTGCGCGCGACGAAGGAAGCGCTCATCGCGCGTGGCGCCCCGCCCGAGGCGATCTCGCACGACCCGCTCCCGGGGAGCTGACCGCTACTCGGTGACGCGGCCGCCGGTGAGCACCGGGATCGCCGCGCGCACGTCCTCGGCCGCATCGGGGTCGACGTCGACGATCATCAGCTCGGCGCCGTCCGAGGCCTCGCGCAACACCTCTCCCTTTGCATCGACCAGCATCGAATGCCCGACGCCCTGCGGCGCGGAGCCCGAAACCTCGCGGCCCTCGCTCGCGGGATTCCCCTGCCCCACGGCGAGCAGCGGCGTCGTCGCGTCGAGCGCGCGGGCCCGCGCGAGCAGCTGCCATTGCTCGACCTTCCCAGGACCGTCGCCCCACGAGGCGCCGAGAATGTTCAGCCGTGCGCCGTCATTCGCGAGCTTCGTGAACTGCGCGGGGAAGCGGATGTCGTAGCAGACGGAGATTCCGATAGGCACCCCGTCCACTTCCACTACAGAAGTAGATTCGCCGGGCGCGACCGTGTCGGATTCGCGGAAGCCGAACGCATCGTAGAGGTGGATCTTGTCGTAGCCGAGGTGGATATCGGCGCCCGCACCCGGGCTTGCTGCAGACCCCGCCGGTCCTGTGACGAGGTAGGTGTTGAACACCCGGCCGTCGCCGGAAGGACGGAACATCCCGGCCATCACGACGACCCCGGCCTCGCGCGCGATGTCCGCGACCTCACTCGCCCACGGCCCGTCGAGCTCCTCGGCGACCTCGTCCAGCGGCCCGTGCCCGAACGCGCGCATCGTCGCCTCCGGGAACGCCACCACCCGGGCGCCCTGCTCCGCGGCCCGCGCCACATAGTCACGTATGACGGCGGAGTTCGCCTTCGGATCGGCCCCACTGATCACCTGTGCCGCAGCAATGCGCACGACGCCTCCTCTCAGGCTCTCCCCGCCCCGGCGGGCGGGGTCCTGCCGGCCTCGGGCTCTGCCTTCGCGAGCCGGCCACTGCTCCCGACGCTACGCGAGCAGCGCGTTGAATACCTCCGAGCTGGACGGGTGGGTATAGATCGCCGAGCCCAGCGCGGAGGCGGGGACCGACTGGGTCATCGCGACCGTCACGAGGTTGATGAGCTCCTGCGAATCGACGCAGTACAGCGTGCATCCGAGAATGCGGTCGTCCTCGACGTCGATGAGGAACTTCGCGATCCCCTCGGGCTCGCCGAGGATTTTCGGCCGCGGCATGATCGGGATGTCCGCAATGTTCTTCGACCGCACATCGAGGGTGTGCCCGCGCCCTTCGGCGTCCTCGCGGGCCGCGTCCTCGCCGAGCCCGACCTGCGACAGCGGCGGCGTGATGAACGTGGAACTCGGGACAATCCGTCCGCTGGTCGTGCGGGAACCATCGCCCCACACCGCGGAGGTGATCACCCGGTGATCGTCGAAGGAGACGTAGGTGAACTGCGGGCCGCCGTTGACATCGCCCGCCGCGTAGACGCCCTCTACATTTGTCTGCAGATGCTCATCCACCTCGACCGCGCCACGCTCGGTCGTGGCGATTCCGGCCGCCTCGAGGCCGAGGCCGTCCGTCGCCGGGCGCCGCCCCACGGCGAGAAGTGCGTAGTCCGCCTTCAGCTCCCCGCCGTCGTGCGAAACGGTGACTCCGTCGTCATCGGAGGTAAAGCCCGAGACCTTCGCGCCGGAGAGGATGGTGATTCCGAGCTTCTCGAGGTCCGCGCGGACCTGCTCGGCGACGTCGCGGTCGAAGCGCGCGAGGAACTGCTCGGAGCCGTCGAGGACCGTAACGGAGGTGCCGAACTGCGCGAACATCGTCGCGAACTCGAGGCCGATCGGGCCGCCGCCGACGATGGCGAGCTGTGACGGATGCGTGGGGACGTGCTGGACCTGCGTGGAGTCGAGGACGCGAGGGTCGTCGATACCCGGGATGGGCGGGCGGACCGGGACGGAGCCGGTGTTGATGATGATCGTCTGGGCGGTGACGGTGAGTTCGTCGGGGCCGCCCGTGATGCGCACGTCCTTGGGGCCGGTGAACTCGGCATCGCCGTCGATCACTGTGACCCCGGCGTCGTCGGCGAGCTTCTTATTGACGGCGTTGAGCTTGCCGATGAGGGTGTCGCGGCGATCCTGCGCGGCCGACAACGCATCGGCGTCGCCGCCCTCCGAGCCGACGCCGGCGGCTGCTGCGGTCCGGGCCGAGGAATGCAGGTGGGCGTCGGTGAGAAGAGTCTTCGTCGGCACGCAGCCGACGTTGATGCACGTACCGCCGTACATATCGGGGGACTTCTCGATCAGCGCGACTCGATCGCCCGCCTTGGCGCGCGCCATCGCGATGGTCTTGCCGGCTTTGCCGAAGCCGAGGACGAGTACATCGAATTCCTGGTCGCTATCGCTCATGTTCGCGATGTTACTCGCGGGGGAGGTGGGGGGCGGCTGGCTGTGACTGGCTGTGGCGGTCGCCGCGTGGGTGGCCGCCCGGCGACACGGCCGGCGGCTGGGTCGGCGGGTGGGCCGGCGGCTGGGTTTACATAACGCGGGAGACACCAACCCGAGGTGCGAGACACCAACGTGAGGGTCGATTTTGTGCCCAAAACGGGCCGAATTTCGACCCGGAGGTTGGTGTCTGGGCCCTGGGGTTGGTGTGTGGGCCCGGAGGTTGGTGTGTGGACCCGGAGGTTGGTGTATAGCTCGCGAGTTGGTTTCTAGCCGCGCTCGCTCGGGCGCGCGCACGCGCACGCGCCCGCGAACAACCGTCACTCCTTGCCGCGCTCGCCCGCGCACGCCCCCGCGCCCACCCCGCGAACAACCGTCACTCCTTGCCGCGCTCGTTCCGCGGCCGCCACAGCACCACCTGCGTCGACCGGGGCACGTGGACGAGCTCGCCGCGCGCGCCCGAAGGCGCGGACAGGCCGGAACGACTCGTCGCGCGCTCGGCCCGTTGCGCCGCCTCGTACATCGAGCGCAGCTCTGAGCGCGCCTCGGACAACGCCGCGCGCGCCTCCTCCAGCTGCTCGCGCAGCTCGATGATCAGCTTGATCCCCGCGAGGTTGATGCCCTCGTCCTGGCTCAGCCGCTGAACCTCGCGGAGCAGCGCGACGTCGCGCAGCGTGTAGCGCCGCCCGCCGCCGCGCGTGCGCTCGGGGATCACCAGCCCGAGGCGGTCGTAGGTGCGGAGCGTCTGGGCATGCAACCCGGACAGCTCCGCCGCCACGGAGATGACGAGTACCGCCTCGTCAGGGCGCAGATCGTCGGGATTCGGGATACGCATTACGCACCTTGCCACCCTGCACGCGGGTCGAAGCCGGAGGCGTCGAGCGCCTCGGCGTACGCGGCGAGCTGCTCGGACGCGGCACCGGCCGGAGGGGTCACCACGCGCAGCGTCGCGCGCAGCGCACCGGGGTTACCGCTCTGCGGGTTGATCCCCCGACCGCGCACGCGCAGGACGTGCCCGTCGCGGGAGTTCTCCGGCACGCGCACCGTGACCCGCCCGTCGAGCGTCGGGATCGACACCTTCGTCCCGCGGACAAGCTCCGGGTATGACACCGGCAGCTCGAGCAGCAGGTCGTTGCCATCACGCGAGAACACCTTGTCCTCGCGCACGTGGACGGTGACGAACAGGTCGCCCGCCGGCGCCCCGCGGAAGCCGGCCTGCCCCTTGCCCTGCAGGCGGATGCGCTTGCCGTCCTCGATCCCCGCGGGGATCTTCACCGTGAAATGCCGGGTGCGCGTCGTCGTTCCCGCGCCGCGGCACTCGGGGCACGGGTCGTCGATAATCGACCCCGCGCCGCCACATTCCGGGCACGGCTCGGAGAAGCCGAACGGCCCCTGGCTGCGGTTCACGTAACCCGCACCCTGGCAGGATCCGCAGGTCCGCGGCGTCGTGCCGGGCTTGGCGCCGCTGCCGCTACACGTATTACAGGTTGACGGCGCAGTCACCGCGATTTCCACCGGCTTCCCGAGCGCGGCGTCGCGGAAACCGACGGTCACCGACGTTTCGATGTTCTCCCCGCGGGCGCTGGCCTGCCGGCCACCTCCGCCCGCGCCTGCGCCGCGGTTGAACAGGCCGCCGAAGATATCGCCGAAACCGCCCGACTGCGCGCCGGCCGCTCCGCCGCCGAAGAGGTCCGAGATATCGAACTCCTCGGCACCAGCACCGGCACCGCCGCCCGAGCGACGGTAGCGACCACCGCCGAAGCCGCCTCCGCCGCCACCGAAACCTCCGTAGCCGCTCGCCGCAAGCTGACGGATCTCGTCGTATTCCTTGCGCTTGGATTCGTCTCCGACGACGTCATACGCCGTGGAGACCTTCTTGAACTTCTCCTCCGCGGCGGTATCGCCCGGGTGCGAATCCGGGTGGGATTCGCGGGCAAGCTTACGGTAGGCCTTGCGAATGTCGTTCTGGCTGGCGTCCTTCGAGACGCCGAGGTCTGCGTAAAAATCTCTGTCTACCCAATCGCTCTGGCTCATGTGGCGCCTCCTTTCAGGCCGTGCCGAGTGTTGTGCGCGTGCCTCGGGGCAACGCTGCTGGGTGCTGTACTAATTTTCGTCTCTAACTCTAATTGTCTAACTAACCGAAGAGGTCCCGGCAGGAAAAGGGCCTGGGGCCGCTCCCCTGCCGGGACCTCGTGTTCGTGTGCGGCGGGCGGTTCGCGCTCGGGCGAGCCGCGTCGCGTCGCGTCGGCGGACTAGCTGCCGACGATCACCATCGCGTTGCGCAACGTGCGATCACCGACGCGGTAACCCTTGCGGTACACCGTGGCGACCTTGGGATCGCCGCCCTCGGACAAGTCCTGCACCGCCTCGTGGATGGAGGGGTCGAAGTCGTCGCCCTCGGCGCCGAACTCCTCGACGCCCTGAGCGGCGAGGACCGCGAAGAACTTGTCGTTGAACTTGCGCAGCGGGCTGCCCTCTTCGAGGTCGCCGTGCTGCTCGGCGAGGCCGAGCTCGTCGGCGATCTCCAGCAGCCCGGAGAGCACGGAGGCCTTCGCCCCCGCCACGGCCGACTGGCGTTCGCGGTCGACGCGGCGGCGGTAGTTCGCGTACTCCGCGGACACTCGCTTGAGGTCCTCGGTGAGCGCGGCCACCTCGTCGCGCGGCGCCTCGGCATTCTCGCTTCCGCCTTCCGCGGTGGCCTCGGCCTCGACGCCGGCGGCGGTCTCCGCCGTCATACCCTCTGTCGGTTCCGACGGGGCGACGTCGTGGTCGGCGGCCGCCGCGAAAGCGTCGGCGTCAGCGGCCGGCTGCGCGGCGTCGGCCTCTGTGGCCTGGGCCTGAGCCGTGGGGTCCACATCGTCCGCGGTGGACGACTCGGTTCCCGGCTGGCCCGGGCCCGCGGTCACTTGCTCTCCTTGGCGGAGTCGTCGCCCGAGGTGGTGTCGTCATCGTCGACAACCTCGGCGTCCACGACGCCGTCCTCCTCGGCCTCGCCGGCGCCGTCTGCCTGAGCGGCCTGCTGCTCGTACATCGCGGTGCCGATGGCCTGGAGCTCGGTGTTGACCTTCTCCACGGCCGACTTGATGGCCTCGAGATCGGAGCCCTCGAGTGCGGTGCGCACCTCGGCCACCGCGTTGTTCACGGTCTCCTTCTTGTCGTCGGCGATATTCTCGCCGTTCTCGGAGACGAACTTCTCGGCCTGGTAGACGGTCGACTCCGCCTGGTTGCGGACGTCGGCCTCCTCACGGCGCTGCTTGTCTTCCTCTGCGTGAGCCTCGGCGTCGGAGACCATCTGGTCGATCTCCTCCTTGGACAAGCCGGAGCCGTCCTGGATGATGATCGTGTTCTCCTTGCCGGTGCCCTTGTCCTTCGCGGTGACGTGGACGATGCCGTTGGCGTCGATGTCGAAGGTGACCTCGATCTGCGGCACGCCGCGCGGCGCCGGGGCGATACCGGCGAGCTCAAAGGAGCCGAGCAGCTTATTCTGCGCGGCCATCTCGCGCTCACCCTGGAAGACCTGGATCTGCACCGAGGGCTGGTTGTCCTCGGCCGTGGTGAAGGTCTCCGAACGCTTCGTCGGGATGGTCGTGTTGCGCTCGATGAGCTTGGTCATCACGCCGCCCTTGGTCTCGATACCGAGGGACAGCGGGGTGACGTCGAGGAGCAGCACGTCCTTGACCTCGCCGCGGAGCACGCCGGCCTGCAGGGCGGCGCCCACAGCGACAACCTCGTCCGGGTTGACGCCCTTATTGGGATCCTTGCCCCCGGTCAGCTCCTTCACCAGGTCGCTGACGGCGGGCATACGGGTCGAGCCGCCGACGAGGACCACGTGGTCGATGTCGGAGATCGAGATGCCCGCGTCCTTGATGACAGCCTGGAACGGCTTGCGGGTGCGGTCGAGCAGATCCTGGGTGATCTTCTGGAACTCGGTACGGGACAGGGTCTCATCGAGGAAGAGCGGATTCTTGTCGGCGTCGACCGTGATGTACGGAAGGTTGATCGACGTGGACTGTCCCGAGGACAGCTCGATCTTCGCCTTCTCCGCGGATTCGCGCAGACGCTGGAGCGCCATCTTGTCCTTGGTCAGGTCGATGCCGTTCTGAGCCTTGAACTTGTCGACGAGCCAGTCGACGATGCGCTGGTCCCAGTCGTCGCCGCCGAGCTCGTTGTCGCCGGAGGTCGCGCGAACCTCGACGACGCCCTCGCCGATGTCGAGGAGCGAGACGTCGAACGTACCGCCACCGAGGTCGAAGACGAGGATCGTCTGGTCGTCCTCGTTCTTGTCGAGGCCGTAGGCCAGCGCG
>NZ_DYXM01000171.1 GCF_020742175.1 Dietzia timorensis
CGATCCAGCTGCTGCTGCCCGGCGTGCCGTTCCTGTTCCAGGGGCAGGAGATCGGAGCCGTCAACCAGGACTTTCGCGACATCGGCGAACTGCGCGACGTCGAATCGCTGAACCGCTATGACGAGCTGCGAGCCGCCGGTGCAAGCACCGACGAAGCGTTCGCGCAGGTACTTCCCGGGGCGCGGGACCACGCCCGCGTGCCGATGCGATGGGCGCCGACGGCGGAGGTAGGAGAGAAGTGGTGGCAGCCGGCGGCCGAGTGCTCGGCCGGGTTCACCGTCGCCGAGCAGGCCGGCGACCCGGAATCGGTGCTCGAATTCCACCGGGCGCTCATCCGCCTGCGGCGGGCAGAACCGGCTCTGACGTCGGAGGAGGTCGAATTCCCGCGGCCGCGCTCTCGCGACTACTTTGCGTGGATCCGCCGGGACCCGGGAACGAGCACGGAGATCGCGATCGAGGTCAACCTGACCGCACGGGCGATCGCGCGGCCCGGGGAGGTGGGCACGTCCGACGTCATACTTGCCGCCAACACGGCAGGTGGCGAGCGCGGCGACGAGATGGCGCCATTCGAGGTCACGGTGTCGCGGAGAGGGGAGGCGGTACAGGGTTCGCCGAAATAGACAGAGCGGTCTACACTAGACCAGTCTGTCTATTGCAATTGGATTGGGAGGAAACGTGACGGCACCTGCCCAGGCCGCTACCCAAGAGCTCTCGCATCTCGATGCGCTGGAAGCCGAGTCGGTCCACATTTTTCGTGAGGTCGCTGCCCAGTTCGAGCGCCCCGGAATGCTTTTTTCCGGCGGCAAGGATTCGGTGGTGATGTTCCACCTGGCGCGGAAGGCCTTCTGGCCGGCGCCGATGCCGTTCCCTCTCATGCACGTCGACACCGGACACAACTTCGACGAGGTCATCGAGTACCGCGACCGCGTCGTCGCCGAAACCGGCACGCGGCTCGTCGTCTCGAGCGTCCAGGACGATATCGATGCCGGCCGCGTCATCGAGGACACGAGTCCCGGCGCCTCACGCAACCGCCTGCAGACCGTGTCGCTGCTGCGCGGGATCCAGGAGAACCGCTTCGACGCGGTGTTCGGTGGCGCCCGCCGCGACGAGGAGAAGGCCCGTGCCAAGGAGCGCGTGTTCTCCTTCCGCGACGCGTTCGGCGCGTGGGATCCGCGCGCTCAGCGCCCGGAACTGTGGAGCCTCTACAACGGTAAGCACCGGCGCGGCGAGCACATCCGCGTTTTCCCGCTGTCCAACTGGACCGAGCTGGACATCTGGGAGTACATCGCCCGCGAGAACATCGACCTGCCGCCGATCTATTACGCGCACGAGCGCGAGGTGCTCGAGCGCGACGGCATGCTGCTCGCCAACACCCGTTTCCTCAAGCTGTTCGAGGGCGAGACGTTCCACACTGAGACCGTCCGCTTCCGCACCGTAGGCGATGCGACATGCACCGGCGCCGTCGAATCGACCGCGTCGACGAACGCCGAGGTCGTCGCCGAGGTCGCCGCGACGCGCATCACCGAGCGCGGCGCCACGCGCGCCGACGACCGCATCTCCGAGGCCGGAATGGAAGACCGCAAGAAGGAAGGCTACTTCTGATGACCACCACCGACATCGGAACGTCTCTCGCCCAGGTAGGGCTCGACGAGCAGGCCGACCTTCTGCGCATCGCCACCGCCGGCTCGGTCGACGACGGCAAGTCCACACTCATCGGCCGGCTGCTGTTCGACTCGAAGGCGATCTTCGAGGACCAGCTCGCCTCCGTCGAGGCGACCTCGGAGAAGCGCGGCGACGAATACACCGACCTCGCGCTGCTCACCGACGGCCTACGCTCGGAGCGCGAGCAGGGCATCACGATCGACGTCGCCTACCGCTATTTCTCGACCCCGCGGCGCAAATTCATCATCGCCGACACCCCGGGCCACGTGCAGTACACGCGCAACATGGTCACCGGCGCGTCGACGGCGGACGTCGCGATCATCCTCATCGACGCGCGCAAGGGCGTGCTCGAGCAGACGCGCCGCCACTCGTACCTGTCCTCGCTGCTGGGCATCCCGAACCTCGTGGTGTGCGTGAACAAGATGGATCTCGTCGACTACGACGAGGCCGTGTTCCGCTCGATCCACGCCGATTTCGACGAGTTCGCCGGGAACCTCTCGGTGGGCCGGATCGATTTCGTCCCGATCAGCGCGCTCAAGGGCGACAACGTCGTCACCAAGGTCTCCGACGTCCCCGGCTCCTCGGACGCGATGCCGTGGTACGAGGGCCCGACGATGCTCGACCTGCTCGAGACGATCCGCGTCGCGCACTCGGAGGCTGACGGCGAGTTCCGTTTCCCCGTGCAGTACGTGATCCGCCCGCAGCGTTCGGACGGGCTCGACCACCGCTCCTTCGCGGGCACGATCGCCGGCGGCACCGTGACCGAGGGAGACGAGATCGTCGTCCTCCCGAAGGGTCAGCGCTCCGCCGTCACCAAGATCTGGGCGCCGGGTGGCCGGGAGGTCACCTCCGCCAGGGCTGGCGAGGCCGTGACCATCGCGATCGCCGACGAAATCGACATCGTGCGCGGCGAAATGCTCGCGCACGCCGATGCGCAGCCGAAGCGCGGCACCGAACTCTCGGCGACCGTGTGCTGGTTCGCCGACGACTCCGAGCTCACCCCCGGACGTAACTACCTGCTCAAGCAGACGACCCGCGAGACGCGCAGCGTCGTCACCGCGCTCGACCACCGGCTCGATGTCAACACTCTCGCCACGGACGCGGATGCGGAGACGCTCGCGCTCAACGAGATCGGCCGGGTCACCCTGCGCACGCAGTCCCCGCTCATGTACGACAAGTACGGCGTGAACCGCACCACGGGCGCGTTCATCCTCGTCGACGAGGTCACTGGCGACACCGTCGCCGCCGGCATGATCGAGGGCGCAGGCGAAACCGAATCCGGTGTCGTGTGGCACGCCGGGGCGGTCTCGTCCGGGGATCGTGCCGCTCTGCTCGGTTCTGACGGCGCACGCCGCACCATCTGGTTGACCGGGCTCTCGGGCTCGGGCAAATCGTCGATCGCCACGGAAGTAGAGAAGGCGCTGCTCTCGGCGGGGCACAACGCGTATGTGCTCGACGGAGACAACCTGCGCCACGGCCTGAACTCCGATCTCGGCTTCAGCGAGTCCGACAGGACCGAGAACATCCGCCGCACCGCGGAGGTCGCGGCGCTGCTCACCGACGCCGGAGTCGTCGCGATCTGCGCACTCATCTCGCCGCTCGCGTCTCAGCGCGAACAGGCGCGGCAGGCGCACGACCGCCTCGGCGTCGAGTTCACCGAGGTCTTCGTCGACACGCCCCTCGAAGAGTGCGAGAAGCGCGACCCGAAGGGCATGTACGCGAAGGCGCGCGCCGGGGAGATCGAGAACTTCACCGGTGTTTCCGCCCCCTACGAGGCGCCGAAGAACCCCGATCTGCACATCACACCCGAGGTGGGCACGGCGGCCGAAGCCGCCGAGCGCATCGTCGCACGGCTCTTCGGCGACGACACCTCGACCGTGATCTAGCCCTGTGTCGGGGACTCTCCTCTGATGGCCGAATTCCTGGCAAGCCAGGCACCGATCCTCATGCTCGTGAGCCTGGGGATCGGTGTCGTCATCGGCCTCACCGGCATGGGCGGGGGCGCGCTCATGACGCCCGCGCTCGTGCTGCTCGGCATCCCGCCGACGGTGGCCGTCGCGAACGATCTCGTCGTCAACGCGGCGAACAAAGTCGTCGGCGGGGCCGTGCACTTCAAGCGCGGGAAACCGAACCTCAAGATCGCGATGTGGCTGGTCATCGGCTCGGTGCCGACGGCCTACTTCGGGGCGTGGCTCGTCCACGCGATCGGCGCGGACGATATCCAGGGCCTGCTCAAGCGGGCGATCGGTGTCACGCTTCTCGTCGCGGCGTCGGCGTACGTGCTGCGCGCCTATCTCGAGCTGATCGGCAAGATCTCGTCCGGAACCGACGAGAATCCGCCCGTGCGAATCGTGCCGACCTTGATCATCGGTCTCGTCGGCGGTCTCATGGTCGGAGTCACCTCGGTCGGCTCGGGGACGCTCATCATGATGTGCATCATGCTGCTCTATCCGACGCTCGCTCCGCTTCGGCTCGTCGGCACCGACCTCGTACAGGCCGTGCCTCTCGTCATGGCCGCCGCGGTCGGACATTTGATGGTTACCGGCGTCGACTGGGCGCTCGTGTGGCCGCTGCTCATCGGCGGCACCATCGGGACGTTCATCGGCTCTCGGCTTGCGCCGTGGATGCCGTCGGGAATCATCCGCCGATCGATTTCAATCGTCCTCGCGCTTACCGGTATCGCGATGCTCGGTGCACCGCCGGTTCTCCTGGCGTTCCTCGCCGCCGGCGCGGTTCTGCTCGGACCGGCAGTGTGGGGGTGGGTGCGTCACGCCACCGGGCATGACGCCTTCCCGGGAGTGCACCATCGACACGAGAAGAAGGCCGAGGCGGCCCGCCAATCCCAGAAAACGGAAGGGCCGGATCCCGATTTCGTGATCTAGTCCCGCGCCGCAGGATTGTTGTTCAGCCTCCCGGCGATAGCGCGGCAATACCCGAGGTACTGCGAGACGATGTCGTCCGGATCGAGCTTCCCGCCGGGCCGGTACCAATTCGCGATCGACACGCACAGCGAGGAAATCGCGCGGGCGGCGTCCACGGGGGAGGGGCAGTCGAATTCGCCCGCCTCGTTCCCATCGGCGATCGCCGAGGAGATCATCGCCTGCTCCGCATCGCGGGAGGCCACGTGAACCGCACGGACCTCGGGATCCATGCTCCGCATCTCGGTCGAGGCGACAAATGCCTGCTGCCTTCTGGCGAGGTGGAAAAGGATCAGCGCGGTGATGACGTTGTCGAAACGGCCCGCCGGAGTCCCGTCGGAGTCGGCCTCGGCGGCGCGGGTGTGCTCCAGGAGTTCCTCCATCGCCGCGCCGACAACACCGTCGAGAAGCGACTGCTTAGAGCGGTGGTGGTGGTAGAGGCCGGGTACGGACAGGCCGGCGGCGTCGGCAACCATGCGGATCGACGTGCCGTGATATCCGTGCGCGGCGAAACACTCCAACGCCGCGCGTAGCGAGGCGTCGAGTCTGTCGTCGCCGAACTCGCTCCAGTTCGCGACCATCGAACCTCCTGTGAATTGTGCGGATTTCGATATTACTCGGCCGACGGGGTTGACTTCGGCGGGTGTCACAGATCACACTATCAGGAACCGAGCGATCGTTCGGTCGGGAGTGTACGGGCAATTGCGTGCCCGTTCGAAGCTCCCTCCTTTTCCCGAGTAGGAGAAGCACCATGACGATCTCCCTATCCGCCGCCGACGAGAGCCAGGACCCGCCTCGCGAATCCGGTCCGGTGAGCCCGGCCTCGTCCAGGACCGACATGAAGAGCAAGCGAAAATCGCTCTTCGCCAGCGGCATCGGCAACGTTCTCGAATGGTACGAGTGGAGCGCGTACGCGGTCTTTGCACCGTTTATCGCCGCGGTCATGTTCAATCCGGACAACCAGGTCTCCGCGCTCCTGTCGACGTTCGCGGTCTTCGCGGTCGGCTTCCTCATGCGCCCGCTCGGCGGCATCGTCTTCGGGCGGATAGCCGACAAGAAGGGCCGAAAGTTCGTCCTGGTGACGACGATGATGCTCATGGCCACGGGCTCTCTCATCATCGGCGTCATGCCCACATACGAGTCGGTGGGCGTGTTCGCCTCGGCGATCCTGCTCCTCGCGCGAGTCCTACAGGGCTTCGCCCACGGCGGCGAGTCCGCGACGGCCTACTCCTACGTCGGCGAGATCGCCCCGCCGAACCGTCGTGGCATGTGGGGCTCGGTCACCTTCATCGCAATCTTCGGCGGTTCGGTCCTCGCCTACACCCTCGGCGGCGCGATCACCTCGACCCTGTCGGAAACGGCGGTCGGCGAGTGGGGCTGGCGCATCCCGTTCCTCCTCGGCGCGGTCCTCGCACTCGTCGCGCTCTACATCCGTCGCAACATGGAGGAGTCCGAGGTCTTCCACGAGGAGGACACCGCGATCGCGCCCGAGCCGATCGACAAGAAAGTCCTCGCCAAGGCGATCCTGCTCATGATCGGCATGACCTCGGGGATCACCGCCGCCCACTACACGTGGTCGTCCTACATCTCGACGTTTGCGATCACCGAAAAGGGGGTGGACCCGGACACAGCGTATTGGGCGCTCGTCGTTGCGCAGGTCATTGCGATCGTCTCGCTGCCGCTATTCGGCAGGCTGTCCGACAGCATCGGGCGGCGTCCTATGCTCGCCTTCTTCGCGATCGCGATGGCGGCACTGCAGTTCCCGCTCACGGCAATGATCACCGACGCCGGCTGGACACTGCTCCTGGCGACGACCATCGCGCTGCTCATCATTTCCGTGCCCGCGTGCGTTCTTTCCGCGACGCTGTCCGAGGCATTCCCGACGCGCGTGCGCACCGCCGGAATCGGCTTCGCCTACTCATTCTCGGTCGCTGTGTTCGGCGGCACCGCGCCGTACCTCAATCAGTTGTTCACCAACCACGACGTCGGGTGGATCTTCCACGTCTACGTCATCGTTCTGTCCCTGGCCACGGGCGTTGCCTGCCTCATTATGAAGGAAACTCGCGGCGCCAACCTCAAGGAGGGCTAGAGGCCCATGACCTCGACAACTCACCCCGAACTCGACACCCACAAGCTCATCGCCCATGACGTCGTAGGGCGCAGAATTGCCGCCGCCACAGGCCGCGAGGAATGGTCGTCATTGCGCGCCGAGCTGATCTCAGGTGGGAAGTCGAACCTCACCTTCACCCTGCGATGCGCTGCCGGGGAACTCATCCTGCGGCGTCCGCCGACCGGCGACCTGCTCCCCAGTGCGCACGATATGGCCAGGGAGGCGAAGATCCAGCAAGGTCTTCATGACGGCGCCGTTCCCGTTCCCGCCATCGTCCTCCTGGACGCCGCCGGAGACGATTTCGGCGACCCGTACTACGTGATGGAGAAGGTGCCCGGCCACGTCATTCGGGACGAGCTGCCCGCGGGATACGCCGATTCTGACGCGGACAAGGAGGCGATGGCCGACGCGATGGCCGACGCACTCGCCGCCCTCCACAGGACCGACCCCGACGCTGCCGGGCTCGGCGACCTCGGCAAAAGGACGGGGTATCTCGACCGGCAACTGCGCCGCTGGCTCGGCCAGTCGGAGAAGGCGGCCGAGTCCGTGCGCGCGCCCCAACTACCCGTGCTCGCCGAGGAACTTCGGGCGTCGATGCCGCCGGAGAGGCCGGCGCGCATCACCCACGGCGACTTCCGCATGGACAACTGCGTCTTCGACACGAGAGAACCGGGCCGCATTCGCGCGGTACTCGACTGGGAGCTGTCGACGCTCGGCGATCCGGTCGCCGACCTTGCCCTCGCACTGCTGTACTGGGGAGACGGACAGTGGCCGCAAGCTCCGCTCGTACCGTCGCTCACCCGCGAACCGGGCTGGCCCGGAGCACGGCACCTCCAGGACCGCTACTGCGCCGCCACCGGCACGGACGCCGAATCCCTCGACTGGTACCTCGCATTTTCTGCCTTCAAGTTCGCAGCGATCGCGCAGGGCGTCGCCACCCGGGCCGAGGCCGGCGACATGGCCGGGCAGCACTTCGGCGATCTCGGCGGGCA
>NZ_DYXM01000172.1 GCF_020742175.1 Dietzia timorensis
GCTGCCCAGATGGACGGCGCGATTCTCGTTGTGGCCGCCACCGACGGCCCGATGCCGCAGACCCGCGAGCACGTTCTGCTCGCGCGCCAGGTCGGCGTTCCTTACATCCTCGTCGCGCTCAACAAGTGCGACATGGTCGACGACGCCGATCTCCTCGAGCTCGTCGAGATGGAGGTCCGTGAGCTCCTCGCTTCGCAGGAGTTCGACGAGGAGGCTCCGGTCGTTCAGATCTCGGCGCTCAAGGCGCTCGAGGGCGACGAGAAGTGGGCCAAGTCGATCGTTGATCTCATGGAGGCTTGCGACGAGTCCATCCCGGACCCGCAGCGTGCCACCGATCAGCCGTTCCTCATGCCGGTCGAGGACGTGTTCACGATTACCGGTCGTGGCACCGTCGTTACCGGTCGTATCGAGCGCGGCCAGATCAACGTGAACGAGGATGTCGAGCTCATCGGCATCAAGGAAAAGGCCACCAAGACCACCATCACCGGCATCGAGATGTTCCGTAAGCTTCTCGACTACGGCGAGGCCGGCGACAACGTTGGTCTCCTCGTGCGTGGTCTCAAGCGCGAAGAGGTCGAGCGCGGCCAGGTCGTCATCAAGCCGGGCGCCTACACCCCGCACACCAACTTCGAGGGCCAGGCCTACATCCTGTCCAAGGACGAGGGCGGCCGTCACACGCCGTTCTTCAACAACTACCGTCCGCAGTTCTACTTCCGTACGACTGACGTGACCGGTGTTGTTACCCTCCCCGAGGGCACCGAGATGGTCATGCCGGGCGACAACACCGAGATGAGCGTCGAGCTCATCCAGCCGGTCGCCATGGACGAGGGCCTCCGCTTCGCCATCCGTGAGGGTGGACGTACGGTCGGCGCCGGCCAGGTCACCAAGATCGTCAAGTAAGTTTTCTTGACTGTCTTGTGAGGCACTGAGGCTCCTCAGGGAGCCTAGAGAGCCCCCTTTCCCCGCACGGGGAGAGGGGGCTCTTGTCATTTCTTTTCGAGGGGCGCCGCAGGGCATCGCCGCTGGGCTTTTATATGCTTGCCTCAGGTAGTTTCGCGGCTTGGCCAACACGACGAGGAGGACCGAGTGCGTTTCCTTCCGTCGTCTCTTCGAGACCGCGGCCCAGCAGCCGACACGGGATTCGAAGCGTCTCCTGGAATCGTGCTCCTGCTCTTTTGCCTCCTGACGTCGATCGTCGCTCACACGCAGGCCGGGGGAGCTGCCCCTGGCCCTGGTGGACTGATCGTCACGGGGCTTTCCCTCACTCCGCTCGCGCTCGCCGTGAACCGCCTCGCACACGGGCCCGTGGCTCTACTGGGTGCGGGGATTCTCGGACAGCTCACTGCACATATCTCGTTGAGCCTCGTCACCCCGTCCCATCACGCGGGCGTGCATGGAGCGTCGACCTCCAAGCTTGCCGACGGCCACGCGGGTCACCATCACGCAGCGGTCATTGCAAAGGACGGCGCGGGCTGGTCTTTCCACGACGCGGTTCTCGGGCACGTGACCGGTATGGGCACGGGCATGGCTCTCGCTCACCTTTTCGCCGCTGTCGTCACTGCGTGGCTCGTTACCGCGGGGCTTCGAGGACTTCGCCGTGCCGCAGGCACGGTGCTCGAAGTCGCACTGCGCATCATCGTTCCCGACACCCCACCGTCCACGCGCGCGCCCCGCGAGACCCGCGTGTCGGCGCCGAAAGAGCCCTTCCTCGTCGTCCTCGGCGGTAGGGCGCCGCCCGCGCTTTCGTAGAACTCCGCAATCCTTCCGGACAATGATTCATTCTGGGAGGACTTTTGGCCTTGCCCGAAGGCTCCTGCCCGGGCGCTGTCTTCCTCATTTACCACCGCGTTGCATGCGCGGCGGCAAGGCATGAGCGCTCCCATGATGTCGTGCGCTCGCCTCAAGCGCGTCGCCGGATGCCACGCGGTCGACTACGAAAGCTCGACATGACCCACATCGATTCCGCGCGTCCACTCGCGGATCCGGAAAAAGCTCCGGAACCCACCGCCACGACTCCGCAGGCACAACACACGACCGACGGTGCCGGGGCGGCCCTTCGCGCCCTCGCCAGGCGCGTCCACTTCTACGCGGGCCTGTTCATCGGCCCGTTCCTCCTGATCGCCGCAGTATCCGGGTTCTTCTACGCCCTGTCGCCGTCGATCGAAAAGGTCGTTTATCACGACCTGACAACCGCGTCCTCATCCGAACATAACGTCGGACTCGACACGCAAGTCGCGACAGCTCGCCAGGTTTTTCCCGGGCTGGAACTCAATTCCGTGATCCCGGGAACCGGCGGTCAGAACACCCGCATCCTGTTTGACGACCCGAGTCTCGAGTCCGAGTCGTACACCCGCGTCGCCTTTGTCGACCCGGCGATGGGCAACGTCGACGGCGAGTCAATTCAGTACGGCAGCGGACAGGCCCTGCCCCTCCGAACGTGGCTATCGGAAATGCACCGCCGACTCCACCTCGGCGAGCCCGGACGTCTCTACTCCGAACTGGCCGCCTCCTGGCTGGCGCCCATCACCCTTTTCGGCCTCTACATCTGGTGGGATCAACGCCGCCAGAGCCGAGCGTCCGTGTTTCGTCGGTCGTCGGTGGACCGCACAGCCCGCCGTGGCACGAGGTCTGAAGTCCGGGCGAAGCACGCGGTGCTCGGCGCCTGGGCCGCGATCGGGTTCCTCGGACTGTCTGCGACGGGACTTACCTGGTCCACCTACGCGGGCGCCAACATCTCCGATCTTCGCGCCGCGATGAGCTGGACGACCCCGACCATGGACGCTTCCGCGGGCGATGGGGAACACGCGGCTCATGGCGGCGGCGCGGCGCACGGCGGCCACACAGGTCACATGGCCACGGGCGAAGCTGACCATCGGGAGGCGACGATCGACGACATTCACGCCGGGGCGGTCTCGGCAGGCCTTGCCGATCCGATCCAGCTGGCACCACCCGCCGGTCCGGGGGAGGCGTGGACGGCGACCGAAACACGACGCTCCTACGCGTACGGACCGAGCTCCGCCGCGTTGGACCCGCGGACCGGGGACGTCGTCGAACGACTCGATTTCGCCGACTATCCGCTCGCCGCCAAACTCTCCGACTGGGGCATCCGCGCGCACATGGGGTTCCTCTTTGGCCTCGCCAACCAGTTGCTGCTGGCAGCGGTCGCTGGAGCCCTCGTGCTCATCGTCATTCGTGGCTACGCGATGTGGTGGAAGCGCCGGCCCACGCGCGAAGGCGCCCTGCCCGCAATGCCACGGCCAGGGGCGCTGCTCCGCCTGGCGAAGGCGCGACCCGTTATGACGACGGTCGCCGCGATCGGCGTTGCCGGGCTGTGCGTCGCATTCCCTCTTCTCGGGATCTCGTTGGCTGCGTTCGTACTTTTGGACGTCGCAATTGCGCTCGTTCGCAAAGCCCGGAGAGAAGCGCGCGTCTAGAAGCGGCGGTCGCGCACCCGCACCGTTGCCGGGTGCGCGGCGTCTCCGGCGTCAGAGGTATTGGTCGCTTTCGGAAGGGCTGTGGAGAATAATGGCTTCCACGCTGTACGGAGGTGATTCCGTGATGTTCGCGCTCGATACCGCCGCCGCAGACCTTGGCGGCTACGTCGAACGGATCGAGGCCTTCGATCTCGCCGTGCCCGAGGAATCGATCCATTTCGGTGTCCCCAGCGGGGCGGTCACGGTCCTCATCTCCATTGACGAGCCCTTCGATATCGGATGGGCGGGAACCGACGCCTCGAATACGTTTCCCGTCCTCGTCGCCGGGCTTCACACCACGCCTTCTCTCGTTCGCACTCACGGGATACAGCGTGGGATCCAGATAGCTTTGACCCCATTGGGATGCCGTGCGGTATTCGGTATGCCCTGCGGAGAACTTGCGCGCGAGCTCGTCACCGCCGACATGCTCGGAGATGGCGAATTCGCCGCCCTCTGCTCTCGAATCGCCGAAACACCGAGGTGGGAATCGCGCTTGACCGTACTGCGGGGCTTCCTCCGGGACCGCGTCGCGAAATGTGTGCCGCGCTCCTCGCTCGGGGACGGCCTCGGCATCGCCGGTAGCGCGGCGGCGGAGGCGTGGTGGTTGCTCCACCGTTCGCGAGGACAGGCGCGAGTATCGGAGATCGCCTCGTCGGTGGGCGTCAGCCGCCGAACCCTACTCGCTGGGTTCCGAGGCGAGTTCGGCCTGGGGCCGAAAGAGGAGGCTCAGATTCTGCGGTTCTGCCACGCCCGCGACCTGGTCGAATCTGGCACGGCGCTCATCGAGGCTGCGATCGCTGCTGGTTACGCGGACCAGGCGCATTTGAGCCGCGAATGGGCAAAAATCGCCGGGCTCCCCCCGAGCCTGTCCGTCGGGAGGCCGTTCCCAATTCTTCAAGACCTTCCGCAGGGAGGGCGCGCATACTAGGGACATGACTACGTACTCGCCCACAGTGTTCCCTTCATTCCAGACCTCCGACGCCGAGGCGATGATCGGCCTTCTCGACTCACTCGGATTCGCCGAACGCCTCCTCGTCCGTGACGACAACGACGCAGCACGTGTGGTGCATGCGGAATACCGGTGGCGCGAGACCGGCGGCCTCATGTTCGGCAGCGCCCGAGGGGACGGCTCGATATGGGACCGCACCGGGGGAGCGATGTTGTACCTCGTCACCGCGGACGATGCGGAGGTCCACCGACTCCACGCGGTGGTCGACGGAATGGGCAACGATGTCGCCAAGGTCGAGTCGGCGCCGGAATCCCGACCCTACGGCGGAATCGACTTCTCCTTCGTCGACTTCGACGGAAACGCCTGGTGCATCGGTTCCTACGCCGGTGCCTGAACGAACAGCTGTTAACGGCGGATTACCGAAATTGCTTCGGCCGCAAAGTATTCTTTTCGCCGACGACCCGGCGACGTAATAGCAGGCCCATAACCTCGACAGTGTTCCTCGGGGAGGAGATCCTCACGAGGAGCCCTGTCGCGGAGGGTAATTCGGCCCTTCGTTTCGAACTACGAAAAGGATTCCCCATGGGTTTGGTATCTGGACTTGTCGGTATCGTCGGCGACCTTCTTCATCTGCTGCTCGGTGGTCTGTAACGGCGAATAGTTCCCGCGGGAATCGTTGAGCAACGTTCTCCAGGGCGCCTTCTCGGCACGTGTCGAGAAGGCGCCCTGAAGCGTTGTCATCCTGGGCACAATGAACGTATGCCTGCTGACTTTTCGCGGATACGCAGATTCCTACCGTCGATTACCAACGATTATTGGCGACAAAACATCTCCGCGGTTTTGGCGATCGTATGTGCCGGGGTGTTCTTCGCCGTAAGGCTCAACGACGGTGGAATAGCCGACGGCGAAAACGAGGGCTGGCCCGGCGTGCCCGACTACGTCATCCAGCTAGTGCTGCCGGGATGGGTCGCGTTCTGCGCGATCTATTGCGGGCTCACGCATCGGGTGTTCGCGAAAATGGGGCCGGACGAATTCCTGGAGACCGCGCGATCGAAGGCGCGGGCGGACAAGAAATGGTGGCACTCGTGGGTCGGGTCTACCGATCCGGCGGGTTGGACCGTGCTCGGCGGGGTGGTGGCCACGGCGCTCGTCGTCATACTCGCGCAGAACGGGTACAGCCGCGAGGATCCGATCTACATTTTCCTGGGCCTGGCGGTCGCAGCCGGCTCGTGGGTGCTCATGGCCTATTCATATTCGCTGACCTACATGCGCGAGCACGGTGCCGGAGAGGTGGTGGACTTCCCTTTCGACGAGCAGCCCGTTTTCGGGGACTTCCTCTCCCACGCGGTCTTCGTTTCGACGTTCCTGGGGCCTCAAGCACGGGTGCGATCGCGGAGCGTACTCAACGCTATGCGCACCCATGCCCTTCTCGCGTTCATGTTCAACGCAGTAGTGGTGGCGATGACGGTGAGCCTGCTCTTCGGGACGTTCTCCGGGTAGAGCGGCCCGCCGCCTCTGCTACTGCTCGCGCGCGGCCTTTTCGATCCGGACGAACACGCGCTGCGCCAGGTGCGGCTTGTCGAAGGACTTCGCGAGCACCGCGCCGTTGATCCGGGCAGCCTTTTCGACACGGTCCAGCGCCACGGAAGGAGCGCAGCGAAGTGTGATCTCCATTGTGGGCACGCCTTCGCGCTCGTGAACCCGATGGCTCGCCTTGCGGACTCCTTCGATGCGGGTGAAGGACTGCGCGCTGGCGCTTGCGACGGCGTGGACGTCGGCACTCAGCTCTCCCGACGGCGAGGCGCCGTCGAGAACCCACGTGCCGATACCGTGCCGCGCGGCCAGGCCGAGCAAGCTGGTGAGCGCGACGATTGCGGCGACCGCGCATGTGATACCCAGCGCCCAAGGCCACCATTTGGCCTCCGGCCACGCGGTGACGTCGGGCACGGGCCCACCGGTGAGGCGGTCCCGAATATCGGCCACGTCGAAATGCCACGCAAGGACCGCGAGACCCGCCACCAGAATGACCAGAGAAAAGACGATAACGGTCAACCGAGTGAGGACGGAAGCGCGAGTGGTCATCGGTTCTCACCTCCCCGAGTACGAACGACGAGTGTCTTGTTGCCCGCGAGCGAGCCGACGATAGGCGCGAGTTCCTGCCGGACGGCCAACTCCAGGTCCGATAGGTCTCGGCCTCCGGCATGCACGTTGGCCACGACCTTCTTGCGGCCGACGACAGTGGTGCATCCGGTGACCCCGGAGACGCGGCCGGCATGCTGCGAGCACAGCCGGGCGATCGACGTCGGGGTCAGCCAGAGTGCAGAGTCCTCGCCGTATCCGACGTGGGAGCGCTGACGACGGCGGAGCGCGGAAATCAACATGAGTAGCCCGAGCACGGCGACGGCTCCGGCGACCCAGGGGAGCGGCCGCCAGGACATCGGTCCATCGAGCCCGTTCTCGACCCAGGGACCGAGGATTGGGGTCCAGCCTTCGCGCAAGGTCGCGTACAGCTCGTATCCGGCGAAAACGGCCAGCCCCAGCAGCGCGAGGGAGAGGAGCACCAGTACGGGCCTGGCGGAGGGCGCTCGCCTCGGCTCGCGGCCAACCTTCAGGGCGTTGGGCGCGGTGGCGAGCTCCTCGTTGGTGAAGACCGTCGACGTCTGTCCGATCTTTCCCCCGGGAGTGAAGGAAATATGGCTGTCCTCACCCGTCGCTGCGGGATCGGGCGCGGTTGTGGAGTCGTCGTTCATTTCCTTCCCCCTTCGCGGCGTCGCTCCTGGGCGAGATCGGTGGTGGGGTGCCGCACAGGCATGGGGATCGGAGGCTGCGGGACAAGCAGTGACGGACGCTGCGGGGCAGACGGAACGTCTACCCGGGAGCGCGTCGGCGCGGACACCGATGCAACCTTCGCAGGTGCTGGGACACGCGGCGAACGGAAATGTTGCTCGGGTACGTCCGGTGTGTGCAGCTGCTTCGGCCGGGGTGCGACGGGAGGCGCCGCCGCGTGGCGGCTGGGTACCTCCGCCGGCCTCGGGGTCAGGCGAGAGGAGGTGACCGGCTCGGGAAGCGGCAGGGCAACGTCGTCGAGAACCGTCTGGCCCGGTACGACCGCTCCGACGTGCACGTCGACCTGGATGCTTTCGGCGGCCGTGTGTGCCTTGAGGACCTCACGGATGGCGCCGCGGACGGATGCAGCGAGCTGTGTAACCGGGGCGGGCCAGGCCGCGGCGATATGAACTTCCGCGCTGACGCGGTCCCGGCCGCTGTCGACTTCGACGCGCGGATACGAGCGGCCGGTGAGCCGATTGAGTCCGGACGTGTGCTCGACAGATCCGGAGACCGACAGTGCGGCCTGCCTCACCACTCGCCGAAGCGAACGGGTTGAGGCTTCGGTGGATCCCCTCTCGGTCGCCGGCCGTTCGACGTCCCAGTTGGTTCCTTCGTCGGCGCCGGCCGTCGGGCTATCCACGGCCACGCCCGCGGATCACCGCGGACAGATCGATCAGGCCGTCGAGGTGCGCTCCGGCGACGCCACCGACGGCGGCGAGCAGGAGTGCAAACAGGAAGCCGCCGACTCCGCCGGTTATGCCGGCGATCGCGAGCAAAAGCCCGATCACCACGCAGATTGCGGTGTATTTCATGGTCTCTCCCGGTGCTTTCAACATGGTCTCTTAATTCTTCTTAGCGGCTATCTCTTGCGCGACGCTATCGACAGGGCCAACGATGCACCAACGGCCACGATTCCGGCTGCGGCCGTGACGACGACCGCAAGCGCCTGGTCGAACGACTGCTCCGACGCGGCCTTTGCCTTGTCTCGGTTTGGGGTCAGGCCGTGCTTACGGTCGACCTCCTCGAGCGCCTCGATCAACGCATCTGCGGATCCGCCGTGATCCGGATGGTGGGCGAGGACCGCGGCGCGCCGATCCCTGCGGTACGCCGCTTCGTCCTTCGGCACCCGTCCGGAGCTGTCTCGCTGTGCGGCCATGACTACTCGTCCTCGGCCTGTTCGCCCGGAAGCTCGAGATCGGCGAACACCAAATCGAGGTCGCCCTCCCACTGGCGCGCAATCGCCGACCGCACGTCCCGCTCGACATCGGGGATGGATCGCTGCCCATCAATGACGACGGACGCGCGGAGCGTGCCCCCGCGGACCTCGATGCGGTGATCGCCGACAGAACTAGGCGAATGCGAGGACAGAAATGGACTGATCACGCGAACTATTCCCGGTACTGCGGCGATCGTGTCAGCCGCCTGGTGGGCCGCTTCGGCGTTCGCCTGCGCCGGAGTGCGCACCTTGGAGGCTGCCGGTGCGCCGCTCGCTCCTGACACGGACAGCCGGCCGGCCTGCGCGGGCGTGACGACGCGGCGCACCTGGCCGGTGTTGCGTGAGTGGTGTGGGTGGGTCATTTCGACTGTCGATTCACCTGGTCAGAAACTATTGAACCCGCGAGCGGGTTTCGAGCGATTGAGTCTTCTGCTGATCGGCATCGTCGTCCTCGTCGTCCTCACCCGGGAGGTAGACGTCGGTGATCTCGACGTTGACTTCGGTCATTTCAAGACCGGTCATCCCTTCGACCGCGGCGATGATGTTTTGACGGACAGCTTCGGCGAGCTCGTGAATCGCTACGCCGTACTCGGCGATGAGGCTGACATCGACGGCGGCCTGGCGTTCGCCGACCTCGACAGAGACGCCCTGGCTGACATTCGTGCGTGCGCCGGGGATTCGCTCGCGGAGAACGCCGACCATGCGAGCAGCGCCTCCGCCGACGTCATGCACGCCGCCAACCTCGCGCGTGGCGATTCCGGCGATCTTGGAGACGACGACGTCGGCGATCGTGGTGCTGCCGCGGGTGGTGTCGAGAGTCCCCTCGGAAGCTGACGCCGAGGCGGCCTTCCCTGCGTCCGCATTCGCGCCGCTCGACTGCGAGCCGGTTGCGTTCTGATTACTTGCCATGATCTGAACTCCTTGGGAGATCGACTGTGGGAGTACATATTTCGGACCAACGAGGTTAGCTGGCCGCACATTGGCTGCGCCAGGAGACCTTGTCTATGACACTACTGCGAATGTGGAAACCATGCACTGCAATTCAGTCACTCGCGCGCGCACGTGAAACTCGGAAAGCAACGGGCGACGGGAATGCGATTAGGGGAGAGCAACGCCACACAATCCGGACTTGGGCCGATTTGCCCTCGATCTGCGGCTGGTGCATACTAATCAAGTTGCCTCGACATGGTGACCCATACGCGTGCGTCCATAACGGACGTTCGCCGGGCACGATGGCGAGGCGAGCACGACGAGTAGCAGACGAAACTCCTAGGAATTTCGTTTGCCGCAAAAGCGGGAAGGCGACACGCCCGACCGCGTGGACCAAGTCGTGACACATTCACAGCGGCAGCGGATCGGTGAGAACCACTGGTTATCTCTCTTCGGAGGGTGCCACACAAGGTTTTTGCTGCGTCCTCTGGGGAGATCCTTCGACTTTGCTGACTTTGTGTCTGCGTCACGGCAAGCGGTTCACCCAAGACGAAGCACCGATGAACCTGGCGTTGTCGAGTCGATTGGGAATCCACATCGATTCGGCCACGACAACAAAGGACCAAACATCTGCTCTCGGGAATCCGGGGCAGGGAGAAGAAGAGGACCAAGTGGCGGGACAAAAGATCCGCATCCGGCTCAAGGCCTACGACCACGAAGCCATCGATAAGTCGGCACGCATCATCGTTGATGCCGTGACCCGTACCGGTGCGCGTGTTGTCGGCCCGGTGCCGCTGCCCACCGAGAAGAACGTCTACTGCGTCATCCGCTCGCCGCACAAGTACAAGGACTCGCGCGAGCACTTCGAGATGCGCACCCACAAGCGTCTGATCGACATTCTCGATCCCACGCCGAAGACCGTGGACGCACTTATGCGAATCGACCTGCCGGGCAGCGTCGACGTCAACATCCAGTGATTTATTCGCCGACCTATCTGTGCAGCGGAGACAGTAAACAATGAGTAATTCCGAGATCAAGGGCCTCTTGGGCACCAAGCTCGGCATGACCCAGGTCTTTGACGAGAACAATCGGGTCGTCCCGGTGACCGTCATCAAGGCCGGTCCGTGCGTGGTGACCAAGATCCGTACCGAAGAAATCGATGGCTACAACGCCATTCAGATCGCGTTTGGCGCCATCGACCCGCGTCGCGTCAACAAGCCTGAGACGGGCCAGTTCGAGAAGGCCGGCGCCACGCCGCGTCGTCACGTGTCCGAACTGCGTCTGCCGTCCGCCGAGGCAGCTTCTGCCTACGAGGTGGGCCAGGAGCTGGGTGTCGACATCTTCGAGGACATCAAGTTCGTCGACGTCACCGGCACCTCCAAGGGCAAGGGCTACGCCGGCACCATGAAGCGTCACGGCTTCGCCGGTCAGGGTGCTTCCCACGGTAACCAGGCGACGCACCGTATGCCGGGTTCCATCGGCGGCGCTTCCTTCCCGGGACGCGTGTTCAAGGGCATGCGCATGGCCGGCCGTATGGGCAACGACCGAGTGACCACCCAGAACCTCAAGCTCCACAAGGTTGACGCCGACGCAGGCGTTCTCCTTATCAAGGGCGCTATCCCGGGCCGCAACGGCGGCCTCGTGACGGTTCGCAACGCAGTGAAGGGCGGTGCTCACGCATGACCGCAACAGAGAATGCCGTGAACCTTTCCCTCGATGTGCGTACCCCTGCGGGTAGCACGGACGGCAAGATTGAGCTCCCGGCCGCCATCTTTGGCGTCGAGCCGAACCTGCCGCTCATGCACCAGGTCGTCGTGGCCCAGCTTGCCGCGGCTCGCCAGGGCACGCACGCCACCAAGACACGCGGCAACGTCGCCGGCGGTGGCCGCAAGCCGTTCCGCCAGAAGGGCACCGGCCGCGCCCGCCAGGGCTCGATCCGCGCACCCCACTACACCGGTGGTGGCACCGTGCACGGACCCCAGCCGCGCAACTACGCGCAGCGCACCCCGAAGAAGATGATCGCCGCCGCACTCCGCTCCGCGCTGAGCGACCGTGTCGCCAACGATCGCCTCTTTGTCTTCACCGAGATCGTTGAGGGCCAGAAGCCCTCCACGGCTGGTGTGCGCAAGCTGCTGGCGTCCCTTTCCGAGCGGAAGAAGACCCTTCTGGTCGTCGGCCGCGAGGACATCGCCGCGTGGAAGAGCGTGGCGAACCTGGATAACGTTCATCCGATCGCGCCGGACCAGCTGAACACCTACGACGTGCTTAACGCCGACGATGTCGTGTTCACGGTCGAGGCTTTCCACGCCTACGTCGAGCAGGCCAACCGCCAGCTCGCCGGCTCGTCCGCTAAGGAGGCTGCCAAGTGAGCACCGTCGCCGATCCCCGGGACGTGATCATCGCCCCGGTCGTCTCTGAGAAGGCCTACGGTCTCCTCGAGCAGAACGTGTACACGTTCCTCGTGGACCCGGCTTCCAACAAGACGCAGATCAAGATCGCCATCGAGGAAATCTTCGGTGTCACGGTCGCATCTGTGAATACCGCCAACCGCCAGGGCAAGCGCAAGCGAACTCGCTTCGGTTACGGCAAGCGCAAGGACACCAAGCGCGCCATCGTGACCCTCGCGGCCGACAGCAAGCCCATCGAGATCCCGGGGCTCACCGCGTAAGCGGTGGAACCGGCTCGTAAGTAGCTTAAGGACGAGATACGAATGGCTATCCGTAAGTACAAGCCGACGACCCCCGGTCGTCGTGGCTCGAGCGTTTCGACGTTCGACCAGATCACCCGCACCGAGCCCGAGAAGTCGCTCGTTCGCCCGCTGAGCAAGTCCGGCGGACGCAACGGCCACGGCCGGATCACCACCCGCCACAAGGGCGGTGGCCACAAGCGCGCCTACCGCGTCATCGACTTCCGTCGTAATGACAAGGACGGCGTGCCGGCCAAGGTCGCTCACATCGAGTACGACCCGAACCGCACCGCGAACATCGCCCTCCTGCACTACGCAGACGGCGAGAAGCGCTACATCATCGCTCCCCGTGGCCTCAAGCAGGGCACCATCGTGGAGTCCGGTGTTGGCGCGGACATCAAGACCGGCAACAACCTCCCGCTGCGTAACATCCCGGCAGGCACGATCGTGCACGCCGTGGAGCTGCGCCCGGGCGGCGGCGCCAAGATGGCCCGCTCTGCCGGCGCCGGCGTCCAGCTCCTCGGTAAGGAAGGCCAGTACGCAGTGCTGCGTCTGCCCTCCGGCGAGATGCGTCGCGTCGACGTCCGTTGCCGCGCCACCCTCGGTGAGGTCGGAAACTCAGAGCAGATCAACATCAGCTGGGGCAAGGCCGGCCGCATGCGGTGGAAGGGCGTTCGCCCGACCGTCCGTGGTGTCGTCATGAACCCGATCGACCACCCGCACGGCGGTGGCGAAGGCAAGACGTCCGGCGGCCGCCACCCGGTCAGCCCGTGGGGTCAGCCGGAAGGCCGTACCCGTAAGCCCAAGAAGGCGAGCGACAACATGATTGTCCGTCGTCGTCGCACCGGTAAGAAGCGTTAAGGAGGGAAACCAGAATGCCCCGCAGTCTTAAGAAGGGTCCGTTCGTAGACGAGCACCTCCTTGCCAAGGTGGACGCTCAGAACGACAAGGGCACGCATCAGGTCATCAAGACCTGGTCCCGTCGCTCGACCATCCTGCCCGATTTCATCGGCCACACCTTTGCTGTCCATGACGGACGCAAGCACGTGCCGGTGTTCGTGTCCGACTCGATGGTCGGCCACAAGCTCGGAGAGTTCGCGCCGACCCGCACGTTCAAGGGTCACATCAAGGACGACCGAAAGGCGAAGCGTCGATGAGCACTGAAACCACCGCCAACGAGGCCCGTACTTCGGCACGGGCCACCGCTAAGTTCGTTCGCGTGACGCCGATGAAGGCTCGCCGCGTCGTCGACCTGATCCGCGGCAAGGGCACCAAGGAAGCACGGGACATCCTGCGCTTCGCCCCGCAGTCGGCTTCCGAGCCGGTCGCCAAGGTTCTCGAGTCCGCGATCGCAAACGCGGAGAACAACTTCAACCTGGATCCCCGGACCCTGGTTGTGACCACTGCATACGCGGATGAGGGCCCGACCCTCAAGCGATTCCGCCCGCGTGCTCAGGGTCGTGCTTTCCGTGTGCGTAAGCGCACGAGCCACATCACCATCGAGGTCACCACTCGCGAAGCGATCGAGGGTAATGGCCGTAAGGGAGGTGCTCAGTAGTGGGCCAGAAAATCCATCCCCACGGCTTCCGCCTGGGAATCACCTCTAACTGGACGTCGCACTGGTACGCAGATAAGCAGTACGCGTCGTTCGTCGCAGAGGACATCAAGATCCGCGACCTGCTCTCGAATAACCTTGAGCGGGCCGGCATCTCCAACGTGGAGATCGAACGTCGTGACGAGCGCGTCACGGTCAACATCTTCACGGCCCGCCCGGGTATCGTCATCGGTCGCCGCGGCGCCGAGGCCGATCGCCTCCGTGGCGAGCTGGAGAAGCTCACCGGCAAGCAGGTTCACCTGAACATCCTCGAGGTCAAGAACACCGAGGCCGACGCACAGCTCGTCGCTCAGGGAATCGCGGAGCAGCTCGCCAACCGTGTTGCTTTCCGTCGCGCGATGCGCAAGGCCATCCAGTCGGCCATGCGTCAGCCGCAGGTGAAGGGCATCAAGGTCATGTGTTCCGGTCGTCTCGGCGGCGCCGAGATGTCCCGCTCGGAGCGCTACCACGAGGGTCGCGTTCCGCTGCACACGCTTCGCGCCGAGATCGACTACGGCACCTTCGAGGCCCGCACGACCTTCGGTCGCATCGGCGTCAAGGTGTGGATCTACAAGGGCGATGTCGTCGGCGGACGCCGCGAGTCGGATCAGTACAACCAGCCGGCCGGTGGCCGTAACGACCGTCCGCGCCGTGAGCGCGGTGCCGGTCGCCCGCGCCGCAGCGGTGCCCAGGGCACCACGGCCACGAGCACCGAGACCGCCCGCGCGAAGTCGAGCGCGGAGCAGGCCCCGGCCGAGACCAAGGAGGGCTAGACGCAATGCTTATCCCGAAGCGCGTCAAGCACCGCAAGCAGCACCACCCGTCCCGTAAGGGACAGTCCAAGGGTGGCACCAAGGTGACCTTCGGTGACTACGGCATCCAGGCTCTCGAGCCCGCCTACATCACCAACCGGCAGATCGAGTCCGCGCGTATTGCCATCAACCGCCACATCAAGCGTGGTGGCAAGGTGTGGATCAACATCTTCCCGGACCGTCCGCTCACCAAGAAGCCGGCCGAAGTCCGAATGGGCTCCGGTAAGGGTTCCGTCGAGTGGTGGGTCGCGAACGTCAAGCCCGGACGCATCCTGTTCGAGATGACGTACCCGAATGAGGAGACGGCTCGCGAGGCGCTTCGCCGCGCGCAGCACAAGCTCCCCTGCAAGACCCGTATCGTTACGCGAGAGGAGCAGTTCTAATGGCTAGCGGAACCACCGCCCCCGAGCTGCGCGAGCTCGACGCCGCGACTCTCACCGAGCGCCTGCGGGAGTCCAAGGAAGAGCTGTTCAACCTGCGCTTCCAGCTTGCGACCGGGCAGCTGAACAACAACCGTCGCCTGCGGGTCGTGCGCCACGACATTGCCCGTATCTACACCGTCATGCGCGAGCGCGAGCTCGGCCTGTCGGCGGAGCCGGGTGAGAGCTAATGAGCGAGGAGAAAATGACCACCACTGAAGAGCGCAACGCTCGTAAGGTGCGCATTGGCTACGTCGTCTCCGACAAGATGGAGAAGACGATTGTGGTCGAGCTGGAGGACCGCGTCAAGCACGCCCTCTACGGCAAGATCATGCGTCGCACGACCAAGGTCAAGGTGCACGACGAGACCAACGACGCCGGCATCGGCGACCGCGTGCGGATCATGGAGACCCGCCCGCTTTCCGCCTCGAAGCACTACCGCCTGGTAGAGATTATCGAGCGCGCCAAGTAGTAAGGCAACGGCACCGCAGGCCTCGTGCCTGCAGTCCGGGTTAGATTAGGCTCCCTTCGCCGTCATCAATGTGATGACGTCGGAGGGAGCTTTTTCTTATGCCCTCACGCCGTTCGAGCTTCTACATCGTCGAGCATTTCGGTGATCCATGTGCTCGCCGAGGCGATTTCTTCCTCCGTGCCGTCGACCTCAAGAGTGATCGATCGAGGCATGCCGAGCTCGTCGGCTGCGGCCTTGGAGAACTCGAACGTGAGAGTGCGGTCGTCGAGGCCGAAGCTCACGATTCCTCCATCGACGAGGACGCCTTCCGCGTTCACGACGATGTAGTCGGAGACAGCTTGATATGGGGCGCGGATCTCGAACGATCGATCAGCCGTGCCCGCCTCGATCGCGATAACGACCAACTCGTTCTCATCGCGAGGTGTGTACACGTCCACACGGGCGACCTTGTTCATGGTGTTCATCCGGTCCTCCCTTTTCTCTAGCCGGAAGGTGTATCCCCATGATCCGCTTCCGAATCCCAAAAAGCGAGGACCTTTAGTCGACCCCCAGCAAATCCACCGGCCTATATTCAGGTCGGCGAGGCGCCGAAGGGGGAACCAGCCTTCGACAGCACCCGTGTCCGCGAGGGCGCCGCAATCGGAGCTCTCCTGCACCGGGCGCGTAAGGCGTAGGTTGGGGATAGACCCCACCGCGGCATGAAGTTTATCGCCGCGGCACAACGTACGCCCGGAAGGACGCCCATGGCCAAGACCTACGCCAAGCAGCTCGTCGAGACTCTCGAAGCGCAGGGAGTGGAGAGGATCTTCGGGATCGTCGGCGATAGCCTCAACCCGATTGTCGACGCCCTTGCCGATTCCTCGATCACGTGGGTGCACGTTCGCAACGAGGAGGCTGCGGCCTTCGCGGCCGGCGCCGAATCCCTGGTCACCGGGAAGCTCGCCGTCTGTGCCGCCTCGTGCGGACCCGGTAATACCCACTTCGTACAGGGCCTTTACGATTCGCACCGCAACGGCGCCAAGGTCCTCGCCATCGCCTCGCACATTCCCAGCCTGCAGATCGGCTCCCAGTTCTTCCAGGAGACCCACCCGGAGGCACTGTTCCAGGAGTGCTCGGGATACTGCGAGATGGTCAACTCCGCGCAACAGGGTGCCCGCATTCTCCACAACGCGCTGCAATCGACTCTCGCCGGTGGAGGCGTGTCCGTACTCGTCATCCCCGGAGATCTGGCAAAGGAACCCGCGCAGGACGAGCCGCAATTGCGCTCCAGCTACACCACGACGGTGCCGCTCGCGGTCCCGGCAGACCCGGAACTCCACGCTCTCGCGGAAGCGATCAACGGCGCCCGGAAGGTCACGCTGTTCGGCGGTGCCGGGTGCAAGGATGCATGCGCGCAGGTCTACGCGCTCGCGGACAAGATCAAATCCCCGGTCGGGCACGCATACGGCGGCAAGCAGTACCTGCAGTACGACAATCCGTATGACGTCGGAATGTCCGGTCTTCTCGGCTACGGCTCCTGCGACGAGGCCTTCGACGAAGCCGACCTGCTCATCCTTCTCGGCACCGACTTCCCGTACAACGAGTTCCTGCCGAACATCCCGACCGCCCAGGTCGACATCAACGGCGCACATATCGGGCGGCGCACGAAGGTTGATTATCCGATCCACGGCGATGTCGGCGCGACGATCGACGCGCTGCTCCCGCTCATCGACGCCAAGGACGATTCGTCCTTCCTCGACTCGATGTTGAAGAAGCACGCATCCAACCTCGAGCACGTCATCGAGGCTTACACGACAAACGTAGAGGACATGGTGCCCATCCACCCGGAATACGTCGCCCGCATCCTCGACGAGGAAGCCTCGGACGACGCGGTGTTCACCGCCGACACCGGAATGTGCAACGTGTGGCACGCCCGCTACATCACCCCGGGGCCCGGCCGCACCCTGATGGCCTCGCTGCGTCACGGAACCATGGCCAACGCGTTGCCGCAGGCCATCGGTGCGCAAGCGGCTGACCGGAAACGGCAGGTCGTGGCGATGTGCGGTGACGGCGGACTGTCTATGCTTCTCGGCGAGCTGCTCACCGTGTCGCTCCACGAGTTGCCACTCAAGGCGGTCGTGTTCAACAACTCCTCGCTGGGCATGGTCAAACTCGAGATGCTCGTGGAGGGATTCCCGGACCGGGGGACCGATCATTCGGAGGTGGATTTCGCCGCTATCGCAAAGGCATGCGGTATCGAGTCCTTCCGAGTTACCCGGCCGGAGGAGATCCGTCCCGCAATCAAGAAGGCACTTGCGCACGACGGTCCGGCGGTCGTCGACGTCGTCACGGATCCGAACGCCCTGTCGATCCCGCCGGAGATCTCGCTCGAGCAGGTCAGCGGCTTCGCAAGGGCCGCCTCCCGCACGGTCCTCGAGGGTGGCGTCGGTCGGATGATCGACCTTGCCCGCTCGAACCTTCGTAACGTGCCGCGCCCGTCGACGTTCCGTCGCTGACGAGTACTCCCGCAGCATTAACGAAAGCCGCCGCCCACAATTTGTGGGCGGCGGCTTTCGTGTGGGCGCTCAGCGCCGAGGACTATTCCTGCGCGAGCAGCGGGAGCATGTAGTCCATAGCCTTGTCGAAGCCGGGGGTGAACGTCGACCAGTTGTGCACGCCGGTCGGCATGAGGAACGTCTCGTGATCAACGCCGGCGGCGTTGAGTGCCGAATCCATCTCATTGGTGCACTCGCGGGTGCCCGCCTCGAGCACGTACCCGGAGAACAGCACGCCGGGGTCGCTGCCGTAGCGCTTGGCGTCCTCGGCGCCGATGGCGCCGGTCGCCGCGGACATGAACACCTTCGTGCCGGCCAGCTTGTCGGCGTGATCCGGGAGGTTGCGATCCTGCCACTGCTGCGAACCGCGGGGACCCCACATGTTCGTCATGTTGCCGCCGCGGGTCTCGATGCTAAGGCGGAGCGTCTCGTAGCCGAGGTCGGTGGTCGTGCTGTAGCAGCCGGATACGCCGCCTGCGGTGGCGAAGAAGCCCGGCTTGGCGGCGGCGACCTGGAGCGCGGAGCCCGCGCCCATGGATACGCCGGTCACGCCGTACTTGCGGTCTTTGTTCTCGCCGAGCTGCTGGTCGAGAATCTCCGGGAATTCCTCGGTGAGGAAGGTGTCCCACTTGTTTCGGCCCAGGTGCGGGTCGTCTTCGTTCCACTCGGTCCAGTTCGAACCTGGCGCACCCGTCGGCGCGACACCGATGACGTTCGCGTCGCGAACCCGGTTCGGTCCACTGGTCAGCGTGCGGAATCCCGAGGGATTGAGCGTGTCGACGCCGTCGAGGTAGTAGAGGACGTTGGCGTCTTGGCGCTTTTTCTCGTCGGTGGGGAGGTAGACCTCGACATCGACCTTGCGCTGCATGGTCTTCGAGGTCACGGTCCAGACCTGGAGACCGCCGTCAACGTTGGGGTTGGTCTCGTCCTTCTTGTTGAGAACCTCGGTCTTGGTAATTTCTGGATCCGGCTTCGGTACGGCGTAGCCCGGGCCCGTGAGCGAGCCGACGCCACGCGTCACAGCGTCCGGGCCGAGAACGGTGCCGAGAATCTGTGTGCCCGAGGCGAGCGACCCAACCGGGATGAGCGACATCGCAAGGGTCGAGCCCATGAGCGCCGGAGTGACCAGGCTGCCGGTAGGGCCGGACATCGATGCGGTACTCAGCGGCGCAACACCAGTCGACAACGGCGCGAGGGTCGGCGCGTTCTCATTCAGTAGGGAACCGTTGGCGATCAGCCCGAGGCTGGACCGGGCGATGGTCTCGGCGGACTCGACCGAGCCTGCAGGGCCGGAGCTCAGCGGCGGGAGATTGAGCGAGTCCCCAGAATTGCTCGACTGCGCCGATGCCTCGGATGCGCCCAGGGACCCGACAGTTGTCGCGACCAGCGCACCGACGGCGACGGTGGCCAATGCAGATGTTCCTAAAGTTCGGGCCATGGACTTGCGGGCAGTTCGAGCCATTATCCGAGGTAACCTTTCGCGACCGACATGAACGAGATAACTGTCAACAATTAAATCGTTATTAAAATGTGTTCTTTGGAGACTAACCCGGGGACCCTGAAAAAGTCGCATCGATTTGGGAATGCACCCCCGCGAGCCCTAATATTGAGAAGTTGTCTGCGACGTCCCGATACAGGTGTGTCCGCAGGCGGCAATGACCGCGTGTACTCGGGTCGGTAATCCGGTGCACATTCCATATAGCTAGGTCAGTCAGGAGTATCTCCAGTGATTCAGCAAGAATCGCGGCTGAAGATCGCCGACAACACCGGTGCGAAGGAAATCCTCTGCATCCGTGTCCTCGGCGGCTCGAAGCGCCGCTACGCCGGCATTGGTGACGTCGTCGTCGCCACTGTCAAGGACGCCATTCCCGGTGGCAACGTCAAGAAGGGCGACATCGTCAAGGCCGTTATCGTGCGCACCGCCAAGGAGCGCCGCCGCAACGATGGTTCGTACATCAAGTTCGACGAGAACGCCGCCGTCATCATCAAGAACGACAACGATCCGCGAGGAACGCGCATCTTCGGCCCCGTGGCCCGCGAGCTGCGCGAGAAGCGCTTCATGAAGATCGTCTCGCTTGCTCCGGAGGTGCTCTAATGAAGGTACATAAGGGAGACACCGTGCTGGTTATCTCCGGCAAGGACAAGGGAGCCAAGGGCAAGGTCATCGAGGCCTACCCGAAGGCCGAGCGTGTCCTCGTCGAGGGCGTTAACCGCATCAAGAAGCACGTCGCCGACTCTGCAGCAGAGCGTGGCGCATCCTCGGGCGGCATCGTTACCCAGGAGGCCACGATCCACGTTTCGAACGTGATGGTCGTGGACGCCGACGGTACCCCGACCCGTGTTGGCACCCGCACCGACGAGAACGGCAAGCGTGTCCGTATCTCGCGCAAGACCGGGAAGGACCTGTAAGCCATGACCGCTCCCGAAAAGTACATCCCGCGTCTCAAGACGCAGTACAAGAACGAGATCCGCACCAAGATGCAGGACGAGTTCTCCTACACCAACGTGATGCAGGTTCCCGGTATCACGAAGGTGGTCGTCAACATGGGCGTCGGCGACGCCGCCCGTGACGCCAAGCTCATCAACGGCGCGATCAACGACCTGACCCTCATCACGGGTCAGAAGCCGGAGATTCGCCGCGCCCGCAAGTCGATCGCACAGTTCAAGCTGCGCGAGGGCATGCCGATCGGCGTGCGCGTCACCCTGCGTGGCGACCGCATGTGGGAATTCCTCGACCGTCTCACCACGGTCGCGCTTCCCCGTATCCGTGACTTCCGCGGCCTCTCGGGCAAGCAGTTCGACGGCCACGGTAACTACACCTTCGGCCTCAGCGAGCAGTCCATGTTCCACGAGATCGACATCGACAAGATCGATCGCCCCCGCGGCATGGACATCACCGTCGTGACCACCGCGACGAACAACGACGAGGGCCGCGCCCTCCTGCGCCACATCGGCTTCCCCTTCAAGGAGAAGTAAGAAGGCGCCTCGGCAAGGTCCGAGCGTAAAGCGAACTCCGCCGTCATCCCGCGAATTGTTTCGGGTATGACGGCGGAGTTTCTTATTTGCCAGACAGTTCCAAGCAGAGCTAGAAGCGTTGCAGCGATTTGCGCAGCGCGTTCGCCTGAACGATGGTGAGCACGCCGAGCGCAATCATGAATGCGCCCGTGACCATCGCGAGCACGAGCACCGAACCAATCGGGCTGACGAGCAGAACAAGTCCGCCGATGATCGAGGCGATGCCTGAGATGAGTGCCATGGTGCGGCCGGTAAAGCCGGGGCGGGGGAGCGTTGCCAGGCGCGCGATTCCGAACATGAGCCAGATGACGCCGAGGAATGCGCCGAGCAGGCTGATCGCCATGTCCCCATTGGCCACGCAGAGGATCCCGGCAATGAGCGAGAGCGCGCCGGCGACGATGGTGAGTACCTTCGCGGTGGTGGAGAAATTGAGCGCGAATCCGACGCCGATCTGACCCAGGCCTGCGACGATGAGGTAAATGCCGAATAGTAGCGCGACGACGAGGGTCGTCTGGCCGGGCCAGACGAGCAGGAGTAGCCCGGCGATCAGGCTCGTGATTCCGAGCCCGAGGAGCAGCTTCCAGGAATGACGCAGGAACTGCTGTGCCCGTCCGCCGAGGGCGCCTGAATCGCGGAGGTTACCGAAACCGCCGAAGCTGATCCCGGTGAAACGCATGCCACCGTAGTTCGCGCCGGCACCGAAGTCTCCGTCGCCGGCCGAGCCTGGATTGGTCCCTGGGTTCATCGCTGTGCACGCTCCTTGAGGTTCTCTGGGAGCCCGCATGACTTTGCGCGCGAGCGCCCTACCGTCCACGATGCCACCGCTGGGGCGCGCCGTGGTGTGCTCTCGGCGAACCGGCGAACATTGCGGTGATGCAATATTCGCGGAGGCGAGCGGCCTATCGCGTAGCGCGCGAGCGCGCGTGCCCCGCTATTTCCTCGGCGAGCTCGGCGGCCCTGCCTGCCCACACGTCCCCGGATGTTTCGTCGGCGGAGTCGCTCACGTGTTTGATCAGCTCAACCGGTACACCGAAATCATGGGCAACCTGCGCGATGGCGTAGCCCTCCATGTCGACGAGGTCCGCCTGCTGCGCAAGCGCATCCCGCACCGCCGAATCCGCGACGAACGTGTCGCCGGTCGCGAGTACGACACCAGTGCCGGGCTCTGCGGCAGCCGTGCCCTCGGCGTCGCGCGGTCCCACGTGCAGCGGCGGATACTCGTCCATGCCGGTTATCTTCCTGACGGCGGAGTGCGAGAAATCGTGGAGAAGCACGGTTTCGACGCGGTGGACCCCGAGCATGTGGTCTCCGAGCGCTCCGGCGGTCCCGATATTGACGACCGCGCTCGGCAGGCCGCCCGCGGACTCGTATGCCGCGAGGCACGCGGCGAGCGCGGCGGCGGCGCGGATCTTGCCGATGCCGGTGACAAGAACCGGCAGCGCATGGTCGAAGGCCGTGGCCTCCGCCCGCGCGGCCACGACGAACAGCGGTTCGCCGGGCACGGGGCGGCCGAAAGTCAATGTTCCGGGGGAGGAGCTCATTGGGCCAGGATAGCGAGAACCTCCGACGTCATACCCGGCTCGTGTTCCTTGAGCTTGCGCCGGCGCGTATCGAATGGGTGGCCGCGCACATCGGCGACCGCGTAAGTGGTCCGACTGTTGCCAACTGCATTTCTCGCGGCTAACTAAAAGAAGTCTCAGGGCGCCGGAACCTCGTGCGAATCGAGGGCGGTCGCGCCACTGTAAGGCCCACGGGCCGAGCCAGAGCTGGTGTCCCCGAGATCGAATCCCATCCACGTTCCGGGCGCGTAACCCGGTAAGGAGAATAACGATCATGACCTCAGTCAGTTCTGCCGGTTCGCAGGGCGCCACCGCCTCGGCCGGAACCAAGGACGTCGCCATCGCCCGCGCCGACGTCAAGTCTTCGCTCATCCTCATCGGCGTGTTCGCGCTGTGCATCCTCGCGTACTACTTCGTCGGGGTGGACCAGGGAGCGGTGTCGGTCTTCGGCTCCGACACGCACATCCACGAGTACGTCCACGACGCGCGCCACTTCGCAGGGTTCCCCTGCCACTAGTCACGCCCCGCGACACACACGAGCGAAAGACAATTCCATGGAAAAAATCCTGGCCCTGCGGGGTCTACTTTACGGCGCCATCGGCGGCTTTATCGCCTGGATCTTCATGTACTTCATGGCCGAGCCGATCATCGGCCGCGCCATCGATTACGAGGAGGCGCGCAGCGAGGCGATGGAGGCGCTCGCGCATTCCCATGAGGCAGGCGGCCACTCGCACGGCGGGGAGGACGAACTGTTCACCCGCAGTATTCAGGAAGGCATCGGCGCAGGCACCGGCATGGTTGTGCTCGGCCTCGCGCTCGGCGGAATCACCGCCGTGATCTTCGCGCTGTGGATGCACTACCGGTCCGGCGCCGCCGCGGGGCGCTACGCGTTGCCCGTCACCGGTTTGGCCTTCGCCGTGTTTTACCTGCTTCCCTCGCTGAAGTACCCGGCCAACCCGCCGGCAGTGGGCAACGACGAGACGATCGAGGCCCGCACCGGTCTGTTTCTGCTGCTCATCGTGCTCAGCGCCGTTGTCGTGGTCGTCGGCGTGTTTGTCCGCCAGAAGCTGCGCGCCCGCCTCGGTGCGGGGTCGATGTGGGCCGCCGCCGGTGTCGTCGTCGTGGGCATGATCATCGTCTACGCCGCCATGCCGCAGCTCGGCTCCCTCGATGCCAATGCCGGAAACGGGTCCCCGTTCGAAACGCCAGGACCGGTGGTTGACGCCGAGGGGCACATCATCCTGGAGGGCTTCAACGCCGACGATCTCTACCTGTTCCGCCTCTACTTGCTCATCGCGCAGGCGATCATCTTCACCTCGATCGCCGGCGGCCTCACGCTCGCGGCGAAGAAGGTCGACTCCCTGCGCGGGATCGCGCCGCGCGAGCAAGTCGTCGCAGCAGCGTAAGCGGAGGCGAGCCAGCGTGGTTTTCCGGCTGACGCTCATCGCGCACGCGGCGACCGAGGCGACGCATGCCGCGCGCTTCGCCGTGCCCGGCGATGAGCTCAGCCGCGCCGGTCGAGTGGCGGCGCAGCGCCTCGCTGTCTCCGGGGAACCGCCACGCGAATCTGCGGAACAGCTCGTGCTGCGGGCGCCGGAGCTGCGCGCGGAGCAGACCGCCGAGCTTCTCGGCTACGTCGACTGCCGAACAGACGAAGCGTTCGCCGATATCGACCTCGGCGCGTGGGCGGGGAGGGGAGTGGGCGAGATTCCCGCTGACGACCTCTTTGCCTGGAACACCGATCCCGAATTCTGCGGCCACGGCGGCGAAACCGTCTCCGCAGCGTGCGCCCGGATCTGCGCCGCGCTCGATGCGCTCGGCGGCGACGGGCGGGGTTCGGCGGTGATCATCGCCCACCCGTCGACGCTGCGCGCCGCCGTCATCCATTGCCTGTCCGCACCTGCGCAGGCGTTCTTCCGTATTGACGCCGGGCCCGGGCACACGCTCGGTCTCCGCGGACGCGGAGGGCGCTGGACTCTGCGCCTGTAGTGGAGGCGTCTCAGGCGAGCCAGGCACAAGCGGCGACGACGATCGCCTCCGCGCCGCGGTCGAGCGTAGGCCAGATGTCCGGGGCAAATGCGGGATCGTGGTTGCCGACCGCGTGCGAGGTATCGGCGAAACCGCCGAGGCCCCAGTACGTGTAGGGCACGCCCAGCGAGTCCGGGACGATCGAGAAGTCCTCCGACGCCGGCACGCGGCCGAGCTCGCCGGACTTCTCGCCGAAGTAGGCGTCGAAGGCGGCGCGGACGCGACCGGTGACGTCGGCGTCATTATCGGTGATGGGGTAGTGCTCGTAGTATTCGAACTCGGGCTCCTTCGGCGACTTCGACGCGTCGCACTCGGCGCGCACGATTCGCTCGATCGCCTCGCGGATCTGCTGCTGCACGTCCGTGGAATACGCGCGCGTGTCGATGAGCAGCTCGGCGGAGTCGGCGATGATGTTCGCGCGCGAGCCCGCCCGAAGCGCGCCGACCGTCACCGAGGCCTGCTCCGCCGAATCGATTTCGCGGGAGACGATCGTCTGCAGGCGCATGACGATCGACGAGGCGAGGACCACCGGGTCGACGCCGA
>NZ_DYXM01000173.1 GCF_020742175.1 Dietzia timorensis
TACGGCAGGTACTCGACCGTCGCCCGCAGGTTCTTCGTCAGCGCGCTCGTCGCGACCTTGCGCCGCCCGAGCACCTTCTCGGCGTTCGCGGCCGCCCACGCGAGGTGCTCCAGCGACATGACGATCTCGAACATCGCGTCCGCATGCGGCTTGCCCATCTCGGCGCTCATCGTCCGGGCGATCTGTTCGGCATTCCGCGCCAGGTCCGCCCGCCACGCGTCGAGCACCTTGCGCCGCTTCGCGAAACCCATGTCCTGCCAGCGCTTCTGCGCCCGCCGTGCGGATTGAACATCACGTATGACGTCGGAGGGCGAGTCGAACGCTACGTCCGGGCGCGCGTGTACTTGAGTCATGGCAATAAACGTCCTTCGCTGTTCAGGTCGACGGTCAGAGTGGAGCCGGCCGCCCGAGATACACAGGTGAGCATGTATTCGGAGCGTTCGGAATCGGTGAGCCGGTGGTCCCGGTGGTCGACCTCGCCGGAGATCACGCGGGTCATGCACGAGCTGCAGAATCCCTGCCGGCAGGAGTAGCTCACCCCGGGCTCGACGCGGCGGATCGCGTCGAGCGTGGTCTCGTTCGCCGCCACCTGCACCTTCTCGCTCGAACCGGCGATGAGCAGCGTGAACGGCTTGCCGCCGACGACCTCCGGCGGCGAAAAGCGCTCGGTGTGCAATGTCGCCGCGGGGTCGACGTCCGGCAGCACCGTGCGCGCGGTGTCCATGAGCGACGGCGGCCCGCACATGTACACCGCCGAGGCCGCATCGGCGCCGGCGAGCACCTCGGGGATATACGGGGGACCGAGTTCGTCGTCGGTGCGCACCTCGACGCGCCCGAGACCTGCGTCGATCTCGGCGAGCTCGTCCAGGAAGGGCAGGGTATCGCGGGAGCGCCCGAGATAGGCGAGCTTCCAGTTCGCGCCCTCGCGTTCGGCGTGCCGGACCATCGGCAGGATCGGGGTGATCCCGATGCCGCCAGCGATGAAGAAGTAGTTCTCGGTCTGCCGGAACGGGAACGCGTTGCGCGGGCCGCGCACCGTGATCCGGTCGCCTTCGGACAGCGAATGCATCTCGACCGAACCGCCCTCGCCGCCGGCCTCGGCGGAGATCCGCCGCACCGCGATGCGGAAGTGGCTGCGGTCCTCAGGGTCGCCGCACAGCGAGTAGCTGCGCTGCTTCCCGGAGGGGAGGAACACGTCGAGGTGCGCCCCGGGGCGCCAAAAGGGAACGGGGTTCCCGCTGTCCGGCGTCAGCTCGAACGACACGACGTCGGGGGCCTGTTTACGCACGCGCGTCACGGTCACCGGGAGGTCGTAGCCGGTGCGCCGAACGGGGTTCGGGCGCGAGAGCATCGGCGCGAAGGGGCTGCGGGCGAAGACCTGGCGGTATCCGTCCGCGGCGATGTCGAACATGCGCATCGCGGCAGTGACGCGCGTGCTGGCAGACTTGGTCACTGGTCTTGCTCCTCGTGCCTGTGCACGGCGGTGGACTGAGACAGGTATTCCACGGCCATGTCGATGCTGCCGAAGGACGCCGGGTGGAACTTCGGGCGCAGGTACACCGGGATCTCGGTTACGAAGAACTTCACGTCCGGAACGGCCTTCGCCTTGATGGACCGGCGGAACGACAGCAGCCAGTGCTCCTTTTTCTTCGGCAGCTCCGGATCGGAACGGTACAAATCCCGCGCCGTCGAGAAGAACAACGCGGCTAACACGACGCTGGCGATCAACGAGGTGCGCACGCGTCGCGCATACGAGCCGTCGACGTATTGGAATGCATCGAAGACGACGTTGCGGTGTTCGACCTCCTCGGCGCCGTGCCATTTGAGGAGGTCCATCATCTCCGGGTGCGTGTCGTTCGCCTCGAGGCCGCCGCTGGCGAGGAACCAGTTCCCGACGACCGCGGTGTAGTGCTCCATCGCCGCGAACAGGCCGAGCCGCTCGCACAGCCACGCCTTACGGGCGCGGCCGGTGAGCCCCTTGTAGCCGAGCACGTTGTCGACCATCCACTCCATCTTCGCGCCCATCTCGACATTGAGCCCGAGATCGGCGAGGTACTCGCGAGCACCGCGGTGCGAGTCGGCGTGCTGGGTCTCCTGCCCGATGAACCCGCGCACTTCCTCCTCCAGCCGCGGGTCCTCGATGTGGGGCAGCGCCTCGGCGAGCGCGGAGGACATCGCGCGCTCGCCCTCCGGGAGGATGAGGTGCATCGCGTTGTACATGTGCACCGCCATCGGCTGGCCGGGAATGTAGTGCAGCGGCATCCCGTCCCATTCGAAATGCACGTCGCGCGCCTCGATGGAATAGGACTCATCCGTATGGGTTGTCGAATGCGTTTCGGTGCTCATGGCCTACTGGCCTCCTCGGTCTCGGCGGAATCGTAGGAATCGGCGGACGTGTCCTCGGCGACGTCGCCGCCGGCCCCGAGGACGAAATCGGGCAGGTGGATGCGCCGGGTGCGCGCGCGGAATTGGCGGAAGAACCCCGGGAACCAGGCGATGTTCCGGCCGGTGGCGTCGATGTAATAGGAGGCGCAGCCGCCGACGTTCCACACCGAGCGCGACAGCGTGGTGTCGATCTCGTCGACGAACCGTTCCACCGCGTCGCCGCGCACCTCGAGGCTCGTCAACCCGTGAGCCTGCATCTCCCGGAGCGCGCTGATGATGTAGTCGACCTGCGCCTCGATGACGACGACCATCGAGGTGTACGTCGCCGCGTTCGGGCCGAGGATCTGGAACAGGTTGGGGAAACCGGCCGCTGCGGTGCCCAGGTAGCACAGGGGCGTGGGCTCCCAGCTCTCGGCGAGGGAGCGGCCTCCGGCGTCATGAACCCGGGAGAAGAACGGATGGCCGGAGACGGTGAACCCTGTGGCGAGTACGAGGACATCGAGTTCGTGGACCGTACCGTCCGCGGTCTCGACGCCGGTGGGCACGATCCGCCGGATCGGTTCGGTGATGACGTCGGTCTTCGCATCCGCCATGGCGGGGAAGTAGGCATTAGAGAACGTCGGCCGTTTGCAGCCGAACATGTAGTCCGGGGTGAGCTTGGCGCGTAGCTCCGGATCGGGAATCTGGCGCCGCAGCTGCGCCTTAGCGATGGCCTCCATCCCCTTGAGCAGGGCAGGGCGGAACACGAGGCCGTAGACCATGGACTCGAGGAGGAGGTCGACCGTGCGGCGCAGGGCGCGCTGGGTGGCGGGGATCCGCGCGAAAAGTGTCTGCAGCGCGGAAGGGATCGGCCGGTCGGGGTGCGGGAAGATCCACGTCGGCGTGCGTTGGAAGACGGTGAGCGAACGGCCCGCGCGTACTGCCTGCGGGATGATCTGCACGCCGGAGGCGCCGGTACCGATGACCCCGATGCGCGTGCCGCTCCAGTCCTGCGTGTGGTCCCAGCGCGCGGAATGGAGGACGGTGCCCTCGAAGTCCTCGAGTCCGGCGAAGTTCGGCGTCGACGGTTCGCTGAACGGGCCGAACGCTCCGACGACGACGCGCGCCCGCCACGTGCCCTCCGAGGTTGCGAGCGTCCAGTGCCGGCCCGTCTCGTCCCAACGCATGTCGAGGATCTCGTGGCCGAGCCGCAGGTGCGGTTCGATGCCGAAGTTCTTGCACACCTCGCGCAGGTAGGCGAGTAGCTCGGGCTGTAGGGGATAGAGGCGCGACCAGTCGGATTTCTGGGCGAAGGAGAACGAGTACAGCGCGGCCGGGATGTCGCACTGTGCGCCGGGGTAGGTGTTCGCCTGCCAGGTACCGCCGACCTCCGAGGCGCGATCGAAGAGGAGGAAGTTCGTGATGCCCTCGTCGAGCAGGCGCTTGGCGGTGCAGATGCCGCCGAACCCCGCACCGACGACCGCGACGTCGAGCATGTCGTCCACCATCCTGTCGGTCTCGGTGTGGTTCTCGATGTCGTTCCAGGAGTCCATGAACAGCTCCTTGTCGTAGCCGGTATGGACGGCGCGCCCGGGGCGTGTCGTGCGTTGGGTGATACGCGTCTCAGTCTTATGTAGACATCGCCTGATGTCAACTACTGCTGTGTGTCGATCGAGGCGCCTCTGCACCGCCTGCGCTTCGGTGGAGGTAGGCGTTCATTTCTCACGGGAACGTGGAGACCGTGTTAGGTTCGACGTAGACCACTTCCGTGCGGTGAAAGGGGCGTTCCACATGGGTGCCGGGCTCGTGATTCTGATCGTCGTCATCATCTTGTTGGTGATCCTGGTGGCGGTAGCCATCGGTATGTACAACGGACTCGTCCGCATGCGGAACAATGCGCGGGAGGCCTGGGCGCAGATCGACACCCAGCTCCAGCGCCGCGCCGACCTCATTCCCAACCTCGTGGAGACCGTCAAGGGCTACGCGAAACACGAGAGCGAAACCCTCCAGCGCGTCACCGACGCGCGTACCGCCGCGCAGCGCGCACACGAGACCGGCGAGGTCCGCGATGCGAAGGCGGCGGAGTCGGCATACAAGGACGCCATGGTTCGGGTCAACGCGGTGGCCGAGCAGTACCCGGATCTCAAGGCGAGCCGGAACTTCCTGTCCCTGCAGGAGGAGCTCGCCACCACCGAGAACAAGGTGTCGTTCGCGCGCCAGCACTACAACGAGGCCGTCAATTCCTACAACACCAAGCGCGAGGTCTTCCCGTCGAACATCTTCGCCGGGATGTTCAACTTCACAGCCGCCGAGCTCTTCGAGGTCGAAGACGAGTCCGCTCGTCGCGCGCCCGGCGTCCAGTTCTAGAGCCCGAAGGTCGCGTTACTCCCGATGGCGTCCTTCTCTACCGAACTCAAGCGGCTGCGCCGGGGCGTATTCGTCGCGTGGCTGGTCAACTTCCTCCTCCTCGCATTGACGGTCCTCGCGGCGATGCTCTTCGTCGCCCTGCCGAGCAATGTCACCAATGCCGAGCTGCTGCGTTACCTCCTCCTCTACGGCGGTATCGCGGTGGTCGTCGCCGCGGTGATCCTCGCGTTCGTCATGCTGATGTCGTCGTCCGTCGTCATGGGATCGGTGGGCGGTGACCACGAGCGGGTCACCAGCGGGCAGCTCTACAACATCGCCGAGGAGATGTCGATCGCCTCGGGGATGAAGGTGCCCGATGTCTACATCCAGCACGGCACCGGTGTGGCCAACGCCTACGCGCTGAGCAATCGCAAGGGGCACGCCCGCGTCGTGTTCACCGCGGAAATCCTGCAGACGCTTGATCGCTCCGAGGTCCAGGCGGTCATGGCGCACGAGCTCAGCCACGTCTATACCGGCGACTCGGTGGCGATGACTAGGCTCATCGCGCTGACGTCGACGGTCGGCATCATCGCGGGCCTGTCCTCGCGCATGTTCTACGGGCGACGCGGCGGTGGCAATGGCAAGACCAACCCGTTGGCGATCGTCATCATCGTGCTGTCGCTGATCTTCCTCCTCGTTGCTCCCATTCTCTCGCGCGTCGGCAATGCCTTCATGTCCCGCAAGCGCGAATCCCAGGCCGATGCGAACGCGGTGCGCTTCACCCGTAACCCCACGGCCATGGCGAGCGCGCTGGCCAAGATCGACGGCTACAGCTATCAGTCCGGCGCCGACAACAACAAGGACGCCGAGAAGTTCTATAAGACCGTCGGCGCGCTGGCGTTCTTCAATCCGGCGAAATTCGCCGGCGCCTTCGCCACGCACCCGCCCATCGGGCAGCGCGTCGACGCGTTGGTGAAGATGGGCGCAGAACCCCCGCGGGCGCCCGGCGCCTAGCTCCACCCGGCCGGATGGGTACCTTGGCAACCATGGACGACCAGCACAACGCAGGACAGGATGGTCTCGTCGGGATCAGCGTCGACTCCGGTCCGCTGGAGCTCACACCGGTCATGGTGCGCGAGTTCTCCGCCGTCACACGTTCCGATGACGGCGGAGAGCAGGTGCCCCACACGATCGCCGCGCCGCTCACGTCGGGGGTTCAGGAGAAGCTCATCGGCGATGAACGCCTGGGGATCGACCTCGCCCGGACGATGCACACCGAGCAGCGCATCGAGTCCTCCCATCCGCTCGAGGTGGGCCGGACCTACACCGCGACCGCGACGGTCGAATCGATCCGCAAGGCCGCCGGCGGGAGGCTGATCACCTTCGCCATCGACGTGCGCGACGCGGGCGGAACAACCGTCCAGACGCTGCGAACGACGCTGTTGTCCGCGCTGGCCACCAGTGGTGCCGACGAGAGCGCGGGAGGGGAGGCATGAGCATGGGCGCACAACGGCCGGAATTCGGCGAACGCACGATCGAGCTGAGCCGCGAGGACCTGCTCGAGTATGCGCGCGCGGCAGGCGACCCCAACCCCATCCACCTTGACGACGAGGCCGCGCGCGCCCTCGGCCTCGACGGGGTCATCGCGCACGGCATGCTGACCTGGGCGCGTGTGCTTGCGGAGGTGGCCGACTGGGCCGGAGGATCGCACAAGATCGTGCGCAGCGAGGTGCGTTTCGCCAAGCCGGTGCCGGTGCCCATGGATGGGGCGGCGACCATCGAATTGACCGCGCGGGTCAAGGAGCCCGACCCGGCGACCGGATACTCCACGGTGATGCTCACGGCGAAGAACGAGGGGGCGAAAATCTACGGAAAAGCGGCGGTCACGGTGAAGCCATGAGCTGCGGCGCGCTGCGTTCGGTTGGGACGGCTTCCGTCCATTGTGTAGAGTGAATCCTCGCGTGCTCCGTGGCGAGCGGTCGCTTCTGCACCACACGTGGGTGCAGACGCCGTAGAGTCGAAGGAAACGCAAAGGGGCGTGGCTCAATTGGCAGAGCAGCGGTCTCCAAAACCGCAGGTTGCAGGTTCGAGTCCTGTCGCCCCTGCCACATCCCCCGGGTGCGAGCCCGGGCCGATT
>NZ_DYXM01000174.1 GCF_020742175.1 Dietzia timorensis
GGCTCACGGTAGGCGATGCCGGCGCCGCGATGTCGCTGCGCCAGGAACTCACCGCGATTGCCGGGCGCTTCGCCGAGTCGACGCGGGCGCAGGTCGAGGTGGACATTGCGAGGGAGCTCGATTCGCCGGACATCGGCCCGCGAGCGAAGTTCGTTGCGCTGCGGGTGCTCACGGAGGGGCTGACGAACATCCGCCGCCACGCCGCGGACGCCGCACACGTATCTGTGACGGCGGAGCTCGACGCCACCGGCGCGATCGCGCTCGCCATCGCCGACGACGGCTCCGGCGGCGGCGCCGGGCTCGGCAGCGGCAACGGATTCGGCCTCGAGAGCCTCGACGCGCGGGTCACCGAAATCGGCGGCACCCTGAGCGCCCGCGCGCTCCCGGAGCGCGGATTCGAACTGCGCGCGACGCTGCCGCAGGCCGGGAAAGCCGAGAAGGCAGGAAAGGACTCCGCATGACCTTCCGCGTGCTCATCGCCGACGACCAGGAAATGGTCCGCATCGGCTTCGCGATGATCCTGTCCGCGGCCCCGGACATCGAGGTCGTCGACCAGGTCGCCGACGGCGCCGCCGCGCTCGAATCGATAGCGCGGCTGTCGCCGGATGTGGCCCTTCTCGATATCCGCATGCCCAGGGTCGACGGGCTCGAGGTGTGCCGCCGGGTCTCATCCAGCACCTCCGTCGTCATGGTGACGACGTTCTCCGACGACGACTACGTGGATGCCGCGATTTCGGGCGGCGCCTCGGGATTTATCCTCAAGGACTCGGGCGCGGATTTCCTGCTCGCGGGCGTGCGCGCCGCGTATTCGGGGGACACGCTGATCAGCCCGGAGATCACGACCGCGCTGCTGCGTAGGAGCCGGAGCTCGGCCCGCCGCGCGCCCGAGGGCTTGCGCGAGTCCGTGGATTCGCTGTCTCAGCGCGAGCTCGATGTCGCGCGGCTGCTCGCCGGCGGGGCGACAAATTCGGAGATCGCGGAGTCGCTGTTCATTTCGCTGAGCACCGTGAAAACGCACCTCGCGTCGATCTCGCGCAAGCTGGGCGCGGGGAACCGTGTCGAGATTGCCGCCGCGATGTGGCGCTCGGGGTATATGGACGGTGTTGGGGAGTAGCTGCGCCCGGTTTCGCGGCGCGGCGAGAAATCATCCTTTTGGCCGATACGTACGCGCGAGCACCATCCTCTCGGTGGATTCGCGGGGCCCGGCCTGCTTGCGATGCTGTGAGCATGAAGAGAATCCAGTCGCTCGACGTGCTCCGCGGCCTCGCGCTTTGCGGGATCATTTTCGCCAACATCGCCCCGATCCTCGGCCTCCAATTTCCGGACGACGGGTCCATTCCGCCCGTCTATACGGCGGTGGAGCTGTTCGTCACGGGGCGCTTCTTCCCGATTTTCAGCTTCCTGTTCGGCATCTCGTTTGCGCTGATGTGGCGCGGCGCGCGCTCGCGTTCTGCGTCACCGCGGATCGTGCTGCTGCGCCGGGTGCTTCTGCTCGGCGTCGTCGGTGCGCTCCATCAACTGCTCCAACCCGGCGAGGCGCTGCTGCCCTACGCGATCGCCGCGCTGGTGTTCCTGCTGCCGGCCACGTTCCTGCCGAAGAAGTGGGCGCTGCCGGTCCTCGTGCCGCTCGGCGGGGCTGCGGTCGTCTTCGCCGCGGTGTCCGGCGGCGGCCTCGCCCTCGTGCCCGGCCTGTTCCTCCTCGGCTACGCCGCGGGGCTCGCCGATATGCCGGGGACGTTGGAGCGTTCGCGCACGATCGTCCCCGCCGGGCTGGCGATCGGGCTTCCGGTCTCGGTTCTCGGCACGTGGATGCAGCACCAGAACACGGCAATAGCGGGCGGGAGTACCCTCGCCGCGGCAGTCGCGGCGTTCGCCGGTCTCGTGGTCGCGGCCACTCTCAGCCTGCTCGTCGTCTGGGCCGTGCAGCGCTCGATCCTCCCCGGCGTGCAGCGTGCTATTGCCGCGCTCGGGCGCACCTCGCTGACGAACTATGTCGGAGCGACCCTCATCATCACGGCGCTAAAGCTTCTCTCGGGGCCGCTCGGTTTCGCACCGACGCAGCCGCGTGTCTGGCCCTTGGCGATGGTCGCGGCCACGCTCATCCTCGTCGTACAGGCCGGGGTGTCGCTGTGGTGGCTGCGCACCTGGCGGCAAGGGCCGCTCGAGGCCGCGCTGCGCGCATTCAGCTGGTGGGAGATCGTGCCGCTTCGGCGTTCGCGCGGCGCGGATGCCGCGGAGGCGACGCCATCCACGCTCGCCCCGGCGCCCTGATCGGGTCGCGCGTCGCCGGCCGCGGCTGGCCGCCGCCAGACGCCGAAGCCTACTCAAATTCCGTTGGCCGCGTGTCTTTACGCGGCCAACGGAAAGTGCCTGGGCGTGGGCGAAAAGGATGGAGGTGCGGGGTTGCGGCTGGACGTGGGGTCGGACCTTGGCAGATGGGATGCGGCGAAGGGCGCTAATTTCGCCCGTGTGGCACCACTGGGCATCGCAGCCCACTCGGATTCCGCGCCCACGGCACCTCTCGGCTCCTAGACACCACGTTGCGGCCACAAAAAGCACGGAATTCGCTGCATTTCGTACACTTTCGTGGTGTGTAGGCCGAAATGCGTGCACCGACAGCGGGCACGGCGGAGCAGGTGCGGGGTGCGGCGCCCGCTCGGAGGGGCTACCCGTCCTCGGCCGCCCGCACAGCTGCCTGGTAGCGCCGCATTCCGGAAATCCAGCGCTGAGTGTCGCCGGCGCGGCCCTGCCACATGTCCCGGACCTCCGGGTGCGG
>NZ_DYXM01000175.1 GCF_020742175.1 Dietzia timorensis
TTCGTGTGTTCTTTTCGTTGGTGTGTCGAGTCTCGTCGGGGCGGGGCTCAGTGGTCATTGCCCTCGGAACCGTGGTTCATGTCTCCGTGGTCCATGCCCTCTTCATCGTCGCCGGCGTGGTACTCCTCCTGCGCGCCCTCGAACGCGCGGGCGGGCACGGTCGTGGCGCTCTCGGAGCCATCGGAGAAGTGCAGCGTCAGCTTGAGATCCTGTCCGGGCGTAATCGGCTCGCCGAGATTGACGAGCATGATGTGGTATCCGCCCGGCTCGAGGTTCAGCTCGCCGTCGGCGGGGATCTCGAGCCCGCCATCGACGGGCTTCATCACCGAGGATCCGGCCTCCTGCACGACCTCGTGCATCTCGGCGTCCGCGTCAACGTCGACCTCCGCGGATTCGAGCGTCACGGCGGCGTCCGAGGAATTCTCGAGCGTCCCGAAGATCGCGGTCATGTCCTCGTCGGTCGCCTTGACCCAGGCGCCTTCGAGCGTCACCGCGCCCTCGCCGGCCTGGTCTGCGCCGGATTCGGCGCCCGCTTCTGCGGCGCTCGTGGTCGCCGAGCTCTCAGCTGAGTTCTGGGCATTCTGGGCGTCTTGGGCGCCGCAGGCCGTCAGCGATAATGCGGCGGCGACGGAAAACGGGAGGATGGCGCTACGGAAAGAAATGTGGTGTCCCATGGAGAGTCTCCTGCTCAGGGTGCGAAAGTGGGTTCTCCGGGCGCGCGGCGGTACGGATGCACGCCGGCGACTTCCGGAGCTTGGGTGAACCTGTCGCCCTCCGCACGCAGCGAATACTGCTAGGCGGCGAGCGCGAGCTGGGACGGTGGCGCTCGCGGCGCTGCCGGCGCGAAACCGGAAAGTCCCCCACCTATGACGGCGGAGCCAAGAATCCCCCGTGCGGCCACAGGAAGCGTCGGCCGCGGAAGCGCCGTGGTGACGCGTCCGACGAGGCGCCGCAGCGCCCGCCGCACGATGATGCTCACCGCCAGACACACCAGTACGCCGGCGGCGTGGGCGAGAAGCATCGGCAGCACCATCTCGGCGCCGCCGGCATGCGCCGGTCCCCCGGCCAGCGCGCCGGAGGCTGCGGATGCGTCGCCGCCGCTGCCGGCGACACCAGCCGGCACCCCGTGACCTGCGTGGCCGCCATGACCGCCGTGCAATGCAGCCGCGCCCGCGGCGCCAGCGCCGGCACTCCCGGCAAGCATGTGGTCTGCCTCGAGCACGGCGTGCGCGAACCATTGCCCGGCCGTCACCGGCAACAGCAGTCCGAGCAGCCGCGGGCCCGCGGCCAGCGAGAACGCGCGGCCGGCCCGCGAGGGAAGGGCTTCTGCGAGCCGCCCGGCAAAGCCGACGAGCGCACCGGCGCCGCCACCGAGAACAGCGGCGCCCGCCGTCAGCAAGAAAATGGCGTCGAAGCTCGGCGCGTGCGCCAGGGAATCCGGGGCGACGAGTCCGTGGGTCCCGACACCTGCCAGAGCTGCGAGAAACGCGAAAAAGGCACCAGGTAGCGCGAGGCCGGCGGCCGCGTTGGCCGGTCGGCCGAGGCGATCGATGTCGCGGGTGCGACGCTGGTGCTCGGGCACGCTGTCATCATAGGATTTACCAGGACGCGGCAGGTAATCGCCGCCCGGAACCGACGAGCGCCCCACCCACAGACACAGACACAGCCACAGCCCCACCCAAAGCCACCACGATCGAAGCGAGGCCCATGTTCGATATCAACGCCAGGATCGATTCGACGGCAGGGGTGTGGCTCGTCGTCGAGGCGCGCGTGGACGTCGCGCCCGCCCGCGCGTTCACCGAGGTTGCCACCGCCGACGGCATCTCGGCGTGGTTCTCCCCGACCACGCTCGAGCCCGAGGTCGGCGGCGAGCTGCTCCAGGGCCTCGACCCCACCGTCGGCCCGGATTCGCCCGAGTTCGCCGACATGGCCACCCGCGGCACCGTCACCGAGTACCGCGCGCCCTCGGCATTCGGCGCGGGGCGCTTCGCCTACGTCGAGCGCGACTGGATGGGGCCGGGCATGCCCGTCGACCCGTGGCTCACCTCTTTCGAGGTAGCCGAGTCCGGCTCCGGCACGCTCATCACCCTCCGCTCGGGCTTCGAGCAGGACTCCCAGCTCGACCGCGCCTCCGCCGAGGAGTCGGAGACCGGCTGGACCCAGGCCATGCACTGCCTCGCCCATCGCCTCAGCGCGTTTCCTGACGGCGGAGTCCGCACCACCCAGGCCTTGTCCGATGTCCGCCCCGGATCGGTCGAAGCGCTGTGGGCGCGCGCGGCAAAGGCGCTCGGCATCCCGGCGGGCGCCGAACCCGGGACCCACGTCGACGCCGCCTCGCGCGCCGGCCGCGTAGCCGGTACCGTCCTCCACTCCGCCGAGGGCGCCGCGGTGCTCGCACTGTCCTCGCCCGGGGTGGGCACGCTCAACGTTTATTGCTTTCCGGCCGGCGAATCGGCCTCCGAGGCAACCTCGAACGCGCAGCTCGCTGCCCGTTTCGCAGAGCCCACCGACGCACCGAGCGACTGGGATTCCGACCGCTGGCAGCGCTGGCTCGACTCCCTCGCCTAGCGTCCGCCACGCCTCGCGCCTGCCGCCGGCCACCGGCCCTTCCGCCGCTGCCGCACGCCGGACTCAAGGCGTAGCCTCGCTTGTGCGAAACAATCGTCCGTGCGGCCACCCCGCCGCGCCGTCAACCATGCTGGGAGAACCCCCGATATGACTACCGCTTCCACCCTGCCGGGCGCCGAGAATCTCGACCGCCTCGATGCCGTGCCCGCCGTCGCCGCCGTCGCGCCCGACGCCCCTCTCGAGACGCAGACGATCTCGCGCCGCGCCGTCGGCCCGCGCGATGTGCGCATCGCCATCGAATACTCCGGCATCTGCCACTCCGATATCCACACCGCGCGCAGCGAGTGGAGCGAGGCGACGTACCCGCTCGTCGTCGGCCACGAGATCGTCGGCCGCGTCGATGCCGTCGGCTCCGACGTCACCAAGTTCTCCGTCGGCGACCGCGTGGGCGTCGGCTGCATGTCTAATTCCTGCCACGACTGCCCCGCCTGCGCCGACGGGCAGGAGCAGGAGTGCCACAACGGCACCATCATGACCTACGGCGGCGTCGACGTCGACGGCTCGATCACGCAGGGCGGCTACAGCGCGGCGACCGTCATCGATGAGCGCATGGTCCTGCGCATCCCCGAGTCGCTGCCCGCCGATGCGGCCGCACCGCTGCTGTGCGCCGGCATCACGATGTACTCGCCGCTTCGCCAGTGGAACGCCGGCGCCGGCACCAAGGTCGCGATCATCGGCATGGGAGGCCTCGGCCATGTCGGCGTCAAACTCGCCGCGGCGATGGGCTGCGAGGTCACGGTTCTATCGCAGACCACGTCCAAGCGCGAGGACTCCCTGCGCTTCGGCGCGACCGAACACTTCGCCACCGGCGGCGAAGAGGGCAAGGAGAACCTCAAGTCGCTGCGCGGGTCCTTCGACCTCATCATCAACACGGTGTCCGCGAATCTGCCGATGGACGCCTACGTCGGCCTGCTCCGCACCCGCGGCGTCTTCGTCGAGATCGGCTTGCCCATCGAGAAGCTCAGCCTGTCGGCGTTCACCCTCACCCACGCGCGCCGCGTGCTCACCGGCTCGCTCATCGGCGGGATCCCCGAGACGCAGGAGATGCTCGACTTCTGTGCAGAACACGGTGTGACGGCGGAGATCGAACTCATCTCGGCCTCCGAGATCAACTCCGCCTACGAACGAGTCGTTGCCTCGGACGTCCGCTACCGATTCGTCATCGACGCCTCCACCTTCTAGTCCGGCAGAGGCCGCGGCGCCGCCGCCCCGCCTGGCCTTCCAGCCGCCGCCGGCGCCTCACCACGTGGCCCCGCCCCTCCCCGGGCGCGGGGCCACTCGCCTTCCTGCACTTCCTCCCCAGCCTGCCGAAGCACGCCTCGCGCGCTGCCGCCGTGAGGCTCTCGCGAGCACGAAATCGCCCCACCCCGGCCGCCACCGCTCCCGCCCCTTGCAAACCCTCACCTTTCGCCGTTGTATTCGCCCTTCTAACGCCGCGCTAGCGTTCCCGATCGAGTGCGCGGTAGACCCGGTGGATCGTGCCGAGTCGCGCTCCCATCGCCCGCGGCTCCTTCTCGACCCCGGTGAGAAGTCGTTCGGCCTGGTCCAGCAGGTCTTCGGCGAGTACGTCGTGAAGCTGGATGACGAGGCGGAACACGGTGTCCGGGAGGTTCGCGGCGACGTCGAGGCGATGCTGCCACTCGAGGTTCATCCATCCGGGCCTGGCCTCGTCCCCTTCACCAGGCGGCCGTCTGAACGTCCCCTGCCCGGCGATGCGGACCGATAGTTCGTGTTCGCCGCGAAGTAGTGATCGCGGGGCGAAACCGAACCTGACTCTCCGCGGCTCCACCTCGACCACGCGATAACGCACGGAACCGTGCCCACCACGACTGCCCACCTGCAGTCCTCGATCAAGGAGCAACGCCGGCCACCGCCACCGCGGCCACAGCTTGTCAGCCGGGCTCGCTAGTTCGCCGAGGATCGACTCGGCCTCGGCAATGTCCCCGCGCATTGCGCGCGTGTGGACATTCCTGATCATGTCGTTGTCGTCCGGGTGGTTTCGACTCCATTGCGAGATCACTGGGCGCGGCTCCAATTGCAGCGGTTCTGCTCCCGATCTTACGGTGGCGAGCGGGTCGCTGACCGGGGTTTCGGCGTCTAAAACGCCGAACTCGCCTCTCGCAGCGTCCAACGCTGTCGCCCGGCAAGCTGTTGTCTGTCTCACACCTTGAGCCACGTTTCGACTTTTATTTTCGTCTCTAGGTGCCGCAATCACACTGGTTCTTGCACTTATTTTCATCTCATCTTTTGTGGGACGACCTAGGCAGAAGTCCTGGATATAGCGCGTGCGGCAAACGTCGCCACCGCCGTGGACCGATAAGGGTTTTGTAAACAAAAACACCGATTTCATGATTAACGCCGGATGTTTCTCGTAGTGTCATACGCACAGCGCGGGAAGAAGAGTCCCAGAGTTTTCACACGATCACGGTGTCCCGCCGTCCCGGACCTTCTGAGCACCACCACAAGATGAGGTAACGGAAAATGACTCGCAGAAAGTCAATCGCACTCCAGGCGGGCGCAATCGGTTCCGCCGCCCTGATCGCACTGGC
>NZ_DYXM01000176.1 GCF_020742175.1 Dietzia timorensis
CGGGCACGCCGGCAAACGCTCCCGAAAGCTCGGCGACTCCGGACACCCCGGCACCGACGGCCGAATTGGTCACCTCGTCCGCGCGGGTGCCGAACGCCACGGCGACCTACTGACGAAAGCCGAAGCGCAAGCTGCTGGAAATGACAGTGCCCCGGTGGCCCATCGGAATCGATGGGCCACCGGGGCACTTTTGTTCGCTCTCGCGGGCCTTTTCTAGCCGCGGGTGAGGCGACGGTGGGTCACGCGGTGCGGGCGTGCCGCCTCCTGGCCGAGGCGCTCGACCTTATTAGCCTCGTAGCCTTCGAAGTTACCTTCGTACCAGTACCACTGGCCCTCTTCGACGTTGCCTTCCCACGCGAGAATGTGGGTACAGGTGCGGTCGAGGAACCAGCGGTCGTGGGAGATGACCACGGCACAGCCCGGGAATTCGGTGAGCGCATTCTCCAGCGAGCTGAGGGTCTCGACGTCGAGGTCGTTTGTCGGCTCATCGAGGAGGATCAGGTTGCCGCCCTCCTTGAGCGTGAGCGCGAGGTTGAGGCGGTTGCGCTCACCACCGGAGAGAACGCCGGCCTTCTTCTGCTGATCCGGGCCCTTGAACCCGAACGCGGAGACGTAGGCGCGGGACGGCATCTCGTTCTGGCCGACCTCGATGTAGTCGTTGCCCTCGGAGACGATCTCCCACACCGACTTTTCCGAGTCGATGTTCGCGCGGCCCTGGTCGACGTAGCTGAGCTTGACGGTGTCGCCGACCTTGACCGTGCCGGCGTCCGGCTCCTCGAGCCCGACGATTGTCTTGAACAGCGTCGTCTTACCGACACCGTTCGGGCCGATCACGCCGACGATGCCGTTACGCGGAAGCGTGAACGACAGGTCCTTGATGAGCACGCGCCCATCGAAGCCCTTTTCAAGCTTGTCCACCTCGACGACAACGTTGCCCAGGCGCGGCGGGGTCGGAATCTGGATTTCTTCGAAGTCCAGCTTCTTCATCTTCTCGGCCTCGGCAGCCATCTCCTCGTACTTCGCCAGACGCGCCTTCGACTTGGTCTGGCGGGCCTTCGCGCCCGAGCGCACCCACTCGAGCTCGTCCTTGAGGCGCTTCTGCAGCTTCTGGTCCTTCTTGCCCTGCACCTCAAGGCGTTCGGCCTTCTTCTCCAGGTAAGTGGAGTAGTTGCCCTCGTACGGGTGCAGCTGGCCGCGGTCGACCTCACAGATCCACTGTGCGACGTGGTCGAGGAAGTAGCGGTCGTGTGTCACGGCCAGGACGGCGCCCGGGTAGTTCGCGAGGTGCTGCTCGAGCCACAGCACGGACTCTGCGTCCAGGTGGTTGGTGGGCTCATCGAGGAGCAGCAGATCCGGCTTCGACAGCAGCAGGCGGCACAGCGCGACACGGCGGCGCTCACCACCGGAAAGGTGCGTGACCGCCGAATCGCCCGGCGGGCAACGCAGCGCGTCCATCGCCTGCTCGATCTGGGAATCGATATCCCACGCATCGACGGCGTCGAGGTCCTCCTGGAGCTTGCCCATCTCCTCCATGAGTTCGTCGGTGTAGTCGGTCGCCATCTCCTCGGCGACCTCGTTGTACCGACGGAGCTTGGTCATCGTGTCGCCGAAGCCCTCTTCGACGTTCTCCTTGACCGTCTTGTCCTCGTCGAGCGGCGGCTCCTGCAGGAGGATCCCGACGGTTGCCTCGGGATCGAGGAAAGCCTCGCCATTAGACGGCTGGTCGATGCCGGCCATGATCTTGAGGATCGAGGACTTACCGGCGCCGTTCGGACCGACCACACCAATCTTGGCCCCCGGGTAGAAGGCCATCGTCACATCGTCAAGGATCACCTTGTCGCCGTGCGCCTTGCGCACCTTCTTCATGGTGTAGATAAATTCAGCCATTGCACCCTCTACAAGCTGCGAGTTTCGGATTCACATGTCGTTTCGTAGGCGCACAACTCGGTGCGCAACTACGCCCATCGTACGTGCTTCCCCGAAAAACCCGTGGTGAGAGGTCGCCGGACCCGTCCGCACGGCCCGGCGCCCCCGCGCCTGCTGCTAAGCAGGAATGTCAGAACGGCGTCTCCCCCGAATCCATTGGGTCCCCGCCCGCGCTCGCCGCGGCGTACTGCGGCCGCTCGGACGCGCCGGAGTCCTGCGCCTCCGTAGAGAGGGCGGTCGGCGTGGCGGGCGCGGCGTCCGACGTCATGGGCGAGGTGTGTGTCTGTTCGGTGGCCGCGGAGGTGGAGGCGTCTGGCGCACCGACGGGGTCCTCGGCGGAGCCCTCGGAGGCGTTCGCCCCGGATTCTCCCTGCGGCGCCTCGCTGCCCTCTGCGCGGGATCCGTTGTAGTTTCGCACCGTTTCCACCGATGCGAGGTCGACCGCGAGGTGCTGGGCGCGCAGCTCGGTGTAGCTGCGGCGTTGGCCTTCTTTTTCGTAGTTGCGGCTCACGAGCGTGCCCATCGCGACGACCATCTGACCGCGCAATGCGACGGCGGCTGCACGCCGTGCGAGGCCATCCCAGCAGCTCACGGTCACGTAGAAAGTGTCCTTATCGTTCCACGTGTTGGTGGCCGGATCGAACTGGCGCTCGTTGGCGGCGAGGCGAAAGTTGAGCACGGCGTCCCCGCCGGCGGTGTTGTTGATGGGATAGGAGGCGATGACGCGGCCGCGGACGGTGGCGTGGGTGCGGTTGACGATCATTGTTCGTCGTTCCTTCTCGGTCGGGCCCCTTCAGGGCGAGGGACCAACCCGAGATCGGGTCGGTCCTCTCCGACTCTGGCAAGAAGGCACGCGCGAGACGGCCCCGTAGGTTGCAACGAAATCAACCGCTGTGGATTTCGATTCGCCCTGTGAATTACTCCTGTTTGGCCAGCGTGAGCGTTATTTTCCGCTCCGTGATTCCTCGTCCATCTCGCGCAGCATCTCGTTGTAGGCGCGCAGCTCGGCATCGTCGTCGCGATCGGCCTTGCGCTCGGCGCGGCGGGCGTCGCGCGAATCCGCGCTGTACCACTGGAAGGCCAGCGCGATCATCACCACGAACAGCGGGATCTCGCCGAAGCCCCAGGCGATGCCGCCGCCCTCCTTCTGGTCGGCGAGCAGATCAGGCACCCACGGCAACTCGAGGCCGCCGTACCAGTCGGGCGCGAGCACCTCGCCGGTGAGCATGAGCATGATCCCGAAGAACGCGTGGAACGGTAGCGAGCCGAGAAGCGTGAGAAGTTTGAACAGCGGGGAAAAATCGTGCGGCGAGTTATCCACGCCGATGATCGACCAGTAGAACAGGTACCCCGAGATGAGGAAGTGCACGTTCATGAACACGTGCCCGAAGTGGTCCCCCGCCAAGGTGGGGTAGAAACCGCCGAAATATACGAGGTAGAAGCCGAGCACGAACTGGATCGAGGCGACCACGGGGTGGGTGAGGAACCACGAGATCGGGTTGTGGATGAACTCGAGGATCCACTCGCGCGGCCCGGGCGGGTTTCCGCGACCGGCGGGACGAAGCGCCCGCAGCGCCAGCGTGAGCGGACCGCCGAGCGCCCAGAACACCGGCACCATCATCGACAGCAGCATGTGCGCGACCATGTGCAGCGAGAACTGCCCCATCATGTACATGCCCAGGCCCGAGCTGGTGGTGAGGAACAGCAGCACCGAGCCCGCCATCCAGAAGACCGTGCGCGAGACCGGCCACGAGTCCCCTCGCCGCTTCAACACGATAAGGCCCCACGAGTACAGCAGAATCGCCGCCACGGAGACCGTTCCGAGGATCAGGTCGAAGCGCCAGTTCGTGATGAGCGTGAGCAGCGTCGGGTCACCGGGAAGTTCGAAGCCGAGCAGCGCCTCCTGCACGGTGGGGATCGACGGCGGCGGGGGCGGCGGTGTCCGGCCGAGGGACACGGCGACGGCAAAGGTCGCGGCCATCACAGCCGTTTCCACGCCGGCGAAGGCCCAGACCCGCGCGCGGGAGATCGGCGCGTCCGACGTCATGGGCGATGACGCCGCGCTGTCCGGGTGCGCGGAGCCGAGCCAGAGTTTCGGCAGCACGGACACGCCGAGGAGACGGCGGCGGATGCCGATCGCGAGCACGGCGATGACCACGATGAGAACCGCCTTGGCGATGATCAGCCTGCCGTAGGTCGTGGAGAACAGGTCCCCGGGCTGGATGCGCACCAGCGCGTTGATCACGCCGGAGGCCGCGACCACGAACAGCGCGACAGTGGCAACCGCGCTATGACGTCGGAGAGCGAGGCGCATCCGGGCATCCCCGCGCAGCGCGTGCAGCACGATCGCGGCGAGCCCGCCCATCCAGAGGGCCGCGCCGACGAGGTGCAGGACCAGGGAGTTCGTCGCCATATCGTGTGCGCCCGAGGACGCCGCGTGCCCGGTCGCGGCGATCGGCAGGAGCGCCGCCATCGACAACGCGAGCCAGATGACCGACCAGCGCCACGTGAGGGTCAGCCGCTGGCCGATCGCCGCGACGATCGCGATGATTGCCGCCCAGCGCCACGACGAGGCGACATCGACCGAGGAGATCGCGAGCAGCCACTGGTCCGGGGACAGCGAGTCGGTGAGCTTTTGCCCGGACACGTCGGACAGGGTGAGCGGGATGAGCATCGCCGCACACACCGCCCACACGGCGTTGGCCATCGAGGCCCAGTGCTGTGAGCGGTAGCCGGCGACGTCGAGCGTGCCGTCTTTCTGCGGTGGCGTGTAGAAGGTCGCGAAGACCGACAGCCCCACGGCGAGGGCGCAGAAAACCTCGGCCGCCGATCGCACGATGGGCAGCCCGTACGAGGTAAGCGGGCCGGGGTCGGGGATACCGAGCAGATCCAATGCCGCGCTGGTGGACAAGCCGCTCAGTGGGCCGGCGACAGCGGCGACGACCACCACGAGGAGGGCGATATATCCGAGGAGGGGTGGGCCAGCGGGCCGCCGGGTCACGCCGACGCGAGATGTCATAGGTCCATAATATGGAGGTGGGCAAATCGGCCCCGTACGTTAAGATTCCCTCGGTGCCCTCGGGGAGCGTCTCGCTTCCGCCGGTACCCAGCCTCCGTAGCTCAGTGGATAGAGCAGTCGGTTTCTACCCGATTGGTCAGGGGTTCGAATCCTCTCGGGGGCACGCACTTTTTGCCGCAACGCTCGAAGGATCACTATGGCTCTGCCGATGCCCACCGCCCACAGCCGCGCCGTGGTGACGGGCGCGTCCTCCGGAATCGGGATGGCGTTCGCCCGCGAGCTCGCGACCCGCGGATACAACCTCGTCCTCGTCGCGCGCCGCGAACAGATTCTCAACGAGCTCGCTGACGAGCTGCGCTCGCGCACGGGTGTCGAGGTGGACGTGCGCGCCTGCGACCTGTCCAAGCCGGGCAAGCGCGCGCCGCTGCTGGCGGAGCTGGAGAACACCGAGGTCTCGATTCTGTGCAATAACGCAGGAATCGCGACTTTCGGCCCGGTGTCGGGCCTCGACTTCGATTACGAGCGGGACCAGGTCCAGCTCAACGCGGTCGCCGCGCACGAGCTGATTCTCGCGGTGCTGCCGGGGATGCTCGAGCGCCGCTCGGGTGGAATCCTCAACGTCGGCTCGGCCGCCGGCAACACCGCGATCCCGAACAACGCGACCTACGCCGCGTCGAAGGCGTTCCTCAACACGTTCTCGGAGTCGCTGCGCGGGGAGGTCAAGAAGCAGGGAGTGAACGTGACATTGCTCGCTCCGGGGCCAGTGCGCACCGAGGAGATCGCCGAGGCTGATAAGACGTTCGTCGACCGGATCGTGCCCGACAGCTTCTGGGTCGATACGACGTACACCGCGCGTCTGTCGATCGATGCGCTCGCGCGCAACAAGATGCGGGTGGTGCCCGGGCCGATCGGGCAGACGATGTCGCTGGCCACGAACTTTTTGCCTCGCCGTTTGGTGTCGCCGCTCGCGGGCAAGGCCTATGCGAAGCTCGGCGAGGGATCGGCAGATGCGGCGAGTTCTGGCGACGCGGGCAACTCGGCTTCGACACCCGACTCCTCCGCGTAGGTCGGGATTGCGGGGCCGTTCCTGGCTGCGGCGCTGGGCATCAAGCCAGGCCAATCCGTACGAAAATTCAACGGGGCCTACTCAAATCCCGCTCGACCCGGCAAAATACG
>NZ_DYXM01000177.1 GCF_020742175.1 Dietzia timorensis
CGCCGGTCACCGACGCGCAACTCGGCCTCGACACTCCCGATGAGGTCGCCCAACACACGGGCAAATCTGGCGCCGCAGACAACGTCGCCGGCCACTAACCTTCCGGCGACCACAACGGATGGACCTCGAGGGCGCCGTCGGACATCAACTCATCCCGTCGACTCTCGTCGCGGCAGCACACGAGCATGCGGCTGAGATCAAGACTCACGGTCGCGAACCAGTCCCCGTCGACCCAGCAACAACTCGACCCGGCGTCGGTGTGAAACATCCCTGTGGTCGACTCGCCCGTGCATGCCCCGGACAGGTACCGATAGCCGCCGGCACTCTTCTGCAACGGCGCACCAACGACAGCCGCCGGTCCGCCGTCATCCGAGTACAGGACGTAGTCCGCGTAGAGAACGCCATGGTCCGGAAGCCCGAACACGCGGCGCAGGGATTGCCACGTCGCGATATCGATCTGCCCGAAGTACGGTTCGTCGTATTCGTGCACTATCCGCCGCTGTGCCGCGTCTCCCGAAATCCCGATCGCCTCGCAAAACGGTGCCGTCGGCGTCAACTCGTTGCCGAGTCGCTCCGCGAGCTCGGCCCACAGCACCCTTCTTCCCCGCGAGTCCCAAATGGGCATGCTGATCATGCAACCGAAAGGAAATTCACCCGCTAGAGCACCGAGAACATCCGGGTCGTCCAGGTCATAGGGCATTCGAGCGCCCAGGTACGGCTCCACCGGCCGACCGAAGTCCCAACGCGGTTCCCACAGTTCCTCGACTTCCGACATTCCCGTACCTCCTTCCCTGCCGCGTAATCTTGGACCCATGTCCTCTCCCTATGACGCCGAAGGTACCGACTCGAACGGCATGCCGGATTGGCGCCGCAATGCGCAAGCGGAAGTCCTGCTGTCCGGGCCCGCGCCGACCGCCGCGGATATCGTCGCGACGCTGCAGAAGGTGCTCGGCGATATCGCCACGATTTCCACCGGCGAACAGATCGATTCCAGCGGCGAGCCCTTCGTCAACGTCGACTATCGGGGCGTCGCGCTCGTGGTGCGCTCCCGTGCAGAGGCGCTCACCCCGCAAGACGTGCCCGAGGGCGAGGATTTCAACGGGGGCATCAGCTTCCCGCAGTCCAACCCGTCATTCAACGGGCCCTTGAACGCCTCCCGCGGGCTCGTCGTGTGGGGCGGCAATGCAGGGCAGCTGCTGCGCACCACCGCGCGCATCCATGTCGCCGGCGCCGTATACGCACCCGACGAGCAGTCGGGCAAGCCCGTGGGCGCGGAGCTTCCGCTCGATGCGCTGCGCGAGGAGCTCGCGGTCGCGACGATCGTCTCGGCGCTCACAATCCTCGAGGCCGGCGGTGCCGAGGCGCTCGGCGTGTGGGTTCCCCTCGCCGGGCTCTGCGTCCCGGCGGACGTCTACCGCGACACCGTCTCGCACGCCCCGCTGCCCGTGCCGGTCCTCGTGGGCCTGCGCGTCGGCGTGTTCACCGACAACCCGGATGCGCCCATCGACCCCGAAAACCCGCCGATGACCTTCGCGTTCACCACCGGTATGGCGCGCTTCGGCCGGGCGGACCTCGAGTTCCCGCGCTCTCCGCAGTCCCCGCCGCGAACCATGGGGACCGCGCTCGACGTGCTCGCCTTCGAGCTGGGAACGAGCTCGAGCTTCCTCGATGGCGAGGTCGTCGACCTCCGGGATGGTCGGACGTTCGACGTCAGAGCTGGTGATTCGACGATTACCGGCTGGCATGTTCTGCAACTGACCCAGCTGACCGGGGCAGACAGCTAGACGCTTCGACTAGCCTTGACGGCATGGCGGCAAGGCGCGAACCCGACTACGAAGCGGACCCGCTGGAGCGGCTCGAACGCAACGAGCGCTCCACGCGAGAGGCGGTCCGCTACGGCCTCGTGTCCGCATTGCTGGTGATCGCGTTTGTTTCGATACTCGCCGCCGTCATCGGATTCGATGCCGGCACCGGATTCACCGCAAAGCGACTCGAGGTGCTGCTCCCGCCACTTTTGCTCGCCGTCGCCCTCGCACTCGGCGCGAGCTGGCAGACCTATCGTAGGTGGCAGCGCCATATTCGCTGGCGGCCGTGGCTATGGCTCACCCAGCTCATGTGGATCGGGGCGTCGAGCTACCTGATCCTCATCGGTTCCCTGCTCGTGGCCCAGCCGCCGCAGGTGTGATCGCTACGGCAACTGGGCCCGGAGGGCGCGTCACTTCCCTACTCAGGGAACAACATTGACCATTTTTCCGGGAACAACGATGACCTTCTTCGGCGCCGCGCCGCCGAGCAATTCGGCGACCTTCGGATCCGCGAGCGCGGCGGTCTCGACATCGGACGGGGAGGCGTCGGCAGCGACCTGAATGCGCGAGCGCACCTTGCCCTTGACCTGGATCGGGTACTCGACGGTGTCGTCGTGAAGCAACGACTCGTCGGCCTCGGGGAACGGGCCGTGGGCCAGTGAGCCCTCGTGGCCGAGCCTCGACCACAGTTCCTCGGCGACGTGCGGCGCGACCGGCGCGACCATGAGCACGAGAGCCTCGGCGGCCTCGCGCGGGGCGCCGCCGGAGCCGAACGCCTTGGTCAGGGTGTTGGTGAACTCGATGAGCTTCGCGATTGCAGTGTTGTCGCGCAACTCCGCGTAGTCCTCGCGCACCCCGGCGACGGCGCGGGCCATGGCCTTCGCGATATCGCCCGCGGGCGCGTCCTCGGAGACGTGCACCCTGCCGGTTTCCTCGTTGACGACGACTCGCCACAGACGCTGGAGGAAGCGATGCGCGCCCACGACATCCTTCGTCGCCCACGGGCGCGACTGGTCCAGCGGGCCCATCGACATCTCGTACACGCGAAGGGTGTCGGCACCGAAGTTCTCGGCCATCTCGTCGGGGGAGACGGAGTTCTTCAGGGACTTGCCCATCTTCCCGTATTCCTCGCGGACCTGGACCTCTTCGCCTTCCGGATTGGTCCAGAAAAACTTCCCATCGCGCTCGTTGACCTCGGCGGCGGGAACGTAGATCCCGCGCGGGTCGGTGTAGGCGTATGCCTGGATGTAACCCTGGTTGAACAGGCGGCGGTACGGCTCCGACGAGGACACGTGGCCGAGGTCGTACAGCACCTTGTGCCAGAAACGCGAGTACAGCAGGTGCAGTACCAGGTGCTCGACGCCGCCGACGTAGAGGTCCACGCCGCCCGGATCGTTCGCGCCGTGCTCATTCGGGCGAGGGCCCAGCCAGTAGGCTTCGTTGGCCGGATCGGCGATGGCCTCGGTGTTCGTCGGGTCGGTGTAGCGCAGCTCGTACCAGGACGAGCCGGCCCACTGCGGCATGACGTTCGCGTCGCGCGTGTATTCCTTCGGCCCATCGCCGAGATCGAGCGTGACCTTCATCCACTCGGCGGCCTTGGCCAGCGGGGGAGAAGGCTCGGAATCCGCGTCCTCCGGGTCGAAGGACACCGGGCTGTAGTCGTCGACCTCGGGGAGCTCGACGGGGAGCATCTCGTCGGGCAGCGCGTGGGCGGTGCCGTGCTCGTCGTACACGATGGGGAAGGGCTCGCCCCAGTAGCGCTGGCGCGCGAACAGCCAATCGCGCAGCTTGTACTGGATCTGGCCGCTGCCCAGGCCCTCCGCCTCGAGGAACTCGATGACCTTGTCCTTGGCCACCGCCTGCTCGAGGCCGTTGATGTCGAGAGAGCCGGACGCGGAATTGACCGCGGTGCCCTCGCCGGTGAAGGCCTGCTCGGGGTCGTAGACGCCGTCGGCCGGCTGCACGACCTGGATGCGCTCGAGACCGAAGGCCTCGGAGAACTCGAAGTCGCGGGAATCGTGGGCCGGGACGGCCATGATCGCGCCGGTGCCGTAGCCGGTGAGTACGTAGTCCGCGATGAACACCGGGATCTTCGCGCCCGAAAGCGGATTGACGGCGTAGGCACCGGTGAAGACGCCGGTCTTCTCCTTGTTCTCCTGGCGTTCGAGATCGCTCTTCGCCGCAATGGCCTTGCGGTACGCGTCGACCGCCTCGCGAGGAGAAGAAGCGCCGCCGGTCCAGCGCTCATCCACGCCGTCAGACGGCCATTCGTCTTTCGTGATCTGGTCCACGAGGGCGTGCTCGGGGGCAAGCACCATGTACGTCGCGCCGAACAGGGTGTCCGGGCGGGTGGTGAACACGGCGATCTTCGACGACGGGTCCTCCGCCAGCGGGAACCCGACCTGCGCGCCACGCGAGCGGCCGATCCAGTTCCGCTGCATCGCTTTCGCGTGCTCTGACCACTGGAGATTCTCGAGATCGTCGATCAACCGATCCGAGTACGCCGTGATCCGCATACTCCACTGCTGAAGCTTCTTGCGGAAGACGGGGAAGTTGCCGCGCTCGGATTTACCGTCGGCGGTGACCTCCTCGTTCGCGAGGACCGTGCCAAGACCCGGGCACCAATTGACCATCGAGTTCGACAAGTACACCAGGCGGTAGTCGGCGAGGACGCGCTCGCGCTCGGTCGCGTCGAGCTCCGACCAGCCACGTTTGCCCAGCTCGGCGGCGACCTCGGGGGCCAGCGTGCGCGAGCCGGAGGCGAACTCCTCGACCAGCTCGGAAATCGGGCGGGCGCGGCCGGTGCGACCGCTCGGCTCTACGCCTTCGTGTTCGCGCACCGGGGCATCGGGGTCGAACCAAGAATTGAAGATCTGCAGGAAGATCCACTGCGTCCAGCGGTAGAACTCGACATCCGTAGTGGCGAAGGAGCGGCGCGGATCGTGGCCGAGGCCGAGACGCCCGAGCTGGCGCTTCATGTTCTCGACGTTTTGCTCGGTAGTGACTCGCGGGTGCTGCCCGGTCTGTACGGCGTACTGCTCGGCCGGCAGGCCGTAGGCGTCGTAGCCAAGCGCGTGCAGCACATTGCGCCCGAGCATCCGGTGATAGCGGGCGTAGACGTCCGTGGCGATGTATCCGAGCGGGTGGCCGACGTGCAGGCCCGAGCCCGAGGGGTACGGGAACATGTCCTGCACGAACAACTTGTCGGCAGGGAGGGAGCCGTCCTCCGACGTCAGAGGCCCGACGGGGTTGGGCGCGTAAAACGTGCCACGAGCTTCCCACTCGGCCTGCCACCGCGGCTCGATCTCGCCCGCGAGGCGGGCACTGTAGCGATAAGCCGGGCCGGACTCGCCGGCGGTGGGCTGGACGTTGTCGCTGGAGGTGCTCACTGTGCCTAATCGCCCCTATGCTTCGTTCGATCGTGTAATTCGTGCGCTGCTGTGCGCGCTGATTGCGCCGCCACTCGAGAGCCCGGGCGTGCCAGGGCTACTCCGCTAGCGTATCGACCCCACCAGTCTAAGCCCGAATGGGTATTCGGCCCTGGTGGGCGTACCCTTGGGGCCGTGGACACTACGGCAACTTTTGTGGTGAGCGTGCTGTTCCAGGTCGTGTTCTTCGTCCTGGGTGCGGCGCTCCTGGCCGGCGGCATCGCCGCCCTTCGCGAGCGACTTCCCGGCAACTCCTGGTTCGGCGTGCGTACGCCCGAGACCCGCGAGTCGCCGGAAGCGTGGACAATTTCGAATAAAGCCGCAGCTCCCGGGTTTTTGGCTGCCGGCGGGGCACTGGTTCTCGCGGGCCTCGGCCTCCTTCTTGTCGACGGCGTGGTGGCTGTGATTGTTGCCGTGCTCGGGGTGCTCGTCGCGCTCGGTATGGCCTCGTTCGCCGGTCTCTCCGGTTCGAAGGCCGCCGCGATCTGGCTCGACAACGCGCGCCGCACCGGCACGCTGCCCGAGTCGATGGACCCGAACGCGATGTCGTCGTCGTGCTGCTCGGCCGGGGGAGGAGCGGCCGAATCCTCGGACGCCGCGACCGCGTCGGTCGGCGCTGCGGCAGGCTCACCCGCCTCGGATTGCGGCGTGACCGGCGGCTGCGGCAGCTGCTCGCTCAAGGGCATGTGCGCGCCGGAGGGTTCGCACCAGCACTGAGCGCGCTCGCGCCCTTCCGTCGAGTTGTACAGTCGAATGTATCGGCTACCAGGGAGGACGCATGTCTAGCTTGAAGAAATTGGGACTGATCGGCGGAACCGGACCAGAGTCGACGCTCGTCTACTACCGGCGGATCATCGAAGGCGTGCAGGCGGCCACGCGCCCGGACCTGCTCGCGCCGATGACCATCGAGTCGCTCAGCGCCTTCGACGTATTCGAGTTCGCCGGTCGGGAGGACTGGGACGGCCTCGCCGATTACCTGCTCTCCGGCGTCAAACGCCTCGAGGCGGCGGGCGCGGAGGTCGCGTCCCTCACCGCGAACACGCCGCACGTGGTCTTCGACCGGCTCGCGGAGAAATCGCCGTTGCCGCTGGTCAGCTCCGTGGAATCGACGCGCCGGGAGATCCGCGCGCGTGGCGCGAGCTCGGTGATCCTGCTCGGTACCGAGTTCACGATGGTCGGCGATTTCCTTTCCGGGCCGCTGCGCGCGGACGGCATCAACGTCGCCGTGCCCAATGCCGACGAGATCGCGTACATCCAGGACAAGATCGCGAGCGAACTCGAATTCGGCGTGGTGCGCGAGGACACGCGCGAGGGGTTCTGCGACATCATTCGCCGCCTCGCCGCGGATGACGGCGGAGAGCTCGTAATCCTCGGCTGCACCGAACTCCCGCTCCTGCTCGACGATTCCACGTCGCCGGTGCCCACGCTCGACACGATGGATCCGCACATCGAGGATCTCGTGCGCGTCGCGCTCGGGGAGAAGCTGGACTAGGGGCTTTCCGGGGCCGGGTGTTGCAGGGGCCTGCCGGCCTCCCGGTTTCGCTGCACATCCCGTTGTCCGCGCGAATTCGGACGCCTTCGCAGCTCCTCGGACTCGTATACACCACGAAATGGTCCGGATCTCGGCCAAACGGGCACGCAAAGTAACCGCTAGGTGGTGTTCGACCAGCGCTCGCACCGATCGGCAGCAACCGACGCGGTCAGAGCACGTAAAGGAGCACAAGCAAGACAAGCGCGAGGAGCGAAAGAACCACGCAGAGCGTCGTCATCGCCGCGAGTGGGACCCATCGGTAGCGGATGTGGCCCTCGAGCACCTCGGGCTTTCCGGAACCACTGATGTTGAACTCCGTGTGCCGGAACCAGCGGATACGCGCGATGTGCCCCTGCTCGAAAAGCGCGAGCCCGCCCATCGGGATCACGACGAGGACCGCGAAAACGGCCGTCAACCAGGGTGAAAGCATGAGAGTCAGTCGTGCCATCACCGCTAATGCAATGGCGGTCGCCGTCCACAACCTCACCCACGATAGGGAAGTGCGCTCGGCCTGGAGGCCCGGGTCCGGCGGCGGCAATGTGTCCTTCGCCGCGAGGACGATCCCATGTGGGCGAGTGGCCCCGCCGACTTCGGCGCCCCCGCCACCCGAAGGGTTTATGTTTTCCTCGTGCGCCCCCATTGTCGCCTACGCATTCCAAAGGATGCCGATGACCAGCGCTAATGCGGCAGCTCCGACTCCGGCGACGAGAATGAGCGCACCGGCGGGGGCGGGGAGTGGGCGCCGCTGACGCATGGCCGATTCCATCCGTAGCCAGCGACGGAACGAATAGATCGCCAGAGCAGCGGCGATAACGAGCAGGACGATCGCCAACGGCATACGAACGGCGCGCGGAATCGCATCCGAGACAAAGGCCTCGAGCGCGACCGCGCCGGCAATGAGTGCCATCGAGGTCCGCAACCACGCGAGAAGTGTGCGTTCGTTGGCGAGCGTGAACCTCGGGTCGGGGTCCGTGCCTTCGCGGAGCGAGCGGGGACGCCAGCGCTCACCTGGCGCCGCATCCCGGATCTCGGCATCGGGCACCGCGCCAACCTCGGCACCGGAAGCCGTCCGGACCCCGGCCTCGTGGCTCGCCGCCGCATCACGGCGTCCGCTGTGCTCATTCACGCCTGCGAGATTACCGCCGAGTTCGAATCGCGGGGTGATTCCGATTGGTCTTGCTCAGGCTTTGGCGATTGAATGGGGCAATGGAATTCGTGCGGCGCATAGGCAGGGGTCTGAAGAAGTTCGGTCTCGATTGGTTCATCGCCTCGATTCTTCTCGCTGTTGTCGTTGCGGCGCTGCTGCCCGCGAAGGGGGCGGGGGAGCAGGCGGTCAATTGGATCTCGATCGCCGGGATCGCCATGCTGTTCTTCCTCTACGGCACACGCATGTCGCCGCGCGAAACGCTTGAGGGCCTGCGGCATTGGCGACTGCATCTCACCGTCACCGTGTTCACGTTCGTGTTGTTCCCGATTCTGGGGCTGCTCGGCCAGTTCGCCCTGACGCCGCTGCTCGGCACCGGCCTCGCCGCGGGCCTGCTGTTCCTCACGCTCGTCCCCTCGACCGTGCAGTCATCCATTTCGTTCGTGTCGATCTCGCGCGGCAACATCCCGGCCGCCATCGTGTCGGCCTCCGCCTCGAACCTCATCGGCGTTTTCGTCACGCCACTGCTGGTCATCGCACTCATGTCGGCGACCTCGGGAGTCCACATCGACGGCTCCTCGGTGCTCAAGATCTTCGCCCAGTTGCTGCTGCCGTACGTGCTCGGCCAGCTGTGCCGCCGCTGGGTGCTTCCGCTGACCGACCGCATCGGACCGCGAATCTCGCTGTTCGATAAGGCCGTCATCGTGGTCGTGGTCTACTCGGCGTTCTCCGAGGCCGTCGCCGAGGGAATGTTCTCCCAGATCACGTGGGCCGAGGCGGGCTGGCTCGTGCTCGTGTGCTGCGTCCTGCTCGCGATCGTGCTGTCGCTATCCGCACTCGCCGGCCGCCTGTTCGGGTTCTCGGTCGCCGATCAGCGTGTGGTGCAGTTCTGCGGCTCGAAGAAGTCGCTGGCCACGGGCATGCCGATGGCTGCCGTACTTTTCGCCGGTCAACCCATCGGGCTGCTCGTATTGCCGCTGATGATCTTCCACCAGATCCAGCTCATCGTGTGCGCCTGGATGGCCAACCGGTACGGCCGCGAATACGATGCTGCGCACGCCTGACCTCCACGTTTCACCCCTGTCGTAGCGCACGAAGTCCCACCGCATCACCCCCGGGCGGCGGATCCCACGCATTATGATCCGCACCACACTTGACGGCGTTACCATCGATTCATGCCGATCGCGAAGTCTCCCCGTCTTGCCTCCTTCACCACGCGCGTCGGCGCATGCATCGCCTCTGCATGCTTGATGACGGCGGGCCTCGCC
>NZ_DYXM01000178.1 GCF_020742175.1 Dietzia timorensis
CGACAAGATCGAAGAGGAGGACCCGAACACCGCCGAGGTACTCGACACGCTGCTGGACCTCTACTTCCTCGACATCGTCGATAAGAACAAGGGCTGGTTCCTCGAGCACAACCGACTCACCACCGAGCGGACGAAGGCCGCGACGGCGTCCTATAACCGGCTGTGCCGTTCGCTGTCTTACTACGCCGACGATCTCATCAAGGCGTTCGGCATCCCGGACATACTCACCGACGTCCCGATGCTCCGCGAGGCCGGCGTCGATCCGGCCGAGGGCGCCGAGCCGGCGGGGTACAAGAAGTAACCCGACCACGCCACCTTCCGGCGTCTCTCGCGCTCCGCTCACCCGCCTTCGCCGCATGCGCAGGCGGGTGAGCTTTCCCCAGCGTTCGTTTGGCTGACTCCCGGACCGCCACCTCGCCATTGTTAAGGTATTTCTATGACGCTTCTTCTCGGAATCGGAGCGTCAGCCCTTGCTACCGGCCTGGCGTGGCCGCTGTCCCGCCTCATGGGACGGCAAGCGGGCTGGCCCCTGGCGATCCTCTACATCGCCGGGTTCGCCGCGCTCGTTCCTGAAGCGAGAACAGTCTTCTCGGGCGGCACCGGCTCGACGGCATCGATCCCGTGGGTTCCCGCACGAGGCTGGGACGCCGTCTTCATTGCCGAGCCCATCGGCATATTTTTCGCGCTCATCACCCTCGGGATCGGCGCGATCGTTCTGGTCTACTCCACGGCGTACTTCGACAAGACCGCCCCCGCCGAGGCGGGCACGATCCCCGCACACACCGAACCGCCACCGGGAACCCCGCTCGCAAAGGCCCCGGGATATGCCTTCTACCAGCTCATTGCCGTGTTCACGTTCGGGATGCTGCTATTGGTGCTCACCGACTCGCTCGCGGTGTTGTACGTCGGCTGGGAGCTCACCTCGCTGGCCAGTTTCGCGCTCATCCTCACCTCCGGCCGCCCGGCCTTCGCCTCGGCGATGCGCACCCTGTCCGCGACATTCGCCGGTGGACTCGCCCTTCTCGCCGCCATCGCTCTGGTGTGGATGTACTCGGGCACCGACCGGATCTCCGAGGCACTCGCCGGGCCCATGTGGAGCGACGAGCCGCAGATCGCCGCGCTCATCGCCGTACTCGTCGCCGTCGCCGTGTTCTCCAAATCGGCGCAGTGGCCGTTCCACTACTGGCTCCCCGGCGCCATGGCCGCAGCCACCCCGGTCTCGGCGTATCTGCATGCCGCGGCGGTGGTCAAAGCGGGTATCTTCCTCGCGATGCGCTTCTCCCCCGCATTCGCCGACATCTCGCTGTGGCGCACACTGCTCATCTCGTTCGGCCTCGGCACGGCGATCATGGCCGCGATCTTCGCCCTGCAGAAGTTCGACCTCAAGCAGCTCATGGCGTACTCGACGGTGTCGCAGCTCGGTTGGATTATCGCGGCGATCGGCGTCGGCACCGACGCGGCGCTCGCCGCCGCGGCACTGCACACCCTCGCCCACGCGCTGTTCAAATCCGGACTGTTCATGCTCATCGGCGTCGTCGACCACGCCACCCACACCCGCGACATCCGCGAACTTCGACGAATCCCAGGGCGCATCCGGAAGCTGCCTGTCGCGTTCGTCGCCACGCTCGTCGGCGCCGCAGGCATGGCGGGGATCCCGCCCCTCCTCGGATTCGTGTCGAAGGAGTCCATGCTCACCGCGTTTTCCTCGCTGGATGACGGCGGAGGGCGCTGGATCGTCCTGGCCGCAGCGACTGTCGGCGCCATCGGCACATTCGCCTACTGCGCGCGCATCGTCCTCGCCGCGTTCGTCGACGAGGACCGATCCACGTCGAAGGCCCCCGAAGGCGCGGCCGCGTCGATCCACAAGGTGTCTCCGGTGCTGCTGTGGGCTGCGGCGATCCCTGCGCTCGTCGGCCTCCCGCTGGCGTTCTGGATGGCCCCACTCGACGGGTTCCTCGATGCCTTCGCGGCGGCCGCGATCCCCGGCTCCCATTACCATTCCCACCTTGCGTTGTGGCACGGGTTCGGCATCGAAATCGCCATCACCTCCGTCGTCATCGTCGTCGGTGCGCTGCTTGCGTGGTGGCGGCGTCCGATCGAGCGGGCCCTGAACCGCCCGCTGCTCCCGTTCGACGGGGCGGGCGCCTCGGATGCGCTGGACCGCGAGGTCACGCTCGCCGGGGCCGCGCTCGCGAAGCTCACGGATTCCGATTCGCCCGCCCGGCACGTCGGCGCGCTACTGGCGACGATGTGCGGGCTCGCCGTGATCGGACTCCTCGCGATGTTCGGCTCCGGTGGTCCTGCGATGCTGCCGCCGCTGCAGCCGAACCTGAGCCGCGTGTCCGATGTGGTCCTGCTTCTCGCCATCGTCGTCGCGGTGATCGGCATGTGCGTCACCCGCTCGCGCGTGGCCACTGTCGTGCTGCTGTCGGCGGTCGGCATCTCGGTGACCGTGCAGATGTTCAGCCTCGGCGCGCCGGATGTCGGCCTGACCCAGCTCATGGTCGAGGCGATCACGGTAATCGTGTTCCTCCTCGTTCTGCGCCGACTCCCGACGCACTTCCGCCGACCTTCGCGTGGACGGCATTCGGCCGGCCTCGTGATGGCGGCACTCGTCGGGGTCGGCGCGACCGTCGGAACGCTCGTACTCACCTCGCGCCGCGAACGCTCGGACCTCGGCGAATACCTGCTCGCGAACACCGAGGAGATCAGCGGCGGGCACAATGTCGTCAACGTCATCCTCGTCGAGTTCCGCGCGTTGGATACCTTCGGCGAACTGTCCGTACTCGGCATGGCCGGCATAGCGATTGCCGCGGTGATCGCCTCGATGCGCGGGCGCTACCTAGACCCGGGCGACTCACTCGAGACGCCGTTCACCGAGCTGGAGGGCCGCCCCGAGCGGGTCCGCCGGGCATTCGGCGACGTCCGCCGCAACACCGTTCCGCTACGGCTGGTCGTGTGGTTCGCGGCTCCCGTGCTGATGGCGGTGGCCGCGCTGCTGTTCTGGCGCGGGCACAGCAAGCCCGGTGGCGGCTTTATCGCGGCGCTCGTCGCGTCGGCGGCCGTCGCACTGATCTACCTGTCCAGGGACACCGACCGCCCGCTGACCAGGCAGAATACCCCGTCCGTCGTCATCGGTATTGGGCTCTTACTTGCCGGCGGCACCGGCGTGGCCGGTTATCTGTGGGGCACGTTCCTCGAACCCAGGCATTGGGAGGTCGCGGGGATTGCGCTGTCGAGTTCGCTCGTGTTCGACCTCGGTGTGTCTTTCGCGGTGCTCGGACTCGTGATGCTGACAATCAACCTGCTCGGTATGGGAAGGCTACGCCCGAACGGCGAGGAACCCGCGAGGGAAAGCGAGTCGACTGCGCCGGACGACGATAGGCCCGAAGAGGCCACCCGACCCCGCGACACCGAAAAGGAGGCTGCCGAATGATTCTCGCAGTGACGATCGGTGTGCTCCTTGCGGGCGCGACGTACTTGATGCTCCAACGCGACATGCTGCGCGTGGTGTTCGGACTGACGCTGCTCAGCCATGGGGTCAACCTGCTGCTCCTCGCCACCGGCGTCGGCGCGTGGCGTGGTGAACCTCTAGAGGGCCGCACCGGTATCGACGAGGCCGCCGATCCACTTCCGCAGGCATTCGTGCTCACCGCGATCGTCATCTCGATGGCGGTGTCGATCTTCATGTGCGCGATCGCGGTGATCGGCCGCAACGACGACACCGAGGCCGCGCCGGCGACGGGAGGTAGAGCATGACCGACGTCGGCACTCTCCTTCCGCTGTTCCTCGGCGTCCCCATCATCGGCGCTGCGCTCGCCGTGTTGTCCCCGTGGCTCTGGGCGCGACGGGCACTGGTGTATGCGGTGCCGCTGGCAGCGCTCGTGGGTGGCGTGGCGCTCATCATCCACCACAGCTCTACGCCCGTTGAAGCCGTGGGTTTCGGCGCGTACGTGCCCGGGGTGGCGATCCCGTTCGTGTCCGACACGTTTTCCGCGCTCATGCTCGCGGTGTGTTCCGGCGTCGCGATTCTCGCGATCTGGCTTTCCGATGCGACCGGAGAGATAAGCCGCTCCCGCTTCTTCCCCGCGCTCGTGTTGCTCCTGCTCGGCGGAGTCAACGGCGCCCTGCTCACGGCGGACCTGTTCAACCTTTTCGTGTGGGTCGAGGTCATGCTCATGCCCTCGTATGCGCTGCTCGCGCTCGCCGGCGGGGCAAAGCGGATCGCCGCGGGCCGGCTGTTCGTGGTGATCAACCTGCTCACCTCGACGCTGCTCGTTGCCGGCGTCGGGTTGGTCTACGCGGTGTCGGGGTCGGTGAACCTTGCAGCGCTCGCCGGTGCTGCGCGCGAGGACGGACGTCTCGCGTTCGCGCTCGGCCTCGTCGTGCTGGCACTGTGCATCAAGTCCGGCGCGGTGCCCGTCCACGGCTGGCTGCCGCAGACGTACCCGAGCACGAGTTCCGGGGTGATGGCGCTGTTCGCCGGCCTGCATACGAAGGTCGCGCTGTACGCCGTGATCCGGATCTGGACCACGGCATTCGACCTCGACCCTGCGTGGGGTTGGATCATGCTCGCCGCGGCGCTTACGACGACGCTGGTAGGTGCGATCGCCTCGGCATCCGGTTCGCGCATCCGCGGGGTGCTCGCGTGGCAGATGGTCTCGGGGGTCGGCGTCATCCTCGCGTCCCTCGCCGTCGGCACGACGAAGGTGGCCGGCGAGCAGGGGCCGCAACTGGCGACGTCCATCGTCGCCGTCGCGCTCACCGGCGCGATCGTGTACATGATCCACCACATGCTCACCATCGGCGGCTTGCTTTCCGCGTTCGGCGCGTTCGAGCACCACTACAGCGCGCCGAGGCTCACCGGGCCGGGCGCACTGCGCGGAATGTGGTGGCGCGAGAGGCCGATGGCGTTTGTGACGATCGTGCTCATCGCCTCGCTCGTCGGCCTTCCACTCACCAGCGGGCTCGTCGCGAAATTCGAGGTCGTGCGCGCCGGCGCGATGGCTGGCGGCTGGCCGGGTCTCATAATGCTCGGCGTCGTGTGCGTGGGCTGGTTCGTCGGGCTGATCGCGATGATCCGCCTGTGGAAGCACACCATGTGGGACACCGAGGACGCCGACACTGAAGACGCTGACGACGAGCCCGCCGATCCCGAAGAACACGCTGAAACGACGGTGGCGCCACCCCGGCGCATGTCCGTCGCGCTGACGGCGCCGGCGATGATCTTCGCGGCGGCTAGCATCGCGATGTTCTTCGGTTACCAGCCGCTCGCGCAGACCGTGGACCGCGCCGTCGTCGGTCTCATCGACTCTCGTGATTATGTCGAGGCGGTACTCGGCTCCGATGCGATCGACGGTGAGTACATGGTGCCGCCGCTCGACCAAGACGCCGACTTCCGGCAGCTCGCCGGCGATGACGCGGCCGAAACTGTCGGCGCCGAGGGAGGCGACCAGTGATGCTGCGCCAGATAGCCAACGCCCCCGTCGTCGCGGCGTGGATGGGGTGGCAGATCCTGCTGGCCACGCTCGGGGTGATCCGCGCGGCGTTCTCACCCGCGCCGATCGGGCCGCCGATCATCGTGCGCTACGACCTCGTCGGAAAGAGCGACCTCCAGGCGACGGCGTTGTCGTGGGCGATCACCGTCACCCCGTCGACGCTCGTCCTCGGGATCGGGGACGACGAACTGTATGTCCACTGCGTCCTCGGAGGGGACCGCGAGGAGATCGTCGCCGAGATCGCCGAAATGGAACGGCGTCTTTTGACGGTGCTCTCTCCGCCGTCATCGCCGGAAAACCGCAAGGCGGCCGAAGCGAAGGGAGCGAAGCGATGAGTGTGTTGCTCGCCTGGCTGTTGGGCGTGGCCCTGGGAATCCTGGCGTTGTCCCTCGTGGGCACCGTGGTGAGGATCGTTCTCGGGCCCGACGACGCCACCCGGATCGTGCTCGCGGACATGGTGTTCTTCGGCGCGCTTGCGCTGTTCACCGTGTTCGTCATGTGGCGCGGCTCGGCAGTGGCTGTGGACGTGGTTCTTCTCGGCTCGCTCATCGGCGTGCTGTCCACCGTCGCGCTCGCGCGGATGATCTCGAGGGGGCGTAGATGACCGGCAGCGATTTCTCTTCTTCGGTGTGGACGGACCTCGCGGTCGGGGTGCCTGCGATCCTCGGCGCGCTGTGTTTCCTCGCCGCGACGCTGGCCGTGAACCGGGTGCACGACGCGCTCGGCCGGATCAACACGATGTCCGTGGCGACCGGGCTCGGCATGGTGTTGTTCATCGTCGCCGCGTTCGCGCATGTCACAGTTCGCGAGGGATTCAGCTTCGTCGTGCTCGCGGAGGCGCTTGTTGCCGTGTTCGCGACGTTCGTCGTCGTGACCATCGCGTCGATGACGATCGCGCGCGCGGTGTTCATGACCGGCGCCGAGCTCGATCCGGACACAGACACGCGCGATCTCGACGAGTAGCGCCTCTAGAACTTGGCGATCTCGAGCTTGCCCATCTGCATCATCGCCTCGTACGCGCCCGGCCGAGACATGAGTTCGTCCATATTGTCGGGAACGACCTGCCAGCTGAGCCCGTAGGCGTCCTTGCACCAACCACACTGCTCGGCCTCGGGGACCGTGGAAAGCGCAGCCCAGTAGCGATCAATCTCGTCCTGTCCGTGCGCGGCCAGCATCAGCGACATGCCCTCGTTGAACGTGAACGGCTGCTCGACCGCCGAGTCCATCGCGGTGAACCACTGCCCGGCCAGCCGGAAATCGGAAAACACGATGTCCCCTGCCTCGGCAGGTCCCGTCTGTTCCGGGTACTCGGCGATACTGCCCCAGCTCGACTCGGGGATCAGTTCGATGTAGGAGCTCACGGCCTCGCGCGCCTTGTTCTGCGCCGCGCCACAGAACATCAGCGAAGGCAGCACGAATGGGCGCGGCTCGCCCTCGGGATTGGTGAGGATGAGCTGCCAGCTCACCCCGAACTTGTCCATCACCCACGCGTACTTCTTGCTGAACGGGTACTCGTCCTTCGGCATCATCACGAAACCGCCGTCGGCGAGCTTGTCGAACACCGCGTCGAGGTACTCGCTCGCGTCCGGATACAGCACCGGGTCGAAGTTGAGCATGAAGTTGACCGACGGGTTCGGCTCGAACTCGGGGCCGGCGTTGATGATCGTAATCCGAGTGCCCGCGAGCTGCAGGTCCACCGTGACCGGCTTGCCGGCCATGTCTTTCTGGAAGTCGGGCAGGCCCTCGGTCGGGTATCGGCCCGTCACCTCGGACGAGAAATCGCGAAACACGTCTGCGTAGAACTCGGCCTGCTCCTCGGCTCGCTGGTTGGACCAGACGTTGGGGACGATCTTCTGGGAGGTAGTGCTGACGTCGGACATCGGGAGTTCTCCTCGCGGTTCGGTGGCTGCTTCCACGGTAACCGCGCCGCGCGCAGGGTCGCTTGTCCGTTTGTGCGCAGAAAATACC
>NZ_DYXM01000179.1 GCF_020742175.1 Dietzia timorensis
TGATTACAGTCCGTACGATGCGCGGAGGTGAGAAGAAGTTCCGGATACCTCGGCGAGGTCTCGGCGAGGGCGAATTGGAACCTGCTGATCGTCACCATGAGCGGCGAATTCGACACCGGGTCGTCGATCCCCTGGCTGTCGATGCCGAACACCGATCAACCGCGCAGCGCCGCGTGGATCCAGTCCTTCGCCTCGGGATATCCGGTGAACATGCCGAGTAGATGCTCGCCGGGAACCTCGTGCATTGTCACCGGAACGCCCAGATCGCGCTGCTGATCAGCGAGCTCGCGGACAGGTCCGAGCGGCACCCAGAACTCATCGCGGCCGTGGTAGATGTACAGCGGCGAGGGGATCGCGCGGTCGCTCATCCGCGCTAGGTCGTAGATCTTCTCGGCGGTCGGGGACTCGAGGGCGCCCGGGGTGGCGATCTGGTCGATGTCCACGAGCGTTGCGCCCGCGAGGGAGACCTCGTCCATGCAGGAGTCCTTCACCGCGGAGGCGATCTGCACGCCCTCGTCGGTGAGCAGGTCGAGCATCTCCGGGTGCGCCCGGGCGACTCCCAGGGTGGCGGCGCCGAGCAGGCCGACGGCGAGGTTCTCATTCATGCTCGTCATCAGCGTTTCGAAGTCCGCGGGCACTCCGCCGACGGCGACGCCCTCCAGGCGCTCCGCGACTTCCGGTGCATACTCGGTGGCGAGCTTGCCGGCGCCGAGCGAGGCGATGGCGCCGCCGGAATAACCGGTGTACCCCAGTCGTTCCGCACGGCCAATCGGCCCGGTCCTGGAGGCGTCGAGAATCGTGTACCCGGCCGTCTGCGGGTCCGCGTAGGCCATCGACGGCCCCTGGTGGTCGGGCACGAGGACCGCGGTCCCCGAGCGCAGCGCGTCGGCGATCATCGGCGGGAAGGACTCCATCAGCCGACGTATCGGGGATACGCCGGCGGCGAGGTCCCCGTTGGCGTACGAGAAGCCCGGGGTACAACGCCGGCCGAGCGAATCGATCGCCGAGTTATACACAAGTAGAGGGTTGCCTTCGAGTTCGTCACCGGGTGCCGCCCCTGCGCCCGGGGGCTCGAGGAGTGTCGCCGTCCCGAAGGTGGGTGTGCCGTCCGCCGCCGTCGTGCGGAACTGGAACTGCGTCGCGCGGGAAATCGGCGCGCCCGCGATGGGTGCCGCCATAGCGGTGACGTCCCGGCGATCCAACTCCTCGCCCGGTGCCGCAGCGGCGAGGGCGGCGGAGTCCACGGCCGGCGCGTCGAAGAAGGCGTCCCCGCTCGGCGAGGGGAGTACCGCCTCGAGACGCTGGTCCATCGGCGGCGCCGGAGGAAGGGGCAGCGCGGACTGAGCCGCGGCGAGCGGAGCCGTAGCGAGCGGGGCTGCGCTGAACGCCAGCGCGGACGCCACGACGACCGAGAATAGGGACCGAACCTTCGACATGGGAACCCTCCAACACGCTGCCGGCGACATCGACTAGCCGGCGGCGGTCGACGAGGCCGTCGCGGCGAGGTCGTACACGGGGAGGTTGCGAAAACCCCGGGTAAAAGGAGACCCTATGCGCTTCGCGCCTCCGCCGTCAGCGGAAATCGCAGGAAAGGCGGCATACAGCTCTTCCAGGGCCACCCGCGCCTGCAGCTTGGCGAAATGCGAACCGATGCAGAAATGCGGGCCCTGCGAGAACGCGAGGTGGCTGATGAACTCGCGGTGGATGTTCAGCTCCGCGGCGTCGGGGCCGAATTCTCGTTGGTCCCGGTTGCCGGAGCCGTAGTACATCATCACCTTCGACCCCTCCGGAATCGTGACGCCGGAGATGCTCAGTTCGCGGGTCGTCGTTCGCGCGAGCGCCTGAACCGAGGATTCGCGCCGCAGACATTCCATCAGGGCGCCGGGGATGAGCGTGGGGTCCGCCGCCACCTCGGCGCGCTGCGCGGGGTGCTCGGTGAGTTGGGCGATCGTGTGCGAGATGAGGTTGCCCGTGGTGTCGTTTCCGCCGGCGACGATGACGAAGCAGAAGCCCAGAACGTCCCAGTCGCTGAGGCGTTCGCCGTCGTACTCCGCGCGGAGGAGTCCGGTGATGAGATCGTCCGGGACCTCGTGGCCGGCGTCGATATCGGCTCGGCGAGCGTCGACGAGCTCGCCGAAGTACTCGAACATCTCCGCCACCGCGGATACCGCCGACGTGCCGAGTCCGCCGAACGCGAAGCCGTTGTCCTGGATCGTGGTGAGCGCTGATACCCACGGATCGAGAAGGGGGCGATCGGCGGCGGGGATGCCGAGTAGGAACCCGAGGACGAAAGTGGGGATCGTGGCCGAGTACCGCGTGTGGATGTCCACGGTCTCGCCCGAACGTGCGCGCTCGGCGAGCTCGGCGAGCCGCTCCCGAGCGAAGGAGCGAATCGTGTCCTCGGTTCGGGCAACCCGGCGCGGAGAGAATCCAGAGGCCACGAGTTTGCGTTTGAGCGAATGCTCCGGTGGATCCATCATCACGAGTGTCGGCGCGAGGCCGAGTGCTGCGATCTCGTCGGCGTAGAACGTGAGCCCGTGCGCGGAGGAAAATACCTCCGGATCTCGGACTGCGGCAACGATGTCCGCATAGCGGCTCAGCGCCCAGAATTCGGGCCGGTCATGCTCCGGATCCGAGGGGTGGAAATGCACGGGATCGGATTCTCGCAGCGCCGAATACGCGGGATAGGGATCTTGCAGGAAGGCCGGATCGAATGGCTCGAAGGTCGGGGTTGTCTTCACCATCAACACATTTAACAACATGTGTTAATTGCTGTGCAAGGGGCGTTCCGCCCCTCGGGGAGTCCCGACGAGTCGAACTAGCTCGCCCGCCCGACCATCTGCTGCCAGCTCTGGTAGCGGCTTTGGAGCTTGAGCCACAGGTGCGGGCTCGACCCCATGACCTCGCCGATCCGGACGGAGTCGTCCTCGGACAACGTGCAGCGATCGTCGAGAAGCTCGGCGGCGTGGGAGGGGGAGACGCCGAGCTTCGAGGCGAATTCGTCAACCGTCCAGCCACGGGCGTCGAGCTCCGCCTGTAGAAGTCCGCCTGGGGAGACGGCGCTGGTGATGGTCATGATTCGCCTTTCGCGTCGATGTACGTTCGAGTCGTGAATTTCTGTGTCTTCAAATGGGAGGGCGTCAGCAGATATTTTGTTCCCTCACAGGGTCATTGCGTGTAGTTGCCGAAACGTTACATTCCGAGTCAGCGTCTCATCGTGAACAACACGATGATCGAGCCGATGACGATGAATGGGGCCGCGACGAGCAGCAATCCTGCTGCGGATTGGCCGATCACCACGGTGACGACTGCGAGCATGAAGATGAATAGGCCGAGGAGGAAATACATGACCGATCCGCCTCGGCGCTGCGGTTTTGGAGCCATGGATGGCGGCGCCACCGGCGCGAATGTAGCGGCTGCCATCTGCCCTGAGGCGATCGGCCCGCCGAAGTCGGGGCCGCCCGCATAGGAGGGGACACCAGGGGGAACGATCGGGTCCTGGCGGACCTCGTAGATCTGGTGCGCCGGTGTGCCGAAGTCCGGTTCACCGTAGGACGGTTGCTGGTTGGTGCGGTATTCGTCGTTCATTGTTACTGGACCTCCACGGCGGCGGCGAGCATATTGGCGGTGACGGTGATGGTCGGGGCCTCCCCTTCGGCGGGCGGTTTTGTGGCCGGATAGGTGCGTGTTTCGCACTCGGACATCGCCGCGGCCTCGCAGTCGATGTGCAGATCATGGCCCGCGGGCCGCTCGAACACGATGGTCGATCCGATCGCATTGACTTCCGTATTAATGCTTCTGTCACCGATATCGGACAGGTCGAGGATGACGCTCGAGCCCAACGCGTTGATCCCCTCGTCCAACAGTGCGTCGGTCGCCGTGACGTTTTCCGTCGTGCCGATGAAGGAATCCTCGGCCTCCGGATTGAAGTTCGTCGGACCGATGTACTGCCCGTTGAACGAGGTCGCGGCCATGGCCGCGCCGAGCAACATCGCGATCGGTAGCAACCCGAGTCCGCGCTTTCTGAATGCCCCGATCATCATGCCCAGTGCCACGATGGCGAGCGCGATGGCGAGCGATTGCGTCACCGAGGGGACACCGAAGAACCGTCCGAGAACGAATGCGCCGAGCCCTGCGAAACCGGCGAAGGTGATGAAGAGCCAGGTCAATCCCGGTCCGCGGCAACCATCCTTGCCTTCGTCGCTGTCGCCATCGCCGGCTCCCGCGGTCGGAGGATCGGGGAGGTCCCAGGCGAAGCGGGCCGCTCCAAGCGGATCCCATGACGGCGGAGTGCCTTCGCCGTCATAGACGGAGAAGCTCTCGTCCTCCTGCGCCGCGGCGCCGGTTCGGCCGTAATCGGCGGGACGACCGGGGCGCCCCTGGCGCTCCCACTGCGTCATCTGCGGCTTTGTCATCATGTACGCCGGCGATGCCGGGTGCAGGCCCTCTCGCGGGTCCCTCGTGTAGGCCCACCGCATGTACTCGGGCGGCTGCGGGCGGTGCCGGTAGAGGCCGTAGAGCCCGGCGAACATCACGAAGATGATGACCCACGCGAGCACGTCCACATCGGAACCGCCGATCGCCCACGGGCCGACCAGAATCGCGGCGATCGTGAGCGCGATGGGGAGGAAGAGGGTTTTTCCCTCGTCCTTGCGATGGAACATCGTCTCGTGGACCCGCAGCGCATCGTCCTGATACTTGAACAACAGGGCGCACAGCAGGTAGACAGCGAGGCCCGCGCCACCCATGAGGGCGGCGACGACGAAGACGACCCGGATGAGCACGGGGTCGACGTCGAAGCGGTGGCCGACGGCCGTGGCGACCCCGGCGAGCTTCTTGTCCCCGGCGGGGCGAACCGGGCGCGAGGCCCACAGGTCCTTGAGCTGGGCGCCGAAGTCCCGTGCCATGCCGGGAGTCGGTTCCTGGGTGCGTGTGTCGTTCATGTCTTCCATCGTGGTCGCCCCGCCGCCCGGCCGCTATTGGGGAAGACCCTGAACTTTCGCCCCGGGGCCCGGAGGGGGTATCCACTCATTGGTCCGGGGGCCGGCGAATACCAGGGTTGTCCCCGATTCTTCATCGGGAGAAGTTTGCTTGGATGGAGACATGTCATCTGTGTCCCGCACGCCCGAATCTCGCGAACGGGTCGCCGCCCAGCCGCAGCAGCCGGCGCCGGTGCCCGGTAATGCGGTGGCGCGGCGCGGGTATCCGGGTCCGCACAAGCTCTACCGCAACCCGCGTCGCGGCATCCTCGGCGGCGTCACCGCCGGGATCGCCGAATATCTCCGTCTGTCCCCGACGCAGGTGCGCGTGGCGTTCGTCGTTCTGGCGATGCTCGGTTTCTTCGGTGGGCTTTTGTATGCGGGCCTGTGGATGTTCCTGCCCTCGCGCCCGGTTCCTCCGCAGCTGTCGAAGGACGAGCTCGACTCCGAGCGCCGCACCGGTCACTGGTTGATCTTCGCCGGAATCGTCGCCTCGCTGTTCGCCGGGTCGATGCTCGTGTCCGCGCTGTTCATGGTCGCGATCCCGCTGGTCGTCGTCGCCGCCGGCGCTGCCGTGGTGTGGCAGGCCCTCGACTCTGCGGGGGACGCGGCCGACGAATCCGAGTCCGGCTCCACCTCCGTCTTGTCCGGGTTGTTGTCGGACCGATTCGCGCTGTTCCGTCTCGGCGGTGGCGGCGCACTGGTGTTCCTCGGCCTCGCGGTGATTCTGCTGCGCGAGGTATCGATCGCCGAAATGGGCTCGGCGGTTCTTGCGGTCGTGGTCACGCTCGGCGGGATCGCGCTGCTCACCGTGCCGCTGTGGATGCGGATGATCCGTACGGTCGAGACCGAGCGCGCCGAGAAGGCCCGCGAACGCGAGCGCGCGAATATCGCTTCTCACCTGCACGATTCCGTTCTGCAGACGCTCGCTCTGATCCAGAAGCGCGCCGACGATCCCGCCCAGGTGACACGGCTTGCCCGGCGTCAGGAGCGGGAGTTGAGGCAGTGGCTGTTCGAGGCCGGCGAGAAGAGCCGGAACGACCCGTTGTCGGTGGCTGCCGGCGTCGAGCGCATCTGCGAGGAGATCGAGGACAACTACGAGATCGCGGTGTCGCAGGTGGTCGTCGGGGGCGACGCCCCACTCGCGGAAAAGGAGAACGCTGCGCTCGCCGCGGCCCGGGAAGCGCTGGTCAACGTGGCCAAACATGCCCAGGTCGACCGCGCCGACGTGTTCTGCGAAGTCGATTCCGATGACGGCGGAGTGCTGGAGATCTTCGTGCGGGACCGCGGCATCGGCTTCGATCCGGACACGGTTCCCGGCGATCGCAAGGGCCTGGCCATGTCCATCCGCCAACGCGTCGAAAGCCGAGGGGGCTCGGTGCGGGTACGCAGTACTATGGCAACCGGTACCGAGATCGCCATCCGCATGCCGTGCACGAAGTCGGAGGAGAAGGTCGGCTAGAACAGCCCGCCTGCGCGCTCCCTCCCGGCCGGCGCGGCGCGCCCACCCCTTCGAGGAGTAACCGTTGTCTGCGCCAGACGCTGCCGGTGAGTGCACTGTTTTCCTAGTCGACGACCACGCGGTATTCCGTGCGGGAGTCACCGCCGAGCTCGCCGATGAGGCAGGCCTACACGTCGCCGGTGGTGCGGGAACGGTGGCCGAGGCGGTCGAGTCGATCATCGAGACGCGGCCCGACGTCGTCCTCCTCGACGTGCATATGCCCGATGGCGGCGGCCCCGCGGTGCTCCGCCAGGTCGTCGAACAGCTCGGGGACGGCTCGCCGAAGTTCCTCGCTCTGTCGGTGTCCGACGCCGCCGAGGACGTGATCTCGGTGATCCGCGGGGGAGCCCGCGGCTACGTGACCAAGACCATTTCCGGCCCCGAACTCGCCGAGGCCATCGGCCGCGTCGCCGAGGGGGACGCCGT
>NZ_DYXM01000180.1 GCF_020742175.1 Dietzia timorensis
GCGCCCCCGACGCCCCGGAATCCGGCGGCACCGCCGTGCTCTCTGCGCTCGGGACGCTGCAGAACGTCGAGCTCCCCGCCCCGGAAACCCCCTCCGATGACGGCGGAGACCCTGCGCCAGAATCGGCCCACCTCATCAGCGAGGCCGAGCGGCTCGCGCTTGCCGACCGCAGCGCCTACTCGGCCGACCCTACTTTCGTAGAGCCGCCCGAGGGCGAAACGTTTTCGCTCCTCGACCCGGGCTACCTCTCACAGCGCGCCGCGCTCCTCGACCCCGAGGAGTCGATGGATTCGGCCGAGCCCGGAAAGGAGCCGGCGACGACCGATGACAAGAAGGAGGAGGGCACCTCGCACATCTCCATCGTCGACGGCGACGGCAACATGGCGTCGATGACGACCTCCCTGCAGTCGAACTTCGGCTCGTTCCACATGGCCGGCGGCTTCTTCCTCAACAACCACCTCGAGAACTTCGCCACCGAGCCGGAAAAGAACGGCGAGCCCGTGGCCAATGCGCTCGCGGGCGGCAAGCGTCCGCGCACCGCGATGGCGCCGACGATGGTGTTCTCCGCACGCGAGGACGGCTCGATCGGCAAGCCGTTCCTCGCCACCGGCTCGCCCGGCGGCTCGGAGATCACCTCGTACGTCGTCAAGAATCTCGTCGCGATGCTCGACTGGGGCATGGATCCACAGTCCGCCGCCGACCTGCGCAACTTCGGCGCGATTTCGCGCTCCGAGTCGGTCGTCGAGAAGGGTTGGGGCTCCACGGACGGATCCACCGGGGACGATCTGGTCAACGCGCTGGACGGGCCCGGACCCGATCCGAAGGAGTCCACGATGCCAAGTGGCACCGCAACGATCCTGCGGCACGATGGCGTGCTCGTCGGAGGCGCCGATCCGCGCCGTGAGGGCGAGGTTCGCGGGGGTTAGCGCCGCGTCGGTGCAGTGCCAGCGAGCACCGGCGGGGGTCCCACTCCCCTACCCCCTGGGAACTGTCGGGCCGGCGTTATAAAGTTCCTTTCATTCACGCTCCGAGTGGCGGGGCGCAGGGGAAAGGCAAGAGCCGGCCATGGCAATTCTGGTGAGGTGCGTTGCGGCGGTGGCCGCACTGTTTCTACTGGCGGCGTGCTCGTCTTCGGGCGGCGAGCAGGATGCAGAGTTGACGACGGTGATCAGCACGGTCACGTCGACATCCGCGAAGCCCGCGGCCGCGAAATCGAGTTCGTCCGCCGCGGAGTCTGCAGCCCCCGCCGCCGGCTCCGAGGAGAACGGCGAGGGCAAGAAGTTCGTCGAGTGCATCTTTGGCGGCGGGAATTGGACCGGCACGGCGTTTTTCGCTGACGGCTCCTCAGGGCCCTACCCCGAGTGCGAAGAGCTTCGCAGGGAGGTGCTCCGCAAGAATCCCTACCGCTGCCCGCGAACGGATCATCAGGTGCCCGATCCGTCCTATTGCCAGAATCAGAAAAGGCCATCCCGTAGTTCGGCACCTAGCCGCGAGCGGGCCTCGACTCCTGCTCCGTCGCAGCCCGCTACGCCCGTGACGTCCTATGAACCGGCCCCGAGCGATACGGCGGCCCCGTCAGCCGAGCCGGAACCGTCGCCTAAACCGAGCGCCGCCACCGACCCGCTGCCCGGTACCGACGCGGGGATCTAGCGCTACCCCGCGAGTGCGAGGGCGCCCGCGACCGCAGCGCCGGTCGTCGCCATGCCGAGCCCGGTGCGCCACACACCGACGCGGATCACGTCGTTGGCGATCAGCGCGGGCAGCACGAGTGCGACCACGACGAAGCCGGTGAACACCGCCTGCCCCGTCTGCTGGAGCACGATCATCTGCGCGGCCATCGTCACGATGCCCGATATAAGGATGCCGAGCGTGAGCCGTTGTTTACCGAATACCGGCAGGTAGTGGCACGCGAGGGTGACGAATCCGTATGTCACCGCAACCGCTCCGAGAATCACGAGCGCGGGAATCCAGCCCGAGATCGTCAGCACGAGGATCGCCGCCGTGACGTACCCACCCGAGAGCAGTCCGAGGTAGTCCGAGAGCAGCGCCGCGACGACCACCGACACGAACATGGCGAGCGCGATGCGATTGAAGTCGAGCTCTTCGGTGCCCGCCAGCGCGTCCATCGACAGGGCCTCGGCCCCGAGCAGCGCCTTCGATGCGAGTGTGATGCCGAGCGCGAGCGCTCCCACGCTTGCCACGATCGCGACGAGCGGCACCAGCGTCCGCATGACTCCCTGGCGCTTGAATTCGTGGGCGATGAGGCCGGGAACCATGAACCCGACGATGGTCATCGTGCCCCAATCGAAACCGCGCTCGAACAGGAACTGCGAAACGACGACCTCGTACAGGAGCCCGAGCACCATGCCCATGAGCACGCCGAGCTCGAACGCGCGCCGCGAGGACAACACGAAGAAGCGCAGCACGAGATTGTAGAGCAGCCAATAGCTCACCAGTGACAGCACGATTGTGGCGATCACGTTGAGCGGCTGAACAAGCGCGCCGGCCAGGTATCCGACCGAGATCAGCCCGCCGAGGGAGATAAAGGTGAACCGGTGGAACGCGTACGAGGCGACGACACCGATAAAGAACGCGACGGCGAGGTAGTAATCCGCGACGTCACCTACAAGGCTTTCCATTAATTCTGACCCGCCTTTACCTTCTGGCGCCGGGCGAGCACCTTGAGCGCCGCCTCGAACTTGATGAACTCGGTCTTCGGGGCGGGCGTGGTGATACCGAGCGCCGCCATGTCGTCTTCGTCGTGCACGTCGACGCCGAACTCGGCGAACTCGTGCTCGTATTCCTCGAGAAGCTCGCGATCGAGCTTGGCCTGGATGAGCTGCTCGTCCGGCCCCTCCGGCTCGCGGCCGGTGTTCTCGAACGGCACCTTCTCGGCGTTCTCGAAGTACTCGATGAGCATCTCGGCCTGCGCGGAGTGGATGTTGACCATGCCGACGATCGCGACATCGTCACCGGGAACCGCGTGCACCAGGGAATCGAGCAGCTCGGCGCGGCTCGGATTGGTCGCGGCACCGAGGCGCAGAACGTCCTCGTCCTCCCAGCCATTTCCGACGATCTTCTCGGCGACGGGCCGCTCTAGATCGCCGAGCAGAGCGAGCTTTTCGAAGTGATGATCGACGTCCTCGCACACGATCTCGGCGAAGAGCTCGGCGCGAGTACCACGGTCACTACGGTTGTTGAGGAGCCCGATCTTGGGGCAACCGTCGGGCAGCATGTTGTCGACCTCGTCGAGCACGGAGATCGTCGATTCCTTGTCGTTGACGGCGAAGGCCGGAACCCAGTGGACGCGCTTTCCGTCGATGGGAATCGTGTCGACGGTGACCATGCCCGGATCCGGCTCGGCGGCGAGCATGCCGCGCAGCGCGGTGTCGGTGTCGATGCCGAGGAGCTCGCAGATCTCCAGCCCGACCGCGACGTTCTCCTTGAACTGCAGGTAGCGGTAGGAGCCGACGTGCTCGTCGCTCACCTGATCGGTGTCGGCGACGACGAGCCTGGTGTTCGCCTTCTCGCACTCGGCACGCATCACCTCGAGCACGTCCGGGTTGTGTTCGCCGGTGACGACGACGCCGCCGCGCGGCATCGTCGAGCACAGCGACTTGGCGATTTCCTCGAGGGTCTCGCCCATCTCCTCAGTGTGGTCGATGCGCACGTTGGTGATCACGACGATGTCCGCGCGGACGATCTTGTCCTGGCAGAACTTCTGGTATTCGGGGCGCACGGCCATGCACTCGACGACCATCGCGTTGACGGACTTGTTGATCCACCTACCGAAGATCGAGAACTGCTCGAGGATGTTCGGCGCATAACGGCGCATGATCGGGTGCTCGCTCTTATCCGGGGCGAGCACGCACGCGTAGGTGCCGGTGGTCTTCGCGACGGTCGTACGACCCGATTCGTGAAGGGCGCCGTGAATCAGCCTGGTCACTGTGGATTTTCCGCGGATCCCGTTGACGTGAACGATTGTTTCCAGGTCGCGGAGCCGCGCACGGTGGCTCCGGAAATGCAGCGCGGTGGTAGATAGAACGCCAATGAGGAACACGGCGGCTATTACCAGGAGGATGACCACGAGGGACCTTTCGATCGAGTGCGAAGGACCTTGGGGGAAGGCCCGTTTGCGCGAACTCGACCGCCAGAGACACCCGGCAGAACATACGAATGAGGGGGCATGCTTCTTACGCCAAACGTGGATGCGGGGCGGCCGCTTCACGACGCCAACGGACACTACCGAGCACACGACAGCGCACAAGATTCCCCGAGTGAACGGAGAGCGAACTCCACAAAAGTAAAGGTTGTCCTTATTTATGTGGACTACCGACGCGGTCGACATAACTGCGGAAGTAACAAATGTAGAGGGCTGTGTACTTTTAATCGAAATGTAACCGTGATGTTCGGCACAAGGTCCGGCGTCGGACCAACATCTCGAGAGCCCCGCGACGCATCGGCAATCGACAGACCCACCCCGTGGGCCCATTACAAGGAACTAACGGCCGCGTGCGACGAGCGGCTTGTATTCGGGGAAGCGGCCGAGGTAGCGCTGCACGTAGCTGCACACGGGAGCAATCTGGGCACCGTCGAAGCGCAACCGGGTGAGCACCATCGTCACGAGCAGCCGCGCGATCCCCTGGCGGCCGAAGTTCATCTCGACGACGGTGTGCATGAGTCGGTAGACCTTCGGCCCCGACATGCTCGACGGTTCGATCTCGTAGCCGATGAGGCCGAGCATCGTGTCGCTATCCCACAGTTCGAAGCGCGCCTTGTCGGTGTTGTCGACCAGCGTCAGCGAAGCAGTGCCGCTCATGGTGCCTCCCGGGGATAGCAACGTTTCCGGTATGGTACCCACGCCCGTTACGCCCGGGGAGCGCTCCCGATAAATTCGGCTATCCTCGCTGGCCACGCGCTCACCTCTGCGGGGGTGGAGGCCACCTCGAACTCGGTGTCCGGCAGTACCCGGCGCAGCGCGCGGGCGGAGGACTCCGGGTGCGCGGGGTCGTCGATCCACGCGAGAAGCAGGGCGGGAATGTTCAGCTGCGCGACGTCATCGGCTGGGGGCAGGTCGGTGGCCGCGGCTCCACGAAACGCCGACGGAAGCCATTCGTCGCGCACGTCTGGCAGCACGAAGGGGCGATCAGGGTCCACCGCGGGCGGCTGCGGCGCGCCGCGCTCGCTCTCCCTGAAGGCCTCGCGCCCAAAACGCTCGACGAAGTCCGCGTTCTGCAGGTAGTTCTCCGACTGCGCCGCGCGCGTGTCCCAGATCGTCGGCGGGATGCCTAGGGTCAGAGAGGCGAAGCGCGCCTGGTCCATCGTCGCTGCGGTGAGCAGCGTCGCCGTGCCCATCGACTGGCCGATCCCGTGCACGCGCTCGCCCGGAAACACTTCGTCGAGCACGGTAAACAGGTCCTCGGCGAGCGCAGCCCACGTGTAGTCGGCCGGCTCGCGGGTGCCCGTGGATTCGCCGTGCCCGCGGGCATCGAAGCGCAGCACCCGCGCGCCGTCCAGTGCCGAACCGAGGTCGAGCCCGAAAGCACGGTCGCGCGCCCGTGAAGAAGTGAGACCGTGGAGCTGCACGACCGCCGGCCCACCGGCCGATCCGCGCAGGTCGTAGGCGAGCCGGGCATCGGTTCCGGGCAGCCGAATTTTCTTGTCCGTCATATTCGGGGACCCCTGCTGTAACTATGCTCCCCTAGATTTCAGGGAATGAGGCTTACCACCATAGCGCGCATGGATCTCGCCGCCGGCACTGTGCACCGCTATTCGGTGCAGGTCCGGCCGGTTCCGGACGCACAGGTTCCCGTGTCGTTCGACCAGGAACGGCACGTCTCGCTCGGCTCGCGCCCGGGGTCCTGGATCGCGGTCGCCTTCCGCCCGACTCACCCTGCGGCGCGCGAGGACCTGGCGCGTGCATGGCATGCCGTCATCGCGCGCCACGGCACCCTCAACACCGTGTTCTCTCCCGCCACGGAAACCCCCACCCATGACGCCGGACCTCCCACCTTGACATCCGTAGAGGTGCGCCGGGGTGCGTGGACCACACCGCAGGCGGCGCCGGACGAGGATCCCCGCGAGGTACTGCGCCGGGAGTTCGACCGCGCCTGCGATCCCTTCGCCGCGCCGTCATACGAGCTGTGCGTCGTCGAACCGGAAGGCGGCCGCGGCGGAGATTCGCGCCCGACCGTCGTCATCGGCTTCGACCACGCCCACGTAGACGCGTGGTCCCTTCTTATCGTGGTCCGGGACTTCACCGCGTGCCTCGCCGATGTCGTGAACGGCGCGCCTTCCCCGGGCTCGAACCTCCCACAGGCGCCCGCGTTCGCCCGGCACACCGCGGAGCTCGCCGCCCGGCCGCCTGCCCCGGATAGCGTGCGGCGCAGGTGGGAGGAGATCATGTCCGCGGGCAGCGGCGAGATGCCGGTGTTCCCGCTACCGCTCGGGGATATTTCGGCCCCGAGGGAGGAGGTCGTCGAGGTCCACCACGTTCTCGACACCGAAGGGGTGGAACGATGTGCGGCGCACGCGCGCTCGGCCGGTACGCGGATGATCGCGCTCGCCGTTGCCGAGATGACCACAACACTGCAGGAGCGCGGCGCCGACGGACTGCGCGCGGTGTTCCCCGTCCACTCCCGCACCGGCGACACGTGGCACGATTCGGTCGGCTGGTTCATCACCAACTCCGTCCTCGACTGCGACTCCGGCGATCCGCGGGAATGCGGTCGGCGCATCTCGGAGGCCGTCGCGCTCGGCACTCATCCACTCGAGCCGCTTCTCCGCCCGTGGGGAGGGATGCCCCACACCCCGGGGATGTTCGCGTTGTCGTGGCTCGATCACCGGCGGCTACCCGTCGACATCGACCCGGAACTCGAACCGCAGCATGTCTCGGCGCGTATCTGCACGACCGGCGTCATGGTGTGGTTTGTGGTGAACGACACGGGGCTGCACATGCGCTGCCGCTACCCGGACACCCCGCAGGCCAGGGATGCTGTCGGGGGGTGGCTGCGAGCCGTGAGCACGGGCATCTCCCGACACGCGGAGGCGATGCTGGTAAAGCCGCCGAAGATGCAGGCGGAGCTGTACAGATAGCCTGCGCAACACCGATAATCCAAAGTTCCTTCGAAAACCGCGCTACAACGGTTAACTTAAATGAGACGTTGCTCGTTGTTCGTTCCGTTGACGTTCGAGGTTTCGGAGAGGTCGTGCGTAGTTCACCCAAGGCCATCATCGCCATCTCCGTGATTCTCGGTGCGGCGTTGGCGGTCCCCGTGTGCGTGTCGATCCTGATGTGGGACGAGCTGCCCGAGTTCATCGCCACCTTGTCGGACGTGGACGGGAACGCGACGAGCTGGATGGCCAAGGGCCCCGCGGTGATCACGCTGTGCGGCGCGATTTTCGTGTGCGGGCTCATCGCCTGGGCGTTCGCCTACACCGAGAACGACGGCCACCACCTCTTCCCCGCGGTGAGCGCGGTGGACGTGTTCTTCGCGGTTCTCATGTCGGGGCTGGGCACCGAGATCCTGCGGGTGCAGGCGACGTCCGAGCTCTACGCGCCGACGACGGCGGGGATCGTGCTCAGCGTTCTCTGCGCCGCAGTGCTCGGCATTCTCGTGTTCTATCTGCTTGTCACACGGCCGGCGCGCACAACCGCGTAGTATCGGCGACGCACGTCACACCGACGTGAAACGTGACAACTGAATATGGAATCTTCTCGCACACGGGAGTCCCGTAATTCTGCTCGGGGCTGAGAGGACGGCAGCGTAGCCGTCGACCGTAGAACCTGACCGGGTAATGCCGGCGTAGGGAGTTTTTCTCACCATGAGCGATTCATTCGCGACCGCTGATTCCGCTGCTGCCTCCGAGGCCCTTTCGGGCGCCCGCGAGCCGGGCGAGGCCAAGAACACCGCGCCTGTTGATGCGGTGACATGCGGTCCCATCTATTCCTCGTCGAAAGCATTCGTCGACGTCCCGTGTGAGGACGCCGGCGACTGCGGAACGCTGCACATTCCGTGGCGGCGCATCGAGCTGACCAACGACTCCACTTTCGACGTCTACGACACCTCCGGCCCTTACACCGCCTACGCGGCGGACGGTTCGGACTGCCACGATCTCGCCGACGGGTTGCCGCGGCTGCGCGAGGGGTGGACCCACCCGCTGCCCTCCGGCGGCGCTTCGACCCAGCTGGCCTGGGCACGTGCGGGATTTGTGACGCCGGAGGTCCGGTTTATCGCGGCCCGCGAGGGATTCGAGCCCGAGTTCGTGCGGGCCGAGGTGGCCGCCGGCCGCGCCGTCATCCCGGCCAACCACAAGCACCCCGAGTGCGAGCCGATGGTCATCGGCAAGGCTTTCATGACCAAGATCAACGCGAACATCGGCAACTCGGCGGTCACCTCCTCCATTTCCGAGGAAGTGGAAAAGATGGTGTGGGCGACCCGCTGGGGCGCGGACACCGTGATGGACCTGTCGACGGGCAAGGACATCCACGAAACGCGCGAGTGGATCCTGCGAAATTCGCCGGTCCCGATCGGCACGGTGCCGATTTATCAGGCGCTGGAAAAGGTCAACGGCGACCCGGTAAAGCTCACGTGGGAGCTGTACCGCGACACGATCATCGAGCAGTGCGAGCAGGGCGTGGACTATATGACTGTGCACGCCGGCGTGCTGCTGCGGTACGTGCCGCTCGCGGCGAAGCGGGTCACGGGGATCGTCTCGCGCGGCGGATCGATCATGGCCGCGTGGTGCCTCGCGCACCACCAGGAGTCGTTCCTCTACACCCACTTCGGCGAGCTGTGCGAGATCCTGCGGGACTACGACGTGACGTTCTCGCTCGGCGACGGCCTTCGCCCGGGCTCGATCGCCGATGCGAACGACGAGGCGCAGCTCGCGGAGCTGCGCACGCTCGGCGAGCTCACCGGCATCGCGAAGTCCTACGGCGTGCAGGTGATGATCGAGGGGCCAGGCCACGTGCCGATGGACAAGATCGTCGAGAACGTGCGTCTCGAGGAGGAGTGGTGCGAAGAGGCGCCGTTCTACACGCTCGGGCCGCTTGCCACCGATATCGCGCCCGGCTACGACCACATCACCTCGGCGATCGGCGCGGCGATGATCGCACAGGCAGGCACGGCGATGCTCTGCTACGTGACGCCGAAGGAGCATCTCGGCCTGCCGAACAGGGACGATGTGAAGACCGGCGTGATCACCTACAAGATCGCCGCGCATTCGGCGGACCTCGCCAAGGGCCATCCGAAGGCGCAGGAGCGTGACGATGCGTTGTCGACGGCGCGGTTCGAGTTCCGCTGGCGCGACCAGTTCGCGCTCGCCCTCGACCCGGACACCGCGGTCGAATACCACGACGAGACGCTCCCCGCGGAGCCGGCGAAGACCGCGCACTTCTGCTCCATGTGCGGGCCGAAGTTCTGCTCGATGCGGATCTCGCAGGATATTCGCGACTACGCCGCCGAGAATGGGCTCGACACGGTCGAGGCGATCGAGGCCGGCATGGCCGAGAAATCCGAGGAGTTCGCCGAGGCCGGTAACCGCGTGTACCTGCCGATCGACGCGAACTAGCGAGGTTACTCCGAGCCCTCGGCGCGGCGTGCGAGAACGAGACCTGCGAGCAACGCAAGGCTCACGAGCCCGGCAAGACCGGTGGCTGCCCAGAGCAGGTAGTCGGGAGTACGCGATTCGTTAGACACGTTGCGCATCTCGGTGTTCTCGGCAATCCACGCCGCAGGAAGGGAACCACGGAGCCCGACAGCCCGCTGCTCGGCGTCGAGGCCGGCCGAACCAACGGCCGCAGAATGAGCGAAATTCTGTGAATTCGGCGCCGATGCCGCGGGCTGCCCCACGTAGGGAACGAGCCCGGTTTCTCGCAGTCGCTGCTGCACGTTCGGATCGTTGAACACTACGTACGCGGTGACGCCCAATGCGATCGCACCGACGAGAAGTGGCACAATCCCTAGACCGCCGCCGGCGCTGCCAAGCGATCCCGCCGCGCACGCCGAACTCGAAGACGAACCATTCGCTCCGAGGGAGGCGGCGTCGACGGAGCCGCTGCCGAGTGAGCCGTCTGCATTACTTTGCGCGGCTGGGTTGCATTCCGAGCCGTTGCCTCCGGAGCCGGTGGATCCACTGCCCGAGCTACCTCCGTCAATGAGGTTCGCAAGCCAGCCAAGGCCGATCGAGCTGAGCCATCCAGTGAGGCTGCCGAGAGAGCCGGTTCCGCCCGAAGCGGGCGCTGCGTCTATGACGATCTGGCGAGTAAACGCGTAGGTCTGCCCGCCGTGCGTGTACTTAATTTGGACGTCAAAGGTTCCCGCCCGGTTCGGTGTACCACTGACGTGCCCGTCGGTTGACACACTCAACCCCGGAGGAAGCGAATTCTCGGTGACGGATATCGAGTCGCCTTGGGGGAGTCTCGTAACGAGCTGCGCCGGACCGTAGGCCTTGCCAACCGTGCCCTTTGCCAGAGCCGCCGGGTCGCTCGCGTTCTTCGGGTCGCTTCCCGTCCACACTTCAATACCGTCGGGGATACCGTCTTTGTCGGTATCCGGGTTCTTGGGGTCGGTGAAGTACTCGTTTTCCTCTTCTTCGTCCGTGAGTCCGTCGCCATCCGAGTCGACAACACCGTCGACCGAGAAGTCGATCCACATCCTCGGGCTCGCGCTTTCCTCCTGCGCCTCGTTTCCTGCGCTTTCCGGCACGGACACGACGTCTTCAATTTTGATCACGTCATGGGGTCGAAGATCCACTCCTGCGAGCATGCTTTCATAGTTCGCCCCTCCGGCGTAGCGGAGCTCGGCGCTTCCATTGTCGATCGGATGACTTTCGCCTGCAGCGCTGATCGTGCTCTTCACGTCGAAGAGACCGTTCTCGGACACCTCGTACTTACCAATGCCTGTCGAGAAGCGCCCGACGTCCTCGGAGATGTTGCGGACTAGGTATGTCCTCGAGATCTCGTCGCCCGGTGCCATCGCACAGGGATCTGGTTCTGCTGATTCGGGGGTATCGCATCCCCACTCCCCGATCGCACTCTGCGGCTCGGCGCTCCACTGTGTCCCGTCGATCGAAAACTCTAGTGCCGGGTACGGATTGGTCGAAGGTTCCGGCTCCGACGCCCGCGCCGTCGAAAGCCCACCGAGGACGAGGGTCGCGGTGGTGGCTATTGCCAGCGGAACGAGGCCCCTGCGCCGCGATGAGGACGTAGCTCGAGTTGTCACGAACCTTCTCCTGTGGGTGACCAGCCCCGAAAAACGAGGACAGATGTGGAGTTGCAGCGAGCGTCGCCGCACCGAAGATAAACATTCTCTCTGTTTGGCTATCAGGATCTTACACACGGAAAGCAAGAGTCACACAATATGTGCACCGATGACTTTTTGCGACAACCCCAAACCTCGTCAACGCAACCCTGCGGCACATTCCGCTGCCCGATGTTTCCACATTCGATTTTTCCATAGCAGGTATATGCGATTTTTTGACTCCACCCGAGTCAAAATCCCATCGGAATCCAACGGCCAACCAAGCCCTCGCGACGAATGAGTTACGTCACAACTCGACGTTTCATAAGAAAATAAGCTTCGTGTTTACATTCGCGCACTTCTAGTATTCAATATCTATTGCTCACAGAGTGTTAAGCCTCTGGGGCACTATTGGATCGTGCGGCGTCAAGGTCGTTTGCGAGTCACGACACCACCCACCGGCGCTTCGTGCCCATTTCGAAAGGACTCGCTTCCATGAGCGACAACACCATCTCTCCCGATCAGCAGAACCGCGATCGCAACCGTAAGCGCAAGGCGCTCCTCGCCGGCGGCCTCGTGCTCGGCATCGGCGCCGCCGCGACCCTCGCTGCGTTCACCGATGGTGAGTTCGCCAACGGCACGTTCTCGACGGGCTCCTTCGGTATCGAAGGCTCGACCACCGCGGACGGCACATTCGCCGAGCACGCCTCCTCGGGCGGCGCCGCCACGCTCTCGTTCACGACCTCGGCGACGAACATGACCCCGGGCGACACCATCTACGCGCCGTACTTCATCCGGACCATCGACGGCTCGCTCGCGGGCACTGTCGCCAACGGCACCGCCACCGCCGGCAACACCAACTCGGCGCTTGAGGCCCTCCTGACCCGCGACGTCAAGTTCATCCCCGTCGGCGACACCTGCGACGCGGAAAACTTCGCGGAAGGCACCACCGAAGACGAAGACCTCGGCGCCGACAGCAGCGATACCGTCCAGGCCTGCATCGAGGTGAAGCTGAGCGACAACCAGGGGTCTGTCCAGGAGGCCGGCACCGACGACGCCACCATCGTCTGGGAGTGGACGGCCACTTCCGCCTAGGCGACTCATCGCCATCACCCGAGCGCGGCTGCGGTCCCCCTCGCCGCAGCCGTGCCCGCTCACTCCCTCCCCTTCTCGAAAGGAACGTCCCGTGGACGCTGGATCCCGAATCCCGCACCGGTGGAAGATCGCGGGCGCCATCGCGCTCGCCGGTGCCGGCGCCATCGCTCTCGTGCCGTTCTCCAACACGGTGGCCTCTCTCACCGACAGCGAGTACGCCGCCGGTTCGTTTACTTACAACGCGACCCCATGGTCCATCGAGTCGAGCACGGATCACTCGAACACACTCCCCGGCAAGTGGGCTAGCCACGACACGTCGAACATCGCCATGCTTTCCGTACAGCTCTCGCAGCTCGTACCGGGCCGCGCCTCGTACGCGCCGTTCTCGCTCCGAGTCGCCGCCGGCTCGCCTTCACTCTCGGGAACCGTGGCGATGAGCACGGGAAACCAAGCCAGCGGCTCCATCGCAGACAAAGTAAGAATGCGTACGGTCATCTCGCCCAGCGGAGCGTGCGACGCATCATCGTTCCAGGGATCCGCGACATACCTGGTAGGCACTGCAACGAGCTCCACAGCGACCATGCTCACCGCTCCCAGCGCCGGCGCAACCGTCGCGGCGCCGGTGCCCGGGCAGGCAGGTGCGGCGACCACGCTGTGCTTCGAGTTCCTTGTGCCGCCAACCAACGACACCGCGATGGACGCGCTCAACGGCCAGTCAACCACCGTGCGGTGGACCTTCAGCGGAGAGTCGGTGTAGGGCGATGACGATCACTGGATTCCCCTCCGCCCTCGCCGCGTACGCAGCGCCCGTCGGAGGCAAGAACAACGAACTCAATGTGGCCACCAACACCACTGAGTCAAGCAACTCACATCAGCCGCGGAGCGCCGGTCCATCGTCGCTCACCCGACTCACCGATGCGCTGTTATCGGTGCTCGCGGCCGCAGGGATCGTGTGCATCATCGCGGTCGTCTGCGCGTTCGCGTTCAACATCACGTTCATCATGTTCAAGACCGGCTCGATGAGCCCCACGATCCCTGCGGGTTCGCTCGCCGTGGTCCGCGAAGTGCCCGCCGAGGATATTCAGATCGGCGACGTCACCACGATCGACCGTCCAGGCCAGCTGCCCGTGACCCACCGGGTTATTTCCATCGAGCCCGCCCAGGGCACGGCAAGCGGCGCGATGACGATCCGAATGAAGGGCGACGCGAACGCCGACGAGGATCCGCTGCCCTATACCGCCACCGAGGTGCGCAAGGTGCTGTGGCACGTTGATGGCGTCGGCCCGTGGGTGGCTAAGGCGCAGAACCCGAAGATCATGGCTGTGACGACGGTCGTCATGGCTCTCCTGGTGACCTGGGCCTTCTGGCCCCGAAAGAGGGACGACCGATGAGTGTTCGACTGACTCTGGGCCGCCGCGCTCTGGCTGCGGCCGGCGCTATGGGCCTCGCCGCGGCCGTAGTCGCCGGGACTGCGCTTTCCGTCGACGAAACCTCCGCCGCGTGGACCGACAACGAGGTCGCCCAGGCAACCGCGCCAGCCGCGTGGCCGGTCGGCTGGGCAGGTGTGCAGGCCGCAAGGATCTACACGCCGAAGATTCAGCACACGCACGGATACGACACCACCTACCGCAGCCAGGCGAAGAATTTCGACACGAGCTCCGGCGCCGGGTCTAGCGATGTCTCACTCCGCCAGTCTCTCGTCCAGGGAGGGACCGCCGGAGCGAATGGTGTGCAAACCGAAGGTTCCGGAAGCTACACCTTGGAAACCGGCGGTTACCCCGGAGCGAGCGGGAGCGCACCGCGGGTGGCAATGAGCTCGCAGTCGTGCTCGTACGTGGCCCCCAACTACGTCGCGATTCCCACTGGGGGGTCGGGTAGCTGCGGCGCAGGAGCCGGCGACATGTCTGCGGCCGACCACACGCTCAACTCATTCGGTTTCAATATCGACGAGCGAGGCGGGGCTGGTGACTCGTACGTCAACGCGTTCGGCATCCATACGGGCGTCAAATGCGGCACGAGTTCGGCATCCGTCACCTCACTCTCCGGACAAGTGGACGTCTCTGGCACGAACAAGACACTAGTGGTCAACGACGGCAGGCCGACTTACTACGACGGCAACTACACGACGATTTGGAAGACCGCCAACGGAACTTCGAACACCGGGCTCAGCGGCAACTTCGACACCTACAGAGTTCTTGGCGTGATCGAAGGTGTCCGCTACCGCCCACTAGTCAGGACGATCACTCAGCAGAACCCGCCCTACGCCCTCGCCGAAATCGGCTTCTATCTCGATACTTACGACGGCACTTTTGGCGCGCGAAATCCGGCGTCGAAGTTCTACTTCTCGCTGTCGCGCTCCGAGTGCGGCGTGCGGGACGTTCAGCCCGGTGGAGCGACGAACGCGCCGGGTCGTGCGGCTCCGACCCCTGCACTAGATATCCTCACGAACACGACTTTCCCCACGAACGACAAACCGTTCGAAGACTTCCAGGGAGCAACCACGCTTTCAGAGCCTGCCCAGCCGTCATCGCGGATAGCGGCGCAGGCCCCCGCCGCGAAATCGCCAACCGGAGAAGTGCTGAGCACCAGGGCTCCGAAGGAGTCGGCGACAGGTGCCGATGTCACGACGTCGGCACCGCCGGAGTCCGGGGGTACCACGGCGCCCGGCGCGACCGAAGGCGCCGGCGATGCTGCGGGCACAGAGGACGGAACGTCCGCCGTCACAGCTGAAGAGACGAGTTCATCGGAGGCGAGCACCGCCGCGGAAACCTCTACGCCCGCGATACCCGCGGAGCCCGGCGCACTGCCCGCAGACACAGAGAAGTGCGGGACCGTCGAGGTCGACGGCGAGGAGCTCGACGCCGTGATCCCCTCGGGAGCCGAATGCGATAGCGACGCCCGCCGGGCCGCGAGCCGCGCACTCACCGCCTACATCGCTGACGGCACTCAGAACTCGCGCTGGAAGTCCTTTACCTCGGGCAATCCGGCAGCCGACGGCTGGCGCTGGGCCGCCATCGACACGAAGACCGGCCTGATCGTCTACGTCGAATAGGCACAACGCCAGGGCGAGCAAGACTCGAGGGCCCGGCGCGGCACGCAGCTGCGCCGGGCCCTCGCCCTATTTGACGCTCTTGAGCTTCTCGACCACGCCCAGCAGGTCCTCGACGTTGCGCGCTGTCGAGTCGTCGGAGCCGAGGCTCGCGTTGTAATACAGCCCGTCGCCCATGAGCAGGATCGCCCGGGCGATCGCCGGGTCCTCGACCTCCGCGGCGATGAGCTCGAGCCACCGTTCCTGCGTCTTCCCGAACGCCTCGCGGCGCCGCTCCGCCGGAAGCGAATTGAGCCGCGTCGCCGCGATAATTGCCTGGTCAAGCGGAGAATTCTCGAACACAGAAGTACGCAAGTAGTACGCCG
>NZ_DYXM01000181.1 GCF_020742175.1 Dietzia timorensis
GTCGATGGCTCGGATGTGTCCAAGGGGGCAGTGGCATACGCCGCCAAGACCGCCGCCGGCAGGGGGATCAAGCTCCATGTGGTGATGGCTTATTCGATCCCCTCGACGATGTTCGCCGAGGGCATGGCGCCACCCCAGCAGCTCGTGGACCATTTCGAAAAGGAAGCCGAACCGGCCGTGCAGGAGGCGATGCAGATCGCCCGCGAGGCCGCTCCCGATCTCGAGATCACCGGTGCCGTCGCCGAGGGCAACCCGGCGCAGCTGTTCATCGAATACTCGCGCGAGGCGAAAATGATCGTGCTCGGCTCCCGCGGGCTCGGCGCGCTCAAGGGCGTCGTACTCGGCTCGGTGTCGGCGCACGTGGCGACGAACGCGCTCTGCCCGGTGATCGTGACGAAGGCCGACACCGTCGCAAACATCAACGAATCCGGACCTGTCGTGGTCGGAGTCGACGGCTCGGACAACTCCATCCGCGCCACCGAGTGGGCGTTCTCCGCTGCCAAGGCGCGCGGCACTTCAGTCCTCGCAGTGCACACCTGGATGGACCCGGAGGTCCAGGCCGCTGCCGCCGGCGTGATTCTCTCCGAGGAGGACCTCGAGCGCCTCTCGGGCGAGCAGCGCACGATGCTCGATGATGCGCTCGGCCACATGCGCGAGAAGTACCCGGACGTCCAGGTGGAAACGCTCGTCACCGAGGACCGCGCCACCCGCGTGCTCGTGGAGAAGTCGCGCGATGCCCAGCTCGTGGTCGTCGGGTCGCACGGCCGCGGCACATTCACCGGGATGCTGCTCGGCTCGACCAGCCGTTCACTGCTCCAGGCCTCGTATTGCCCTGTGATGGTGGTGCGCCCGCAGGCATGCTCCAGTGAGTAGGCTGGGTAATTATGTCGGATATGCCAGAACAGACAGCGGAACGCATCGAAATCCTGCGCAACGACGAGGCGGGCCGCTACGAGATCACCGTCGATGGGGACGTGGCCGGCTTCGCCGATTTTCAAAATGACGGCGGAGTGCGGATCATGCCGCATACGGTCATTGATCCCGCGTACGGAGGACGGGGTCTCGGCGGCACGCTCGTGCGCTTCGCGCTCGACGACACGCGCGCGGCCGGTTTCAAGGTCGCCCCGCACTGCTCATTTGTCGATGCGTTTATGACGAAAAACCCCGAATACGCCGACCTACGGGCGTAGATCCCTTCCTGGATAGCTGAGAAAACGAATTTCGCTCGCGTTGGTTCGAGAGAATCGACTTCCCGGCCCCGGCGTGCAAGCGCGCAGGTCGGAAGGCGGAATGTAACCAAGACAAGCTCGGCCGAGCGGCTTGGGAAGACCGGCGCCAGCCTGTCTTCCCCTGCAAGAACCGGTGAGCTTCGTTAGGGTCGATTTTGTCAGGCGTAAACAACAACGCTATTTCGATGGAGGCAAACACCATGGGCATTTTCGATAAGGCCAAGGAATTCGTTCAGGGCAACCCGGACAAGGTCAACAGCGCTGTCGACAAGGCCGGCGACGCGATCAATGACAAGACCGGTGGCAAGCACGCCGACAAGATCGATACCGCCAAGGGCAAGGTCGGCGACGCGCTCGGCAACCAGGGCGGCGACCAGGGTGGCCAGCCGCAGGGCGGCGAGCCGGGCCAGGGCGGCCAGCCGGGCCAGGGCGGCCAGCCGGGCCAGTAATTCCCGCGCGCCCGCGCCACTGTGGCCGGGCCGCGAATCGGCGATGGGACACGCAAGGTGATCCCATCGCCGATTCTTTTTGCGCCGAAGCGATAATCTGGACCCGTGAGTTCCCAAGGTGCCGTCAAAGCCAGTCCGCGCGAGCGGCTGCTCTCCACTGCCACGGAGCTGTTCACCACCCAGGGGATCCGCGCCGTGGGAATTGACCGGATCCTCAAGGACTCCCGCGTCGCGAAGGCGTCGCTCTATAATTCCTACGGTTCCAAGGACGCGCTCGTCGTCGCCTACCTCGAGCACATGCACACTGCGGACGAAGAGGCCTGGTCGAAGCGCACGTCCTCGATGGAGCGGCCGCGCGACCGCATCCTCGCCTTCTTCGATCTCGTCCTCGCTTCCGGCTCGATCCCCATGGGCTCGCCGTTCATCGCCGCGGCCCTCGAGTTCCCCGAGCCCGCGACCGCGGGCGAGCGAGCAATCCGCGCCGCTGTCGATGCGCACCGGCAGTGGGTTCTCGACACGATCACCGAGCAGCTGCGCCTCATGGGCCTGCAGGACCCGGACAATATCGAGGAGATGGCACTGCGACTAGTGGTGCTTCTCGACGGCGCGGTAACGGCCGCGCGCATGCTCGACCACGTGTCCTCGACGATGACCGCGCGCGCCATGGCCGAAATGACCCTCCGATTGGTCGACTAGTGCGCTCGGGCCGCCGCCTGGTTGTCGTCGGCGAAGTGCTCATCACGATCGGCGTTCTGCTCGCCGGGTACGTGTTTTACCAGGTCGTCTGGACGGACCGCGCCTCGGCGGAGTTACAGTCCGCCGCGTCCGAACAGCAGGAGGAGGCATGGCGGTCGCCCGAGAATCCGCGCGCGGTGTCCCTCGCCGATGACGGCGACGGGCCCGTGCCCTTCGCGCGTATCCGGATCCCGGAGTTCGGCGGCGATTTCGATTACGCCATCGTCTCCGGCGTCACCGACGCCGACCTCGACGCCGGGCCGGGCCACTATCCGGAGTCCCAGGGGCCGGGCGAAGCCGGGAACTTCGCACTCGCAGGGCACAGGGTCGGGCGCGGGGCACCGTTCAACGACCTCGGCAGGCTCGCCGCATGCGACGCGATTGTCATAGAAACCGCCGACACCTGGCTCGACTACCGCGTCCTGCCGACTATCGGCGGGGAATTCGGCGACGCCTCGGATCCCGCAGCGGCAAAGGATGCCGCATCCGCGTGCATGCCCCGCACCATCACCGACCGCCTGCGCAGCGATGCCTACAAAGGCGTGCCCGGCCGGCAGATCGTCGACCCCTCGCGCACCGATGTCCTCGACCCGATCCCCGGTGGCGAGGCCGCGCAGGACCCGCGGCAGTTGCCGCTACTCACGCTCACCACCTGCCACCCGCAGTTCTCCGCCGCCGAGCGGCTCATCGTCCACGCGGTGCTGGTGGGAACCACCGACAAGTCTGACGGCGGACGTCCGCCCGCACTGGAGGGACGGTAGATGTACGGCTGGGTGTGGCGGCATATCCCAGGGCCGACCCCGGTGCGCGTGCTCCTGGTACTCGCCGCCGTGGTGGCGCTGTTCTTCCTCCTCATGGAGGTCGTCTACCCACTCATCGAGCAGGCGATGCCGTTTTCCGATGTCTCGGTGAGCTGAGTGGCGCGGGCAGTTACAGGCGCGGAATGACGGTGTCGGCGACCAGCTGCACGGCCTCCGAGCGTGCCTGCGTCGCCTGCACGGTGAAGACCTGGTCCTCGCGGTATACCGCGAGCGTCGCCCCGGCCTCCGAGGCATTTTTGCCGCCGGTCCAGCCACCGTCGATGTCGGCGCGCTCGGTCGAGTCCGGGGGAACAATCTCGTCCACGAGGCGCATCGCCTCGTCCTCGGATTCGACGGTCTCGACCGACACCATGAGAGTCACGGCGCCATCCTGCGTGCCGAAAAAGCACGCCGGCGGATCGTAGGCGGGGTCGATCTGGGTCTTGTCGACCGTTTCCCCGGTGAAATCCGCGGCTTCTTCCGCTGATAGGTAAGGGCAGTCCGCATCTTCTGTGGGGGCCGGCTGGCGGAACCCCTCGTCCGACTCCGGGGTCGCCGGCGCGGCGGTGACGATCTCGCCGTACTCGGCGTCGCCGGAGGCCTGCGAATCGGCACCTCCGCCGTCATTACAACCGGCGAGCAGCGCGCCGGCTACGAGCGCCGCCGAGGCGACCACGAAAGGGCGGGTGGGGCGATGTCCCGGGTGGAAACGCATGCAGCCCAGCCTATCGGTTGGACCCGGGCAGGAGGGGGCGCGGTAGGATCATGCGCATGACAGAATCGCCCTCCGCTCGCCGCGCGCCGTCCCTCGCGCGCATCGGAGCGGCATTCGTGCTGGTCCCGGCGTTGGCATTGGGTGCGTGCGCACCGAGCTCGGACAGCGGGGAACCGCAGGCACCGGTGGAGAACACCCGGCTCACATCGATCGAGCCGGAGCCTGTGAACGATTCGGAACTCGCCCCGACCGATCGCGGGCCCCTGCCCAAAGTGTGCGACGAGGTTGCGTTGTCGGTAGCGGAGGTCTCGCAGATCACCGGCCTGACCCTCCCCTCCTCGGAACCGGCGGCGCCCGGCGGTCGCCCCGAGATGTGCGCCTACGGCAGTTCGTGGGACGACCCCGCCTCGCTGTTCCTGTCGCTCGAGGGCAATAAGGACACCCCGAGCACGTCGGCGACCACCTCCGCCGCCGCGACGTCCACGGCGGCAGACGATTCGGATGCGGACGCAGAAGAGGCCGACGAGAAGGACGACCGCCTGACCGCGGAGAACTCCGTGTTCATCTCGGCGCGAGAACTGCACGGGGACGACACCCCCGAAGAGCTGCTCGAGTCGATTCCCGAGATCGCCGGACCCATGTACGAGTGCACCCTCGACACCCATGACGTCGCACTTCCCGAACTCGACACCTCCGGATATGCGTCGCTCGACAACCCCGGCGAGGCCGACGGCGTTTCCGCCCTCGGGCCGGTGAGCGGTTTCGGGATGGCGACGGAATTCGGCAGCGGCACCACGAGCGCCCAGTCCACGACGTCGGCGTCCGCGAACGCAACTTCCTCCGCGCGTCCGTCCCGGGGCGCCGACGCCACGAGTGAGAAATCCCGGAAGCCTGAGAAGACCGTGGACATGGAGATCCTGCGCTGCGACAACGACCCCACGGGGCATGTGCCGCACGTCCAGGCATTCTTCGTGACCGACTCGCAGCTCTGGCAGGTCAGCATGACCGTCTCGAAGAAAGATGCGGACGATCTGACTACTGATCAAGAAGCAGAGGGGCTTTTCGCGCTGGCCGCATACATCTCCGATAGCGTGTAACTAACGAGGTGTGCCCGCCGCGCATCGGGCGCCACACGACAAGGCGTTGTCGCTGGTATGCGAATGACGACACGAATCGGAACACAGCTAGTATCTGAAAATAACTATTTCCTCTTGATTTAGTTTTGCTAGTTCTATAACCTTGAGCGCAGCACGTTAGCTCCGCCGCATCCCCCTTGTGGCGTCGAGCGATGGAACGAGCGGCTCCCCCCGCCTTCTCGCTCCGCACGTGCCCCGAATGCTGGCCACCCCCCTCGTGGCCAGCATTCACTTATTTCCCAGAACGCGGTCACAGCCTCCCCGGCCGGTTCCGTCGGCGCGTGCGAATACCCCCTGCGAAAGACCGAAACGCCTTGCGCAGCGACAACGGGCGTTGACTCGGCGTCAATTGCCGGCGCATCGGTTGCGCCGCTCGCCGGACTCCGAGGCACCCCGTGGGCGATTCTTCATATTTTTTACCCGGGCGCGCATCGGCCCAACACTGGCATTTCCGGCGCATACCGTGCATTATTGTTACGGAAGTGACGAATGTGATTATTGAGACTTGTGTTTCGCATATGTTTCGCTCAGTTCGACCCTCGGTCCCCAGCAATTCTTCTAGGAGTGCGATGCTTCGCCGTTCCCCATTCGCGCGCGCAACGACCTCGGTAGCCCTGGCTGCCGCCGTCCTTTCCTCGGTGGCTCTGGCGCCCACCGCAGGTGCCCAGAGCGCGGCCCAGCTCCCCGGGTTCAACGCGGGTTCGCTCGAGTCGACCCCGGTGGGCCTGCCCGGTATCGAATCGGCGCCGCTGCCCTCGCTGCAGGTCGCGGGCCTCGATCTGCCGATTTTCACCGTGCCGACCATCGCGCCCGCTCGTCCCGCACCCGAATACGGCAAGGTGGGGATTTTCCCGACCGACGGTGAGACCGTGGGCGTCGCGCAGCCGGTGATGTTCACGTTCGACAAGCCGATCACGGACCGCGCCAAGGCGGAGGCAACGCTTGGGGTGAGGACCGCGCCGGCGCTCGACGGGAAGTTCTACTGGATCAGCGACACCGAGGTGCGCTGGCGACCCCTCGAGTTCTATCCGCCGAACACCACCGTCACCGTCTACGCGGGAGGGCGCCAGCAGTCTTTCCGAACGGGCGACGCCGTCGTCACCACCTATGACGACAACACGAAGATGATGACCACCACTCGCAACGGTGAGGTGGTGCGCGAGATGCGCGCATCTTCGGGCCGGCCGCAGTACGCAACCCACAACGGCACGTACTACACAGGGTGGCGCGCACGCGAGGTGCAGATGGATTCCTCCACGTGGGGACTCGCGCGCGATGCAGGCGGCTACGACACGACGGTTAATGACGGCGTCCGTCTGTCCTACGACGGGATCTTCGTCCACTCCGCCCCGTGGTCTGTTGCCGATCAAGGCGTACGCAATGTCTCTCACGGTTGCTTCAATCTGAGCCCCGAGGATGCGCGCTGGTTCTACGAAAACACCCGCAACGGTGATCCCGTGATCGTCAAGAACACCCTTGGCCGTGAGTTCGGGGCTTTTGACGGCCAAGGCGACTGGAACTACTAAAACCGCTCGCACCACGGCCGTCCACTGCGCCCTACGCAGGCATAGAAAGAGCCTTACCCCACAGCGACAGGTAAGGCTCTTTCTATGTTATTTACTGCCTAAATGGATTTTTCCGCCATCTAAATAACCATTCTCTCATGTAAAAGTTCAGCCGTTCGTAACCTTTTTGCAATCGCGGAGTTTCCCGAACCGCCCTCGCTGGTTACTCGCATGGACTTCGATAGGAATCGTGAAGTCAAGTTCAATCGAGGACGCTCCCGCGGCGGGCGCCTCAGCGGATTCGACGGCGCCGGGAGCATCCCATCGCCGGCGCAGCAGAAAAGCAGGACGCACCCAGGAGTATCTACTCTTCGCCGCGCTCGTCCTCCCCAACCTCGTGATGTTGGGCATCTTCACCTATCGCCCACTGTTGGACAACATCCGGCTGTCGTTCTTCAGCTGGAACATCTCCTCGCCCAACCCGCCCAAGTTTGTCGGGTTCGACAACTACGCCGAATGGTTCGAGGGGCTCGTCAGCGGTGGGCATTCGTGGACGGTCGTATCCAACACGATCATTTTCACGGCAACGACCGTCATCGGTTCGATGGTTCTCGGGCTCGCGCTCGCGATGCTCCTCGACCAGCAGATCAAGGGACGCGGCCTGGTTCGGTCTGCGGTGTTCGCGCCTTATGTCATCGCAGGCGCCGCGATCGGCATTGCCTTCCAGTTCATTTTCGATCCCCGCTTCGGGCTGATCTCGGGAATGCTCGGCGCCCTCGGAATCAAGTCCCCGGACTTCTACCAGGATCCGAACTGGGCGCTGTTCATGGTGACGATGACGTTCCTGTGGAAAAACCTCGGCTACGCCTTCGTCATCTATCTTGCCGCGTTGCAGGCCAAGCCTGCCGAGCTCTACGAGGCTGCCGAGATCGACCGGGCGAGCAGCTGGACGGTATTCCGACGGGTCACCCTGCCGATGCTGCGTCCGACGACGTTCTTCCTGTCGATCACGGTGATGCTCAACTCGCTGCAGGTGTTCGACATCATCTACGTGATGACCCGCGGCGGACCGCAGGGCAACGGAACAACGACCATGGTGTTCCAGGTGTACCAGGAAACCTTCGTCAACTACCGGGCCGGCTACGGCGCCACCGTCGCCACGATCATGTTCCTCATCCTGCTGATCATCACCGTGCTGCAGGTGCGCTCGATGGATCGGGGGAATACGAAGTGAAAAAGAAGACCTCCCTCGGCGGGAAGATCCTCGGTTACGGCGCCATGGTTCTCACCCTGCTCATCGTCGGAATCCCGCTGTACTGGGTGCTGTCGAACTCATTCAAGACCCCCGACCAGGTGTTCCGCGTTCCGCCACTGTGGTGGCCGGAATCGTTCACGGCCGGGAATTACCCGCGGGTGTTCTCCGAATCGCCGTTCGGCCAGTACATGCTCAACTCGGTCATCATCACGTCGATTCTCGCGGCCATCAAGATCGTTCTCGGCGTGATCAGCGCGTACGCGTTCGCCTACCTGCGTTTTCCCGGCAGAAGCGCGGTGTTCATGCTCGTGCTCGCCGCGCTGATGGTGCCGAACCAGATCACCGTCATCTCGAACTACGCGCTCGTGTCCCAGCTCGGTTGGATCAACACGTTCCAAGGCATCATCATCCCGCTGGCCGGCGTCGCCTTCGGCACATTCCTCATGAGGAACCACTTCATGTCGCTGCCCTACGAGATCATCGAGGCCGCGCGCATGGACGGTGCGAGCCATATGCGGTTGCTGTTCCGCATCATCCTGCCGATGAGCTGGCCGACCCTCGTCGCGTTCGCGCTCATCACGGTGGTCAACGAATGGAACGAATACCTGTGGCCGTTCCTGGTAGCCTCCGACGATTCGGTCGCGCCGATTCAGGTGGGGCTCACGCGACTGGTCAATACCGACTCCGGGTTCACGGACTGGCCGCTGGTCATGGCCGCCACCGTGCTCACCGTCATCCCGATCCTCGTGGTCTTCCTCTTCCTCCAGCGCTACATGATCAAGGGGCTGACCTCCGGCGCCGTCAAGGGCTGAGCGCGCCACCCGAGAACTTCCCGTCCGACCGATCCAGGTCCTCCAGGTTTCACCCGAAAGGAAACACACATGAGCCAGTTCACTCGACGCTCCTTCATCGGCCTCGTGGGCGCAACCGGGGCCGCAGTCGGCCTGTCCGCGTGCGCCGGATCCGGAGGCGGCGGCAACGGCGGAGGTGGCGGCGAAGAAGGCGATGCGAACCGCGTCATCTTCTGGTCCAACCACCCCGGCACCTCCAAGGAACTCGAACTCGAGATCATCGAGGCGTACAAGGAGGTCGCGCCGGACATCACCGTCGAGCTCATCGACGCAGGCAAGGACTACGAAGAGGTCGCCCAGAAGTTCAACGCCGCGCTGTCCGGTGGCGGTCTTCCCGACGTGATCGTCGGCTCCGACGTCAACTGGTTCAACTTCGCCCTCAACGGGCAGTTCGCCAAGGTCAACGAGCTGTGGGACGCGGCCGAGGAGTTCGACAAGGACGACTACGTCGAGTCACTGCTCGGCGACTACGAACTCGACGGCGACAACTACGGCATCCCGTTCGCCCGCTCGACCGTGATCTTCTACTACAACAAGGAACTGTGGAAGCAGGCCGGTCTTCCCGACCGCGGCCCGGAGACCTGGGACGAGTTCGCCGAATGGGCGCCTCGCCTGCGGGACGTGCTCGAGGGCGACGCGCGGCCTATCGCGATGTACAACGGCGCGAACTACCTCGACTGGACCATCCAGAACCTGCTGTGGGAGAAGGATGGCGGCTTCTCCTCAGAATGGGATCTCACCTTCACCAAGCCCGAGACGATCAGCGGACTCGAGTACCTCGTCAAGCTCAACGATGACGACCACCTCATCCTCTCCGACGACTCGATCGTCGAGTTCTCGGCGGGAATCGCCGCGTGCGCGGTGGCGTCGACCGGCTCGATCTCCTCGGTCAAGGAGCAGGCGAACTTCGAGTGGGGTACCGCGTTCCTGCCGGGCGCCGCGGACAACGACTCCTGCCCGACCGGCGGCGCCGGCGTCGCGATCCCGGCCGGCATTTCCGACGAGCGTAAGGCCAACGCGATGAACTTCATCGCGTTCCTCACCAACCCCGAGAACACCGCGAAGTTCGCGCAGGGCACGGGCTACATGCCGGTGCGCAAGTCCGCGACCGAGTCGGAAGAGGTCCAGGCATACCTGAAGGAGACCCCGCAGGCGAAGACCGCGATCGACCAGCTTCCACACACCCGCCCGCAGGACTACGCGCGCGTGTTCGTGCCGAACCCGGGCACGCGCATCGGCGGCGCCCTGGACAAGATCCTCGCCGGCTCCGACATCACCTCGACGATGGAGGCTCTGCAGGACGAGACGCAGAACATCATCGACACCCAGATCGAGCCGCTGCTTGGCAATTGACTGACTCCCCCTGGGGCGCCCGCGCGGCGCGGCCGCCCCAGGGGACCGCAAGCTCCCGTTCGCACCCCAGCCCGTGAAGAAGGTTTCGCCCCATGGCTTCCGTCACCTACGACAAGGCCTCCCGCCTGTTCCCGAAGGCCGATCGTCCGGCCGTCGACGCCCTCGACCTGCACGTCGATGACGGCGAGTTCCTCGTTCTCGTCGGCCCGTCGGGCTGCGGAAAATCGACGAGCCTACGGATGCTCGCCGGGCTCGAGGAAGTCACCTCGGGCAGCGTCCACATCGGCGGCGAGGATGTCACCGGGGTCCAGGCGCGCGACCGCGACGTCGCGATGGTTTTCCAGAGCTACGCCCTCTACCCGACCATGACGGTCGAGGAGAACATGGGCTTCGCGCTCCGCAACATGGGCACTTCCAAGAAGGACACGAAGGCGCTCGTCCTCGAGGCCGCGCGAATCCTGCAGCTGGAGGAATACCTCGGCCGCAAGCCCGGCCAGCTCTCCGGTGGCCAGCGCCAGCGCGTGGCGATGGGCCGCGCGATCGTCCGCCGCCCGCAGGTCTTCTGCATGGACGAGCCGTTGTCCAACCTCGACGCGAAGCTTCGCGTGTCGACGCGTTCGGAGATCGCCGGGCTGCAGCGCCGCCTGGGGATCACAACCGTCTACGTCACCCACGACCAGACCGAGGCGATGACGATGGGCCACCGCGTCGCGGTGCTCAAGGACGGCATTCTGCAGCAGGTCGCGACGCCACGGGAAATGTATGACGCCCCGGTCAACACGTTCGTCGCCGGGTTCATCGGCACGCCCGGAATGAACCTGCTCACCGTCCCCGTGGATTCCTCGGGCGATCCCACCTTCGGCGGCGAACCGGTGCGCCCCGCGTTCAACGTCGGCGCACGTAAGGAGGTCGTGCTCGGTGTGCGGCCTGAATCCCTGCAGATCGTCGGCCCCGACGCCCCGGGGCTCGACATCAAGGTCACCCTCGTCGAGGAACTCGGCCTCGAGGTCTTCGTCCACGGCCAGGCCACCGACGGCACCGCCACCCTCGAAGGCAAGGACCTCGTAGTGCGCACCGTCCGTTCGAAAACCCCTTCGCTGGATGACGTCGTACGTATCGCTCCCCTCGCAGAGCACGGCTCGCTGCTGTTCTTCGACGCCCAATCCGGCGAGCGCATCGTCAAGGACTGAGTTGTCCCGCCGACCGCCGGCTTCCACCTGCACATAGCGAAATCGGGTGCACCCCCTCGTGAGGGACGCACCCGATTCGTCGTCGGATGGGTGTGGGGCGGCCTAGATCTCCAGCCCCGAATCGAAATCGGCGGTCGAGCCCGGAAGCGAACCGCCGGCGAGCTTGGGCTCGTCGCCGGCATCTGCGAAGGCATCGAGTGCCTCTACAAGTGCATCAACTCGGTCTGTGGGCATGTTCGCCACAACCTCGGCGATGAGCACTCGCCGCCGATCGGTGACCTCCTGGACGACCTGCTGCCCCTTCTCCGTGACCCGAAGAGCGAGGCCGCGCGTACCGGCGCCCGCGCGGGTCCGCTCGACGAGGAACGCCGATTCGAGGCGGTCGACCATGCGGGTCACCGAGCTCGGGGCGACGGCCAGCTCCTCGGCGAGCTGGGTCTGGTTGTTGGCGGAACCACGGGAAATCACCAGCAGCGCCCGGAACTGGGCGAAGGTGATCGGCGACGAGGCCTCGTCGAGGCTACGAGCCGAGAGCGCCACGAGCAGACGCGAGGCGCGCAGGAACGAATCGATGAGATCCGAGTTCGTGTCCGCCGCGCCGGAGTCCGGTCTGATTTGGGTTTCCATTGTGTTCCACCATCCTTTGATGTGTTGGACGGATTACGTCCAGATACTTACGCGTTGCGACTCGTCGAGCCACATCTGGTCTTCGGCCGTGACGTCGAAGGCTTCGTAGAAGGAACCGATGTTGCGCACGACCTGGTTGCATCGGAATTCCGGGGGCGAGTGCGGGTCGATCGCCAGGCGGCGGATCGCCTCGGCGTTTCGAGTCTTGGCTCGCCACACCACCGCCCAGCTCGCGAACAGCCGCTGCGCGCCGGTCAGCCCGTCGATCTCCGGGGCATCGTCAAGCGAGCCACCGAGGCTGATCCGGTAGGCCTGCACGGCGATGCCGAGCCCGCCGAGGTCGCCGATGTTCTCGCCGATTGTGAAGGCGCCGTTGACGTGGTGCTTTTCCGGGTCGAGCCCCTCGGGTGTGAGCGCCTCATACTGGTCGATGAGCGCCTGGGTCTGCGCGGAGAATTCCTCGCGGTCGGCATCGGTCCACCAGTTATTGAGGTTTCCGTCGCCGTCATACAGCGAACCCTGATCGTCGAAGCCGTGGCCGATCTCGTGGCCGATCACGGCGCCGATTCCGCCGTAGTTCATCGCATCGTCGGCCTCGGCGTCGAAGAACGGCGGCTGCAGGATCGCAGCGGGGAAGACTATCTCGTTCATCACCGGGTTGTAGTAGGCGTTGACCGTCTGCGGGGTCATGTGCCATTCGTCCCGGTCGACCGGCCCGCCGAGCTTGCCGAGTTCGTAGTCGTGGTGGAACTCGGCGGCGCGACGCACGTTGCCGATGAGATCGTCCGGGCGCATCTCGAGCGCCGAGTAGTCGCGCCACTTGTCCGGGTAGCCGATCTTCGGGGTGAACTTCGCGAGCTTGTCCAGAGCGCGCTCGCGCGTCTCGGGGGTCATCCACTCCAGAGTTTTGATCGAATCGCGATAGGCGGCGAGCAGGTTGTCGACCAGCGCCGACATCCGCGCCTTGTACTCCGGCGGGAAGTGACGATCGACGTAGACCCGTCCGACCTCTTCGCCGACGGCTCCCTCGACGAGCGAGACTCCGCGCTTCCAGCGGTCGCGCATGCTCTCGGCACCCGACATCGCCTTGCCCATGAACTCGAAGTTCGCCTCGACGAGCTCCTCGGGCAGGCATGCCACACGCTCGGAGACGACGCGCCAGCGGGCCCAGTCCTTCCAGCGATCCAGATCGACCTCCTCCCACAACAGCGCGACGGAGGTGAAGAAGGACGGTTGCGACAAGATGACGGTCGAGAACGTCTCGGCAGAACCGCCGAGCGCCTCAATCCACTTCTGCCAGGGGAAGCCGGGAGCCTTCTGCTCGAGCTCGGCCCAGGAGACCGGGTTATACGTCTTGACCGCATCGCGGCTTTCCACGACGTCCCAGTGGCTCGCGGCGATCTGCTTTTCGAGATCGACAACAGCGTCGGCGCGCGCGGCCACGTCGCGATCGCCGAACACCGACGTCAACCCCGCCATGCGAGCGACATGCTCGCGGTAGCCGGCGAGAGTGTCCGCGTGGGCGGGGTCGCGATAGTAGGACTCGTCGGGCAGGCCGAGACCGAACTGAACCATGTAGACGACGTACTTACTCGAATCGCCGGCGTCGTTGGAGATGAAGGAGCCGACGAGGCCGCCGACGCCCGAACGTTCGAGCGTGGCCAGCGCCACGGCGAGCTCATCCTTGTCTTTCGCGTTGTCGATGAGTTCCAGGTCCGCGTCGAGGGCCGAGGTGCCCACCTCATCGACCGTGCCGGTGTCCATGAAGGAGTGGTACAGGGCGCCGATCGCCGAATCCTCCGGCGCCTCGGTGATGATCTCGCGGACCTGCTCCTCGGCGCGGTCGCGCAAGACGATGAACGCGCCGTCCTGGCCACGGTCGGCGGCGATGGTGTGGGTATCGAGCCACCGGCCGTTGATGTGCCTATAGAAATCGTCCTGCGGGCGGACGGACTCGAGAACATTTTCCAGGTCGAGCCCGGAACGGAGCTGGGAGGTACTTGGGTTTTCGGTCATGCATCCCACCCTACGGACGGCGGGTTCGCATGCGTGCAGCATCGACCGGTGCGGCGAAACGACCTGTTCGACATTGTTGCGGACGGCACGCCTTCCCTGATTGTTCGGAGCAAGATAAAACCGACCTTACATTCCAAATCTAAATTTTCTCTAGGTTTCCGCTATGCAATGCCAGCCTGTTGCGAATGGGGCAGCTGTTAATGCAGATGTGCATTAAGTCTTGTGTGACGTAATTGAATTACTGCATACTGGTGAGCATGTATGTTTATCGCCAGCGTGGCGGCCGACGGCCGTTCACCCTCGTGTCCCTAGGTGTTTTCGCAGCCGTCGCCGTACTGGTGGCTGCGCTCCTCGCCGTCACCACCCAAGGCCAGCAGATACGAAACGTCGCGGAACCCAGCGACTACATCAATTCCAACCTCGCTTCCAAGCCGCAGGGCGTGGACGTGTCCAAGTGGCAGCATCCGAGCCCGAACTCGATCGATTGGAAGAGCGCGGCCGCGGGCGGCAAGGAATTTGCCTTCATCAAGTCCACCGAAGGCACCGAGCCCGGCAACGACAACCTCGCCAGCGACGTCAAGGGCGCTCGTGAGGCAGGCATGCACATCGGGCTTTATCACAAGGCGCTTCCGTCGATGGACGCTACGGCGCAAGCGGACGCGTTTGCCGAGTCGGTGCTCGAGGTCGGTGGCGAGCAGCTGCCGCCGGTGCTCGATTTCGAACTCGATGAGGGCAAGAACGCCGAGCAGCTCGCCGCGTGGGTCCAGGAGTTTATGGACCGTCTCGAGGACAAGACCGGTCGTACGCCGATCATGTACACGTACAAGTCCTTCTGGATGGTGCAGATGGCGAATACGAAGAAGTTCTCCGAGTACCCACTGTGGCTCGCCGAGTACCGCCAGGAGGAGCCCACCGAGCCCCAGATCGGCGGCTGGGACTCGTTCACGTTCTGGCAGTACGCCGGCAACGACGGCCAGGCCGACGGCTTCCCGACCCCGGTCGACCTCAACGTGTTCAACGGCTCGAAGTCCGAGCTCGACAAGATGGTCGGGACGGTGGGCTCCGGGGCACAGGACACCCCGGCGCCGTCCGGCGAAGATAAGACCGGCGAGTCCGAATCCGAGTCCGGCGATTCCCAGTCCGGCACCGACGAGTCGGGCACCGAGGAATCCGAATCCGAGTCCGGCTCCGGCGCTCAATCGGGCGATAAGCCGCTGACGCTGACGATTCCGAAGCTGCCGATCCCGGAGGGCTCGCTGCCCGCCGGCATGACGCTGCCGATCAAGATCGTGCTGCCGTCGAGCATCTTCGGTGTCGGGTCCTCGGGCGTGAGCTCCGATGTCAACTGGCTCAAGAGCCTGCTCGGCGGACTTCCGGAAGAGGTTCTCAAGTCCGTGGAGATCAGCTAGTTCCCTAGTGTGGCGCCCGCTTCGGGCGCTGCGCATCGCGGCGGCCCCCTTGCGCCCGTCTACCCCGGTCGGTGAATCCGACTCCGGTTGACGGCGACGCGCGAGGGGGCCGCCGTCGTTGGTGTCGGCTTCGGTGGTGAGGGGGGCTACGCGTCCGTGGCGGTGTCGGCGTCGCGGATGCGCGCGGCAAAGACCACCGTGTCCTCGGAGCGGCCGCGAAGGGTGAGAGTCTCGGCCTCCTCCCAACGCCGCGATTCCGCGCGGCCGGCCGCCTCGAGGGTGCGGCCGGAGGCGAGCGGCCGGGCCGGGTCACGCTTGGCGAGCTCGGACAGGCGCGCGCTCTCGTTCACCGGGTCGCCGATGACGGTGTACTCGAAGCGCTCGATCGCGCCGACGTTGCCCGCAACGACCCGCCCGTAGCTGACCCCGATACCCGCCGAGAGATACGGCACGTCCGCCGTCAGACGATGGGCTATCTCGCGGGCGGACGAGAGCGCGGCGGCCGCGCTGTCGTCAAGGGAGATGGGCGCGCCGAAAATGGCGAGGACGGCATCGCCCTCGAATTTATTGACCAGGCCGCGGTGCGTTTCGACGGATCTGACGATGACGGAGAAGAACGTGTTGAGAGCCTCGACAACCTCCGAGGGGGTGCGTTCGGCGGCGAGGGATGTGGAGCCGATGACGTCGACGAACACGACCCCCACGGTGCGTTCGGCCCCGCCGAGCTCGGGATCGGAGTCGAGAGCAGCTGCGGCGACCTCGCGCCCGACGTGTCGGCCGAAGATGTCGCGCATGTGATCGCGCTCGCGCAGGCCCCCGACCATCGCGTTGAACCCGGCCTGCAGGTCGCCGAGCTCGGTGCCGTCGTAGACCGCGACATCGACGTCGACATCACCGTCCGCGACGGCCGCCATCCCGGTGCGCACACTGCGGATCGGGTCGGTGACCGAGGTCGACGACAGGATCGTGAGCAGCAGGCCGGTCGACAGCGCGATCACCGCGAGAACGATGACACCAACGAACAGGTCCATCTTCGTCGTCTCGTATCGGAACGTGCCGAAGAACATGACAAGGATGATGCCGATAAGAGGGATCCCCGATCCCACGAGCCACGACACGATCGTGCGGGTGCGGATCCCGCCGCGGCGGCGCGGCCGGTAGCCGGCGGTGATGACCTGCGCGGCGACCGGGCGGAGCGAGAACTCGATGAGGAGCTGCGAGATCGCGACGACGACGGCGCCGCTCATCGCGACCACGAAGAAGACCTTCGGAATGAGGTCCGGCTCCAAGATGCCGTACATCAGGGTGAAGGTGAGCACGGCGCCGCCCCACAACAGGGCCTGGAGCGTGACAAGTGTGCGTGGCGCTCGGCGGAAACGCCTGGCCTCTGCGGCCGTTGGCGCACGGTTGTCCGTCGCCCATTTGAGCTCTCTCGTGACCGCATACGTGCCCCAGCCGATGCCGACGACGAATGCCATGAAGACGTAGATCGGTAGCGCGATGAAATGCACCCACCACAATTGCGGCAGGAAGATCGAGGGCAGCGGGATCCCGACGGTCGCGAGCCCGATGGCGCACAGTGCGCCGATGAGGTTGGCCACCACCAGCGAGGAGGTCAGGAGCGCCTGGACGCGGATTCGGCGCGCGAGGCCACGTTCGCCGGAGGAGCCCAGCAGGATCGACCCGAAGTCACGTTTGGGCTTCCAAGTGGAGGTCATCGCTCAAGTCTCCCACCCGGGTCGGCCCCGGTGCGCCAAATTTCCTGATTACGGCGCGGCAATTGGGGATTCAGCCCGCGGTACGGCGGCGGATGAGGCTCGCGATGGCGCGCCAGCCAAAGAACAGCACGGCCAGCGCGATAGCGGCGACGATCATGAACGACCAGTGCGGGACGCGTCCGGTCTCGATGCCGCGGACGACCATCCCGCCGACGAGCGTGACAGCCCACAGGTAGCCGGCGGTCGCCATCGCGAGCGGCGCGGCGCCGGACTTCCGCACGACGCGGACGATCCACGCGACGGCGAGCGCCAGGAGGAAGGGCCACGCGGTTTCCAGCACGCCGGCGATGCCGGGTGTGCGGTTGTGGGCGCCGCGGCCGAGGACGGAGAACACGAGCACCGCGATGACGTCGACGACGAGGATCCACCACAGGCCCTGCATGGCGGCGTTGTTGTCGCGGCGGGAATTCTGGGTCGTCATCTCGGTCGTACCTCCGGACCTTCGTCGTTACCTGTGAGCCCCGTGCCGCCATGGCCCGGCGCCGGTTGTCCGCCGTCATTCTCGCCGGAGCGGCGCACGGGGGAATACGTGCGGCCCTTGAACGGCCAGCGGCTCACCTCGACTGCGGAATGGCGGACCGAGTCGACCAGCGGCGGGATGGTCGTGTCGGCTTCCGGTTCAAGGCCGGCAGCCTCCTCGCCCTCTACGGATGTCGCGGCGGAGGCGGTGGCGCGAGTGGCGCCGGTGTTGCCGAGGGCTCCTGGCGCGGGCTCGTCGATGTCCGGGTCGATGTCGGTGGCGCTGCGGTAGAAGAGGATGAAAATGACCCAGCCGGCCGCGGCGACGAGGAAGTAGCTCACCACGCGGTAGACGAACACGGTGGCAAGCGCGAGGTCCGCGGGCATGCCGCCGGCGGTCAACGTGCCGATGAGCGTGACCTCGACGGTGCCGAGGCCGCCGGGGGTGACCGGCACCATCGCGACGACCTTGCCGGTGACATAGGCGATCGCGAGGCCGCCGATGGAGTGTTGCGCGCCGACCGCCGCGGCCGCCGCCCACAGGCAGCCGATGTCGGCCACCCAGTTGAGCAGCGACCAGAAGAACGCCGAACCGAGGTGGCGGCGGCTGAGATCGACGGCGTCCGCCTGGTCGATGATGGACTTGACGCTCTCCGAACCGTGGTTGGCGGGCTTGCCGCGCTTGCCGTTGATCCAGCGGAGCACCGTCATCACGACGCTCTCGATGCGGTCGGGGTGCCGCGCGGCCCACTGCACGCCGAAGATCACCGCGAAGAGGGCGATCCCCGACAGCGTGAGCAGGAAGGGATTCGACACCGCGCCCACGAGGAAGAAACCGAGGAGCGCGAGAAGGACGATGCCGATGGTCGCGAGCACGCCGGAGATGACGAGCTGCCACGAGGCGATAACCCTCGTCGCGCCCCACTGCCGTGTCCGGCGATAGGTGAGCGTCGCAGAAAACACCTGACCACCCGGGATCGACGTGGCGATCGCGTTCGCGGCGAAGATCAGCCCGACACTGTCCCAGTACCCGACCTTCACCCCGGCGGAATTGAGAAGCGTCTTCTGCACGGAGCCGTAGCTCGACATCGACAGATAGGAAAAGCCCAGCGCGATGATGAGCCAGCCCCAGTGGATATTGCGGACCGCTCTCCAGCCCTCGGCGAGGAACGGCATCTGGTCGCGCAGCCAGTACACCAGCAAGCCGAGCACCGCGAAAGCGAGGACCGTCTTGACCCAGGGGTTCGACAGAACCAGCTGAATGCGCCGGAGCACACTCACGGGCTGGCTCGTCTCAGTCATTCCCTCACCCTAACGGTCCCTACCCCCGAAATTCCGGAGGGCAATGGGCCTTTTGCTTCCCTATTCCCGCAATTATGACGCCGGGCTTACTTTCTCTCCTCGCGGAGGCGAGCAATCAGATCCTTGGCGGAAATCGACTGATCCCGGCCCGAATGGCGGCCGTAGCCATCGGAGTCGTCCGCGGCCGGAGTCTCCCGACTCGGTGCTGTGTCCTCATCCCCGCGGGTCGACGAGTCGACGGACACCTCGGCAGCTGGGCTCGCGGCGAACGTCGCCTCCGGTGTTCCGTCCGCCGGGGGCTGCTGCGGCGCAGTGCCGGGAGCGTACGAGCGGGCGACGCTGCGTCGTTTGATCGACGGGCGCTTCGCCTCGCCCTCCGGCGCCGACTTCTTCGCGGCCGCCTTGTCCTTCGCACCGGGGTATCCCGGCACCTCCGGGGCGGTATCGATCTCTCCGCCGTCATAGGTGGGGTTGGCTGCAGCGGCAGGTGCGCCACTATGGGCCAGTGCGCGTTCGGGACGCTCCGCGGATGCGTCATCTCCGCGCTCACCGGTCGTGGCGTCGCCGTCGTCCGCCCAGTCGGCGTCGCCGTCGTGGGAGGCGCCGGCATCTCGTGCTTCGGTGCCCACGTGCGCGGTCACGCCACTACGTCCGTCAAGCTCGGGGCGGCGGCCGGGAAGGAGGTGCTCCTCGTCGTCCAGCTCGGCCTCGGACAGGCCGACGCGCTCCTGGATGCGCTTCATCCAACGCGGCGCCCACCAGCAGTCCTCACCGAGCATCTTCATCACCGCGGGCACGAGCAGCATGCGGATGACGGTCGCGTCGATGATGAGCGCGGCGATCATGCCGAAGGCGATATACTTCATCATCACGATTTCGGAGAACGCGAACGCGCCGGTGACGACAATGAGGATGAGCGCTGCAGAGGTGATGATCTGGCCGGTGCGCGCGATGCCGGAGCGAATCGCGATGTTCGTCGACACCCCGCGCGTTTTCGCCTCCACCATTCTGGACAGCAGGAACACCTCGTAGTCCGTGGACAGCCCGTAGATGATCGCGACGAGCAGGACCACGACCGGCGACGTCAACGGTCCCGCGGTGAAACCGAGCAACCCCGCTCCGTGCCCGTCGACGAAGATCCACGTGAGCACGCCGAGGGTGGCGCCGAGGCCGAGGAGGTTCATCAGCGCCGCCTTGATCGGCAGCACGAGCGAGCCGAACGCGAGGAACAGCAGGATCGTGGTCGCGACGAAGACGTAGAGGACGAACCACGGCAGACCGTCCATGAGAGCCTGGATCGAGTCGTATTCGAGCGCCGGGTTACCGCCGACGTGCACCTCGGTGCCGTCGGGGATCGGGAATTTCTGCAGGTACTCGACGGTCTCGTCCGCATCGTTTCGGTCGACGATGGAGGCCTGCAGAACGGTGACGTCCCGTCCCTGCTCGTCGGTTTCTCCCGAACGCGCGAACTGGAAGGTGCCGGTGAGCCCGGGCGCGTCGTTCGCCTGCTTACGGATCTCGGTGAGCTGGGTCGAATCGGCGCCGGTGACGACGAGCTTGACGGGGTCGGTGCGCGACTCCGGGAACGCAGCATCGTAGGTCTCCTGCGCGACACGTGTGGCGTTGTCCGGCGGCAGGTAGGTCTCGTTGATGCCGCCGAACTTGACCCCGGAGAACGGGGCAATGAGCGCGAGAAGCACGACGACGATCGGGATGGTGACGATCACGGGGCGGCGCATGGCGAAAGCCGCGATGCGCGCGAAGAAGCCGCGCTCCTGCCCCGGGGCGACGGCCTTGCGCGGCCCGGACGACTCGCGAAGGCGCGGGATGAAGCGCGCGAGCACCTTGCGAACGGAGAGCATGTCGACGCGGTGCCCGAGCATCGCGAGCACCGCCGGCAGCAGAGTCACCGACAACAGTGCTGCGAGGAGAACCGCCGCGATCGCACCGTAGGACACGGACTTGAGGAACTCCTGCGGGAACAGGAGTAAGCCCGATAGCGTTACGCCGACCATCAGCGCGGAGAACGCTACGGTGCGCCCGGCTGTCGCGACCGAACGTCTGGCCGCGTCGGGTGGTGCGTATCCTGCCGCCATTTCCTCGCGGAATCGGGACACCACGAACAAGCCATAGTCGATGGCGAGGCCGAGACCGATGAGGGTGACGACGTTGTTGGCGAACGAGTTGACCGGGTGGATGATGCCGAGAAGCTGCAGCAATCCGAGCGCGCCGAGGATGGTGAGCACGCCGACCAGCACAGGAAGTGCAGCGGCGACGATGCCGCCGAACACGACGACGAGCAGCACGAAGACCAGGGGTAGCGCGATAAGTTCGGCGCGCTTGAGGTCGTTGGTCATCCCCTCGTCGATCGCGCCGGCCACGGCCTGTAGGCCGCCGACCTGCGTCTCGACTCCGTCGACGCCGAGGTCGTCCTCGATCGCCTTGTAATGCGGCAGCACCTCTTCGCCCGTACCGGCCAGCTGCACGGAAGCGACGATGAAACCTTCGTCGCGATTCACCAGCTGCGGCGACTGGTTCTGCGTGTAGCTGGTAACGCCGATGACGTCGTCGGGATGGGATTGCTGCAGCTGCTCGAGGGAACCCGAGACGTCGCTGAGGAAGCCCTGGTCGTCGACGTTTCCACCTGGTGCGTGGTAGAGAACGACGACGTCGCCCATGGCGTCACGGCCGTAGGCGTCCTGCTCGATCTGCTCTGCGGTCGCGTAGCCGGACTTGGGATCCTCGAATCCGCCTTGAGTGAATTCCTTGCCGAACAGGTGGCCGGCGCCGGCGATGAGGATCATCGCCGCGACCATCACCACCAGTACGACTCCGCGCTTCGCCGCGACCGTTCGTCCCCATGCGTTAAACAAAACGTGGCCTTCTTACGGGTTGATTCTTCTTGCGTGTGCGCTTGGTTCAGCGCGCGGACAACAACGTGGACAGCGGGCGGAACGGCTGCAGCCAGGCGCCCTCGGCCGGGAGGTTTTCCAGGCTCACGCGTGGCAGCGGCTCGCGGAACACGCCGTCGACGTCCTCGAGGTCGACGAAGGTGAGTACCTCCGACTGCGTCGCCCACGTCGCGTGCTCGCGGAACCCGATGACCGTGACGGGAATGTCCTCGGCGAGCTCCTCGAGGGGTTCGCGGAACGCCTGCCCGTCGGCAGACGCGACGACGAGCCCTGCGAGCCGGCCTTGGTCGGCGATCCGGTCGATGTGGTCGAGCATGTCCTCGTCGACATCGGAGTCCTCGGTGTTCTTCGGCTTCGCGAACACGGCGTAGCCGACGTTGCGCAGCGCCTCGACCCACGGCCGCACGACGTCGGACTGACCGGGCACGATGTTCGTGAACACGGTCGCCTCGGTCGTCAGCTGCTGCCGGGTGCGGCGCGAGACGTCCGCGGTGAACCCGAGCAGCCACCGGCCGAGCGCATCAAACCGCGGGCGGTACGCCGAGGTGGGCCGGCCGCCGAGGATCGCGCCGAGCCCCATGTCGAGGTTCGGGGCATCCCAGACCAGCAGCACCACGCCCTGGTCCGATTCGGATTCATGTGTGACGTCGGAGGCGGCACCTGCCGCGACGTCCGCGCCGGCGGCCCCGACGGACGGGGCAGCCGGTTCGGTGGGCGGGGTATCGGTGCCCTCGGGCACGAGATTTTCAGGGTTATTCATAAGGAATGCCGGTTTCTTTGTAATTGGCGCAATATGGGTGTCAATAGCCCCCATGCGGGAGCAAATATCATCGAATTGGTGCATCCGCCGGGCGGCGGAGTACGTACCGACTACCCAATCTATCGGCCACTACCGCCCCGAATGAAACATACGGACTCGCAACGGCGCTACGAATCCGCCGTTCGCGGCCGCGCCACATCGCGCGATTACGGCGACCTACCTGCTCGTTAGCGCCCCGGATCCGCGGACTCGGCGTCGATCCGCCGACGCCAGAAAAATTCCCGGATCACGCGGTCCTCGTCGAGCCCCTTACCCTCGAACTTCGTCACAGGCCGCTCGGTGGTGAACGGAATCGCGTCGGGAATCTCCGATTCTGCGATCCGCGACAGGCTCGGCGCGCTGTTGCCGACCTCGTCGATCCATTCGCCGTAGTCGACGTGATCGGTTGCGACATGAAGAACGCCGCCGGGCGCGAGCCTCGAAGCGATCAGCTCGAAGGTGCCGAGCTGCAGCAGGCGCCGCTTGTGGTGACGCGCCTTCGGCCACGGGTCCGGGAAGAACACGCGCACCCCGGCGAGCGAGGCGGGGGCGATCATATTGGTGAGCACGTCGACTCCGTCGCCTCGGATCATCCGCACATTCTCAAGCTCCCCGCGCACAACGAGGCCGAGAAGCTGGGCGAGACCTGGCTGGTACACCTCGACGGCGATGACGTCCTTGTCGGGTTCGACCTCGGCCATCGCCGCGGTCGAGGTTCCCGTGCCGGAACCGATCTCGACGATCAGCGGGGCGTCGCGACCGAACCACTCCTGCCTGTCGACCAGCTCGTCTGTGACATTGCGGCCGTACGTCGACCAGTACTTTTCCCAGTTCTTCTGCTGTCCCGGGCGCATCGATCCGCGACGGAACCGGTACGCGGTGACGCGCGGAAAGAGCCTGCGGTCGTCGTCCGGTGTCGCCGCCGCGGAATCGTTGTCGCTCCCGGCCGCGCTCTGGTCGTCGCCCTCGCCGGTGGTTTTCGCCTGCTCATCTGCCGTGTCACTCACCGTGGCATTGTGTCCACAAGTGCGCGCTGTCGCCAAAATCGCTCCCGTTACGACGCACGCCGCGGAATGTAGCGCCCCCACGACACCGCACCGATGCGGTTCGATGTTCCCATGACCGAAACCGGCCGCCTCGCCGACGCGGCGTCCGCCGTCATCCGGCGGCACGCCGCGGCCCTCGGTGCACCCTCTGGCGGCGGCGTCTCGGCCGACACGCGGTATGGGCGGCTGCTCGCCGAGATCGCGTCCGAGATGGAGGCGCCGCCGCACGTACGCATCATCGGCGGTTCGGGCGCCGGTCGTGCTCGCCTCGCCTCGGCGCTGGAGGCCGTATTGGACGTGCGCTGCGAGGTGGTCGACGCGAACGCGCCGCTACCGGGCTCAGCGCCGGACATCGAGGTCTTCGCATGGTGCACGGCCCCGTGCCGGCACGAACTGCAGTGGCTGCGCCGTCCGCGCCGTCACCCCGCGGTCGTGGTCGCCACTCGAGCGGATACGTGGGCGGGTGAGGGGCGTCCTGCGTGGGCCGAGGGCCTCGTCGCCGTCGGCGAGTGCGTCCCCGGCAAGCCGGGATTCGACCGGGTGTGCAGACTCGTCGAGCAGGCCGCTGCGGAGGTCCCCACGCTGCGCCTGGCTGTAGCGACGCTACGCCTGGAACGCGACTGCGACAGCCTCGACGTGCGCGATGTGGCCGAGGCGCTCTGCGCGGAGTTGTCCGCCCTCGCCCACACCTCCCCTTCCCCGGAACAGGTGGCCTTATGAGCGCACCGGCCGGCGAACGACCCGCCCATATCGAGGCGGGCCTCGGCGCAGCACACGTCCCCGCGCAGGGGGATGACGTCGCCGCTCCGCTCCCCCACGCGGGCCTCGCCGTCGCGGTCGTCGGCGCGCGGGACTGCGGGGCGGGCGAGCTCGCCGCCGAGCTGCGCGCCCACACCGCGGCCAACATCACCGAAACCCTCGGCGCGGCCGGCCCCGAGGCGCCGGCATCGACTTCGTCGACCGAGGCGATCGATGTCGTGCTCGTCGCCGTCGACCTCATCTGCCCGATCCGTCCGGACGACATGGAGGCGATCGTCGCGCTCGCCGGGCGGTTCCCGGTGGCGGTGGTGTTGGTTCGCGCCGAGCGCTACACGGACATCGCGGGCACCGTGGACACCATCGCCGGTCAGCTGCGCGAGCACGATGTCGCGGACCCGCTACTTTGGGCGCGCCTCCTCGACTCGCATGCCTGCGCTACTGCGGCCGGGCTGGATGCGCCGGAAGGAGCGGACGCGCTGCTTCGCGCCGCGCGGGATCGCGCTCGGCGCGGCGGGCGCGGTACGCCCGGCGTCATACACGGTGGTTTTCCCGCGCCGCAGGACGGCGCGCGGCAGGCGCGTGAAGCGCAGGCCACGCTCGACTGGCTGCAACGCGCCAGAACCGAGTCGGTGACGGCGCGCTCGGCCGTGCTCCGGCAGCAATCCCATGGGGCACGGATCGGGCTGCAGGCGCTGGTGTCCCGGCAATTGCGCGAGCTCGCCGCGGACGCGAAGAATACGCTCGCCTCGGCCGGGCGGGGCGAGCTGGAGCGCTCGATCGAGGCGATCGACAACGCATCGGCGGAAACGTCCCGGCAGCTGAGCGAGCGCGCCCGGGCCGAGTCGTCGCGCCTGCGGCGGCGGCATCTCGGCTCCGACGTGGATGCGCCCGCAGAGACGCCCGCGCAGCTTCGGCTGCATTTCAGCAGGCCTCCCGTGCATCGCGGGGAGGAGGCGATCATGCTGCTCATGGGCGCGGCCGGCGGCGCCGGTCTCGGGCGTCTCGTCGCCGTGCCGTTCGGCGGATCGTGGGCGGCGATGGCAATCATCATCCCGCTCGCCCTGGCCGCGGGCGCGGCGCTCGGGTCTCTCGGAGTGCGGGCCCGGCGCGCGGCCGCGTTGCGCAACCACCTCATAAGCGCGACGGTCGAGCACTTCGCCGCGCTTCGTTCCGAGATCGATCTCGTGGTCTCCGAGCAGCTTCTGCACGCGGAGGCGGCGATTACCGATGCCTTCGCCTACGACAGCGGTCACAGGGTCAGGGAGATCGAGAAACGCATCTCCGCATTCCGGCACTCCATCCGCGGCGGATCACAAGAAACGGCAGGACCACGGTCATGAGCGACTTTTTCGACGCATACCCGTTCGGTGAAGAACCCCTCGGCAATGGCGTCAACTACCCGCTGACCACGCCCGCGGGCGACCCGCTCCTCTGCGGGCTCGACAAACTGTCCCTGGCTTCGGCCGATTCGCTCAGCTTCCGTATCCCGCTGTCCGGGGAGGTCCTCGACATCGGCGACCCGGAAGCGGACATGGACGGCGACGGGTTCATGGAGGCGGTCACGCTGCAGGACGAACGCGGATTGACCGTATATAGCGACGAGGACGGCGACCGCGCCATCGATAAGGTCTCGACCGTCCGCTTCGACGGGACCTACGACTCGTGGGAACTCACCAACCCGAAGGAGCGCACCAAGTTCGGCGGCTTCCTCAACGGGGATCCGGCGCTCAACGAGGACGTCCCGCGCTGGACGTGCACCGGCTGGGGGCGCATCTAGCGCGCCTAGGGCGGTTGGCAGCGGCGGCAATTTAGTGGTCTCCGTTCACCACCCGGTCCGCAGCAGTCACAATTGAACGCATGCCCTACCGGACAGATCGCAGCAAGGCGCCGCACAGCCGCCGATGGTGGTCCTCGGCGCGCCTGCGCATCGTCCTCGGTATCTCGCTGACCACGCTCATCGTCTTCGCCGTCGTCGCGCTCATCGTGTTCCAGCTGCTGCGCCTGACAGAGCAGCGCGAAACCAACCAGCTCATCGAGCGCAAGGTCGAGGATTTCATCAGCTACGTCGAAAGCGGCGCCGGCGAGCTGGCGTCGAGCGGTTCGGCATCGACGACCGCGATCATGCGGGCCTTCCTGTCTCAGCAGTATCCGCAGGACGACCAGATCATGATCGCGACGTCGCAGGATTCGGGCACCCAGATGACGATGGCGAAGAACGCCGCGGAAAACGATCCCTATTTCGGCGTCGAAGAACGCGCCTCCCTGCTGAATCTGGCTATCAACAGCCCCGACTCGTCCGGCGTCACCGCCTCGGAGATCCGTTGGGCGAAAGTCACGGTCACCGGCAAGGACGAGGACGCCAATCTACTCGTCGCGGTGAGCCCACATTCGGCCGAGAACGATATCCAGCGAGTGATGGAGCTGGTGCTCTACGCGCTCGCCATCGGCCTCGTCGTCACCGCACTGCTGTCATGGGTGCTGGCCGGTTGGGTGATCAGCCCGGTGCGCCGGGTGCGCCATGCCGCACAACGCATTTCCGCCGAGGACCTTTCGCGGCGCGTGCCCGTCTCGGGCGCGGACGAGTTCGTGGAGCTCGCGCTCACCGTCAACGCGATGCTCGACCGAGTGGAGATCGCGTATTACACCCAGCGCGAGTTCCTCAACGACGCCGGCCACGAGCTGCGCACCCCGTTGACGGTGGTTCAGGGCTACCTCGACATCCTCCCGGAGGAGCCCGAAGAACGAAAAGAAACCCTCTTGCTCGTGCAGGACGAGCTGTCCCGTATGACCCGCATCGTCGAGGATCTACTCCTTCTCGCGCGCTCCCGTCGCCCCGATTTCCTACACCGCTCGGCCACCGAGCTCGAAGAGCTCATCCTCGAGGTCGAGATGAAGGCAGAGGTCGTCGCGGACCGCGTGTGGGATGTGCGCCCCGAGGCGCAGTGCACCGCGTGGCTCGACCGCCAGCGCATCACCCAGGCACTACTGCAGTTCGCCTCCAACGCGGTCCGCTACACCGAACCGGACAGCCGCATCGAAATCGGTTGCCGCACCTACGCCGAGGACCAACCCCTACCGCTCGGACTCACCGCCCCTGACGACGGACCGCAGATCCACTTCTGGGTCCGCGATCACGGCAACGGAATACCGGAGGGCCAGGAGGAGCTGATCTTCCAGCGTTTCGCCACGGCCCGCGGCCAGCTCCGCGATCGACGTGCCGGCACAGGCCTCGGACTGGCGATCGTGTCGACCATCGCCGCAGCGCACGGCGGAACGGCCGGCGCCGCGAATGCCCCGGACGGCGGAGCCTATTTCGCCCTCACGATTCCACTCATTCGCCCGCCAGTTGGGAAATGAGACAACGTGAACGTCCCGATATCCGTAGTATCTGGTCTTATAGTTGAAACAATGGCACTCAAGCGTGTCGCCTACGGCGTCGTCTATGCTCGTGCGAGGTTTTAGATAGCGCAGCATGGACGCCCAGCGCCCAGGCGGCGGACCCGATCAAGTCGATTTTGGAGGACACTAGGTGAAAAGCATCCTGGTGGTCGAGGACGATGAGCTGATCCGCTCAATGCTCGTCAAGGCACTTTCGGAAGCCGAGTACACACCTTTGGAGGCGGCGGATGGTGAAAGTGCCCGCGCCATCTTGTCGTCGATCTCCGATATCGATTTGGTGATTCTCGATATCGGCCTCCCGGACATCGACGGTTTCGAGCTGCTGCGGCTGGAGCGCGAGCGCGGTCTTGCGTCGCCGGTCATCATCGTCACCGCCCGCGACAGCATCGATGACACGGTCGAGGGCCTCGATTCGGGCGCAAACGACTACATGTCGAAGCCGTTTCGCGTTCCGGAGCTGCTCGCTCGGATCCGGCTGCGGCTCAAGGAGCACGACGATTCCGCGGGCGACGATTCGACGTCGATCATCGAGCACGGTGGGCTGCGACTCGATATCCGCACCCGCCGAGTCGAGGTCGACGGGCAGATCGTCGAGCTGACCAACCGCGAGTTCGCGCTGCTCGAGCTGCTCATGCGCCGCAAAGGCGAGACGATCAGCCGGATTCAGCTGCTCGAGAGCGTGTGGGGAATGGAGTTCGATCCGGGCTCGAACATCGTCAACGTCTACATTCGTTCCCTGCGCCGTAAGATCGGCGAGCAGAAGGTGCAGACGATCCGCGGTGTCGGCTACCGCGTCGGTTAGTCTTTCGCTTTCGCGGTTTTCTCCAGCACGAGCACGAGATTCGACACGGCGGCTTCCCGCATGCCTGGTATGCGCGTGCACCACCACGCCCACCACGGGTGGTAGCGCGGAAATCCGGCGAGGAATCGAGCACGGCCCTCGACGTCCGCCGATCTCGCCCAACGCAACCCCTCGGCACATCCGACCTTGAACAACGAGGTCCCGAAGTAATTCTTCGGGCGGTGCCCGTGCTTGCGCTCGTACATCCGCGCCGCCCGCGCCCCGCCAAGATAGTGCGTGAGACCCATTTCGTGCCCACCGAACGGCCCGTACCAGAGGGTGTACGACAGGACCACAAGCCCGCCGGGCTTGGTGACGCGCAGCATTTCCTCGGCGAGTGTCCACGGCTGCGGGACGTGCTCGGCCACGTTCGACGAGAAGCAGATGTCGATGCTGCCGGTGGCGAAGGGCAGTTCCATTCCCGATCCGCGCACGACGTCCCGGTGCTCGATCCCGGCCGCGGACAATTCCCGCGTGTCCGGTTCGACCGCGACGTACCACGCTCCGACCTCGGCGAATTCGTCGCGGAAGTAGCCGGGCCCGCCACCGACGTCAAGGACCGTCGACCCGGCAAGGCGTGCGGACTCGCCGCGAGCGCCGCGGTGGAGGTCGTCGAGTAGCTCTCGGGTGTCCCGCGCGAGCCCGCGATAGAACACCTCGGGATCCGACTGCTCCAGCGGGAACGACTTCAACAATCCCAGGGACCGGGACAACGTCGCGCGGCGGGCGACGAAGCGGAGCGCTGCCGGACGCGCGCCGGGCACGAATTGCTCCACCTTCGCCCGACCTCGCCGGATCGACTGAAGAATACTCACCGGCGTACTGCGCCCGCCCCGCGCGAACGCTGAGCACGCCGCTCGGCCGCCTCGCTCGTCCTCACTACGGTCGATTCTTTGCTCGGGGCGGGCTCGTCGTCGCCTTCGTCGCCATCGCTCTCGTCACCACCCGCGGAGGTGGGCGTCGCCTCTGCCTGCTCGCGCGGGGCGGGGGACGCGTCAGTCGTGACGTCGGACGTGCGGGTGTCGCCGGCGGTCGGAACCGCGCTGTCCGACGTCGAGGTCTGCTCGGTCGCACCGGATGCCGCTTCAGCAGTCGTGATCTGCGTGGTCCCGGACTCAGTCGTCGTCCCGGTGGTCGAAGTTCTAGCCGAATCGTCGGCGTCGGTGTCTTCCCCGTTCACGACGACGCAGATCACCCAGTCGGTGCCGAAGCTGCATCGGCGGCTGTTCGATTCGCGCCCGGTCGTCTCCTCCTGCGTGCTGGGTACTGACTCGACCGTGGTGGTCGCAGGCGTCGTCGCCGAGGTCGTCGTCACGGAAGGCGTCTCCGACCCGGACGCTTCCGATGTCTCGCTCGCCGAGGTGGCTGTTGTGTTCGTCCCGGGCGCCGCGGTCAGCGTCGCGCGGGTGGTGTGCACGTCGCCGTCAGGCGTCGACACCGAGGGTACCGCCGTGATCGTCCTCGCGCTGGTCGCTTCCGTTCGAGTGGATTTGTCCTCCTCGGTGTTGCGGGGAGTGATCAGATCCTCCCGGGGGCCCTGCTCCGGGACCTCAGCCGACGTGATCGGCGGCGTGACGTCGTCGCGCTCGGGCTCCGGTTCGACGGGCACCGGGGCGGGCGGTTGGGGGGGAGGATCGATCGGCGAATTCGGTGCCTCGGCGCGCGTCGTCCGATGCTTCTCATCGCCGACGCTCGGGCTCGATTCGATTGACGAGGTCTCCGATTTGCTTGCCGACGTCGACGACTCCGAGCTGGCACTCGAACTCTCAGTTTCGGAACTCGCCGTCGTCTCGGAGGACGATGAGATCTCGCTCGGATCGCCTTCGCCCGTGGCGTCGGCACTCTCGCTCGTCGTCGCGGCCGGGGGAACCGGGTCCTGCGTCCCTTCGGAGTTGAGCGCGAAGCCGCCGACAACCGCGGTGGCGACTACGCCGACGGTCGCGGCCACCGCGACCACGGTTCCCAAGCCGACTCCCCCTGCGATACCCGCGGCCCCGGCCGCACCTGCGGCCCCCGCCACTGCGGCGGCGCCACCAGCCCCGGCTCCGGCACCGGCGGCTCCCATCGTGCCGGCGCCGGCTGCCGCGGCGGTTCCTCCGGAACCGGAGGCCAGGGAGGCCACGCCGCCGGCGAGGGCTGCGGCACCTGCGGAACCGGCGATAACGGTGAACCCGTCAGCCGAAGGCAGGCCGGCGCGCGCCGAACCCAGCAGTGATGACAGGGGTGACCCTGCCAACTCACCGCCTTCGAGCAATCGCTCGAGTTCGTCGCCCCCACCGGGCAAGCTCTCGCCGTTCACACTTCTCCAGTCCCTAAAGAAGAAATTTCGTTACGCCAACTTAGATAACGATCACATATCAATAACCGTTACGGCCTTTATTTTTTCCAACTCTTCCGTCATCATGTCCAAGTTTGAAAAGCATTCGCGATCTGATGCGGATTATCCATCGGGAGGGTCCCCTCTCTTGCTTGGACGTCCCCTGGCCGTGGTTCGCACCGCTGACCGAGTCTTCCTGGTTCCGCCTCGATCCGCGGGATATTCCGCCGATCCGGACGCCGAGGGCCCGCGACCCACGTCACGTTCCGCGACGAGCTGTTTTTCAAGGTTCTTCAAACCACGGTGGGACGACGTACGGACCGCGCCCGAGTTCTTCCCCAACACCTCGCCGGCACTTACCGCGTCCAAACCCACGATCGTGCGAAGGAATACTGCTTCCGCCTGCTCTTTGGGCAGAGCGGCGATGCGTGCCATGGCGCGCGCCGTGGACATAGAGTCCTCGACGCTTTGGTGCGTATCGGACTCCCCGGCGAGGATTTCGGCGAAATCGTCGATACCGACGGAAGCCTGTGGCCGGGATTTCTGGCGCCGGAAGTGAGTGAGCGCGCGGTGGCGGCCGATGCCGATGACCCACGCGCCGATGGTGTCCGCGCCGCCGACGTAGCGCGGCAAGCTCCGCATGACCTCGACCCAGGTGTCCGAGGCGACATCGTCGGCATCGCGCCCGACCATGAGTCCGAGGTAGCGCACGAGGCGAGGATTGAGCACCGCGAACAGCACCCCGATGGCCTTGGAATCGCCGTTGACGGCGGCCGCGACGACCTCCTCGGAGAGCCCCGCTATCGCTCGGGGTTTTTCCTCATCCTCTCCCAGTTCCTGACGACGTGCGGACGAGCCTGCCGCAGGGGCGCCCGATCCGCTGCGGAATCCGGATTCGGAGGGGTCGGGTTCGGAGGAGCCGGGAATCGGCGTCGACGACGGTGCCACTCCCCTCCTCCTCACTTCCTCGCGGCGCCGCTCTCTGCGCCGGTACGCGCGCGAGACGCTGCCATGGCCAGGCTGCCCCACGCCCTACCTCTTGGAACGTGCCCCGATCGGCCCTGGGCACGCAGAAATTCCACTTTCGACTGTATTTACTTCGCCCCTGACCTCCCGGCGCGCGAATGCGCGTGAACCCGCCCCTCAGGTTGGCACCGCGACGACGAGGGATTGCCGCAATCCTTCTCGGGCGCGCGGGCGCCACGATGCTTCCGGCCAACGGCTGTAAACACGTCGATAATTCCCGGGGAATATTACTTGCCTGCACTGACAAAAATCGAACTCCGCCTGTTCGAGCGTCTATCGCGCGGGCGTGGACATGGCCGCCACCCCCGCCGCAGGGGCCGTCGATACCCCGGGTTTCGAATCGCCACCGGTCGGCGCCGCCGGTAAACTTGCCGCCCATGGCTCGATATCTCCTCCTGTGCTGGCGTGACAGCAGCCACCCCCAAGGCGGCGGCAGCGAACGCTATCTCGAGCACATCGGCAGGTATCTGGCGGCCTCCGGGCACGAGGTCGTTTTCCGCACGGCGAAGTACCGCGGGGCCAAGCGCGTCGAGGTCTCCGAGGGGATCACCTTCCGCCGAGGCGGGCGGCGCCTTACGGTGTACCCACGCGCGTGCCTTTTTCTCCTGCGCGAACGCGCTGCGGCGCGCATGGGCCGGCGCGAGGCGTTCTCCGCCGTCATCGATACGCAGAACGGTGTGCCGTTCTTTGCCGCGGCGGCCTCGGGCGCGCCGACGATCGTGCTCACCCACCATTGCCACCGCGAGCAGTGGCCGGTCGCGGGGCCGATCCTCGCGCGATTCGGCTGGTGGATCGAGTCGCGCCTGTCCCCACTCGTGCACCGCCGCCGCCAGTGGCTCACCGTCTCGCAGCCCTCGGCGGCCGAGCTCGCCACGCTCGGCGTGCCCGCCGCCCACATCGCGGTGATCCGCAACGGAGTCGACCCCGTGCCCGCCGGGATCTCCGCGGGCACGCCGGCCGAGCGCGCGCCGGGGCCACGCCTGGTCGTGTTGTCGCGCCTCGTGCCGCACAAGCACGTCGAGGACGCACTCTCGCTGCTCGCAGAACTGCTGCCCGATTCGCCGGATCTGCGGCTCGACGTCATCGGCGGG
>NZ_DYXM01000182.1 GCF_020742175.1 Dietzia timorensis
TGGTTGTCGAAGAACAGCGCGATCCGCTCGCCGGCGCCGAGACGCCCGAGGTAGTCGATGTAATAGCCCTTGAGGTAGGCGAGGTTCAGGCGGTAGTCGTCCCAGCGCACACGCCCGGGTTCGTCGAGGACGTCGAAGTTGAACGTCAGGTCGAGCGCGCGCGGTTCGTGCGCCGTCAGCAAGCGGCCCATCTCCACCCCGACGCCGGGCGTCTCCCCGACCATTACGCCGACCGAGTCCTGGGGCAACGGGTCGCCGAGGCTTCCGTCCGCGCGTCGCTCCCGCACGGTGGATGACGCCGGAGGATCCGCGTCCGCGCGCGTGAATCCGTTTCGGCGTAGCTCGGACAGGTACGCGTGCAGGTGCGGCCCGAAGAAGTAGTGCTCGACCCCGGTGAACCCGATGAGCTTCCCGATCCCCGGGTTGCCACCAGGCAGGCCGGTCCGCTTGGAGATGTAGTTGATGACGTCGAGGCGAAATCCGTCGATACCCCGCCCGCGCCACCAGCGGACGATGTCGGCGACCTCCGCGCGGACCGCCGGGGCGTCCCAGTCGAGGTCCATTTGCGAGGGCGCGAACAGGTGGAGCGTCCACCGCCCCGCCTCCGGGATCCAGCGCCATGCGCTGCCCCCGAAGAACGAGGTCCAATTGTTGGGCGGTTCGCTGGGCGGGTTGCCGGACGTGCCGGGGCCGCCGCGCAGGAAGTAGTAGTCGCCGTACGGTCCGTCCGGATCCTCGCAGGCGGCGCGGAACCACGGGTGTTCAGCGGAAGTGTGGTTGACCACGAGATCCAGGATGATGCGCATCCCGCGGTCGTGGCAGCCGGCGATGAGAGCGTCGAGGTCGGCGAGGGTGCCGAATTCGGCGGCGACGGCGCGGTAGTCGCGGATGTCGTAGCCGGCGTCGTCGCCCGGGGAGTCGAAGATCGGCGAGAGCCAGAGGCAGTCGACGCCGAGGGCCGCCAGGTAATCGAGGCGGGAGGTGATACCAGGGATATCGCCGACGCCGTCGGCGTTCGAGTCCACGAAGGAGCGCGGATAGACCTGGTAGAACACGGCCGAATGCCACCACGGCGCCGGTCCGTCGACGGATGCGTGCGTGTCGTTCTCGGTGGGCAGCCGCGGCGCCGGGGTTCCCGGATGGTCGCCGAGGAGTTGCAGCAGCGAGTCCGCGAAGCCGGGGCCAAGCACAGGCCGGGCGAGGAGCGCTACCGCCCGCAGCGGGAGTCGGCGGATGAGCGGATTGTCCACCCAGCGGCGGTCGCGGCCGAGCTGGAGGAGCAACTTGTCGATGGCGTCGCGCCCGACGGGGTGGGCGTAGATTTCGCCGATGCTCGGATTGCTATTCATCGCCGCCCGCTCTCTCTCGCTCGCGCAAATCGGCGACGATCGTCGCGTAGGTGTCCTCGTCGAGAACGTACTTGCGCCGGACCATGATCCAGCTGGCGACGATGCCGAGGACGGGCACGCCGAACATCGCGAATTTGAACAGTGCGATGCCGCCGGAGTCGAGGTCCGCAGGCCCGTCGGCCTCGTTGATTCCGGAGACGATGAGCGTGAGCCCGACGATGCCACTCGCCGCGGCGCTCGCCGCTTTGTAGAGGAACGGCTGGAGGGAGAAGGTGACGGATTCGTTGCGGCGGCCGAGTTTCCACTGCCCGTATTCGACGCAGTCGGCGATGAACAACATGATGAGCAGCTGGATGTAGGCCTGCGCGAAGAAGATCGCGACCCCGGCGACGCCGATGATCACGATCGACGTACCTGCGGAGGCGAAGAGAATGTACCCGGCAGCGCATGGCACCGAGGCGAGGGTGAAGACCCGCCGGCGGCTGAGCCGCGCCGCGACGAAAGGGAACGATACCAGTCCCGCGATCTGCGTGACTCCGAGGATCGCCGCGAAGACCGCGTACATACCCTCGTCGCCGTATATATAGGTGAAGTAGTAGAGGCCGAACCCGGCGGTTGCGGTGAATCCGGTCATGAACAGGAACATCGCGGCGGTGACCCACAGGAGCTGGTCGTTACGCGCGATGACGGCGAAGAGCTCGGATAGCCGGGTGGGCGGCGGCGAGTCGGTGCCTACGCGTTGGCGCGTCGCGACGAGCGTGATCGCCTGGAACGCGAGCATGATCGCGCTGATGGCGACGGCGAATACGAGCCACGCGCGGGTCGCCGAGCCGAGCGCGTCTTCCAGCGCGCCCGTGATCGGGACGATGCCAATGACCACGGAGAACATGCCGATATTCGCGCATAGGCGGGCGACGACGCCGATCTTCTCGCGCTCGGTCTGGTTCCGCGAGAGCGCCGGGACCATGCCGTAATACGAGATGTCGTTGACCGTGTAGGCGATCTCCCACACGAGGTAGCAGGCGGTGAACGCAATGACGAACGCGGCACCTTCGAGGCCGAAGTCCGTGAACAGAAGCGCCGTGCCGAGCGCCCACGCGACCGCGCCGCTCGCGATCCACGGCTTGAACTTGCCGAAGCGGCTGCGGGTGTTGTCGACGATGAGCCCCATCACCGGGTCGTTGACGGCATCGAACACGCGCAGCACGACGAGCACGACCGTGACGGCGGCGAGCGTGGAATTCGTGAGGTCGAGGACCTCGGTGAGGTAGACCATGAGGAACATCGTGACCATCGCGGCCACCATGTCGCGGCCGAGGGTTCCCAGCCCGAAGCCCCAGGTGTTGCGCCGTGAGAGCGGCTCATCCTGGTCAGCCACATGCCGTGATTCCTTGGCCACGAGTGCCAGTGTGCCCCACGATGCCTACGCAGTTGCATGTTTAGCCACAAACGATTAGCCCATAGCGCCCTGAATCTCGCGTCGGATTCTCCCTTCACGGATTCTCATCTACATAAGTAGAAGCAGATTGTTCTCGATTTCCGCAGCTTTAAAATTAAGTGTTTGCCTACGGCAACTCTTGAAATATAACGATTCGGAAGTACCTATTTTCAATTCCCTTGTGGTCTGTTTACGTGTTCACCGCGAAGCCAAGATCCAGTTTCGTCGCGTTCGACCTCTCGGTAGCGCGGACAGCTATTCAAGGCGCGAAAGGCCACCTATGACCTTTGCTCGGAAAACAGCCACCACGATCATGATTGCCGCATTGGCCGTACCCCTCGGCGCCGGTGCAGCCACAGCGCAAGCAGCACCCGCGCCAGCAGCATCCTCGAACGCCGTCTCCAACTATTCCGACACCGTCGATATCGACGAAAAGACACTTTCGGCGCTAAACGAGGCGCGCAAGTCCGACGATTTGCCCGCACTCCCGTCTGACACCGCAACTCTCGAGCTGAGCAATGACGGGACAGTGAAGGCCAAGGACTCCAGCGGCAAGTCGATCGCTGTTGAAGATAATCCCACGGACTTCACCGAACCTCAGCAGCCCGGCAAGCAAGGCGCTGAGCTCCGCGCCGAAGGTGGCGATTCGGTCATCAAGAATGCAGCCCAGGCGGTCGCAGGCTGCGCTGGCGGCGTGATCGGATACGACGCGATCCTGGAGATTCTCGAGCGCAGGGTGTCGTATTGGACGTTCGTCAAGTGGCTTGGCGGAAAGATCGGCTGGGGTCTCGCGGTTTCGTGCGTTTCCGGCGGCGTGTCCGCGGCCATGGGCTGGTAGCCGTGTTCTTTCTCGTCGCACTGCTAGTAGCCGTCGCGTGGAGCGGGGCCCCGATATTCTGGGGCGCCACTCCATATTCATGGACTGCAATCTCCCAAGGCCTCGTATTCGGGCTAATCGTGGCGAGTATCGTGACCGCTCGTGGGCGGCGAGGCTGGCACCGAATCGGCAGAACACTCGCTCGACGCCCCCGGTACGACTCCCAGTAAGACTCGAGAAACACGCCTGACTAGTGCGGCCATTCCCATTGAAATGGCCGCACTTTTCTTGCATCGCAGCCGTGAAAGAAGACGGATCGCAATCGATTCTTGGCGGCCATCCACGTTGTCGTAAAACTGGAATGCTCGGCCACAATAGAACCTCAGACACCTCGATACGACGTCTTCAATCAACACCGGACCACAAGATCTGCCGGATCAGCTCTTGCTCACATGTGGATCATTGTCTGCGAATAATGATTTCTCGTGCCCACGCGACTGAACTTTTTGCGGAGAGATCGGCACTTCCGTGGGCGTTTCGACCTCTACACCTGTTTCGCCCGATTCTTCACGGGACGACAGGGTGTTGCCGACGGTCGCGGCGATGACCGCCGCGACCGCGAGCCACTGCAGCGGGGTGAGCGCCTGGCTGAGGACGATCCAGCCGACGATCGCGGCGAATACGGGTTCGAGGCTCATGAGCACACCGAATACAGGGCGCGGCAGGCGGCGAAGCGCGAGGAACTCCAGCGAGTACGGAACCAATGAACCGAGCACGCCGGTGAGCAGCGCCGGCCAGAGCAGGTCGGGCGACGTGAGGATGGCTTGGGCGCCGGAGAAGCCGGGGATCGCGTTAACCGCGGCACCGATGGCGAAAGCCACCGCGAGGCCGCCCATTCCCGGCACCGTGTTGGACGCCTTCGCCCCGGCGAGGATGTAGCACGCCCACATCGCGGCCGCGCACAACACGAATCCGACGCCCATGGGATCGAGGGCGTCCGACGTCATGAATGAATTGAGCCCGAGGAGGCCGATGCCGGTGAGCGCCAGGAGGACCCAGCCGATGTCCGCGATGCGGCGCGAGAGTGCGGCCGCGAGGAGAAGCGGGCCGAGGAATTCGATGGTGACGGCGACGCCGAGCGGAAGGCGGGCGATGGCGGCGTAGAAGAAGCCGTTCATCGCGCCGAGGGTGACGCCGAGGAGCGCGACCGAAAGCCACGTTTGGCGATCCCACGTGCGGATGGATGGGCGGGATAGCGCGAGGAGGATGAGCGCGGCGACGGCAAGGCGCACGGCGGTGACGCCCCAGGAACTCGCATGCGGGAACAGCCCGTGGGCCACCGAGGCGCCGAGCTGGAGCGAGAAACACGAGCCGACGAGTAGGAGGACGCCGGTGCCGCGTTGGGGGTTCGCGAGTGAGGTTGCTGCCATGACACCCAGTGTCGTTCCGCGCGATCGGTTAGTCTAGCGACAGTTTATAGAAGATATTTGTCAGTTCTACTTACATATTTTGGTGAGCTAATGGATCTGGATCTCACGCGGCTGAGGATGCTCCTCGAGCTGCAGCAGCGCGGAACGGTGACGCGGGTGGCCGAGGTGCTTTCGTACTCGCACTCGGCAGTGTCGCAGCAGCTCAAGACGCTCGAGCGCGACACCGGCTTCCCGCTGCTCGAACGCGCCGGGCGCAATGTGCGGCTCACGACACAGGGGCAGGTTCTCGCCGATTACGCTGGGCGGATCTTTGCACTCGCCGACGAGGCCGAGGCGGCAATGGCGAACTCTACAGATGAAGTGCGCGGGACTTTGCGTGTGGCGGGCTTCCAGACCGTGCTCGCTGCCGCAACGCCGTCGGCGCTCGACGCGCTGAGCGCGCGGCACCCGGACCTTCGGGTGGAACTGACGCAGCGCGATATCGAGGAGGGGGTCAAGGGCCTCGCCTCGCGCGGCTTCGACGTGGTAATCGGCGAGGACTACCCCGGAGTTCCACAGGTGCCGACCGAGGGGTTCGACGTCGAGGTGCTGTGGCAGGACACGATGCACCTGCTCTTTCCCCGGAAGGGACCGTATTCTGAGTTAACGCGCGGTCTCGACGCGCTGCGCGAGGCGCCGCTCGCAGTGGATCCGGAGGCGCACGTAATGGGCCGCTGGGTACGTGACCTGTGCCGTAGCGCCGGGTTCGAGCCGTCGGTGCGGTATTCGACTCCGGACCCGTTCCTCCAGATCCACCTCGTGCGTGGTGGGCATGCGCTCGCGTTGGCACCGCAGCTGATCATTCGGGACGGGGTGGATGGCGTGGACGTGATCGACCTTCCCGGCCCGCCAAGGCGAACGCTGTGGACGGCGGTGCGCGCGGGAGCCGAGACGCATCCGGCCGTCATGGCATTCCGACAGGCGCTCGCCGGGCAGCGGCCGACGGGATGACTGCGATTTTCGACGTCATACTCACATACAGCTTGTGTTAAGCGTGAT
>NZ_DYXM01000183.1 GCF_020742175.1 Dietzia timorensis
GGCGCTCTCGCCAGGCTCGGGCTTCCCGCCTGGATGCATGAAGCACGACGTTCCCCGCTTGCGCACGGTGAGCCAGCGGCCGGCGGGATCGCGGAGAATCACCGCGGATACGGAGATGGTCTTATCGATGCCGGATGGGTTCGATGGGATGCTCAATGTAAGTCCTCGGGGTTAGCGGCGCCCGCCGTCATTCCTGGTGGGAATGAGCAGGCCGATGACCCAGTTGACCAGGGCGATGACGACGCCCGCCCACAGCGCCGGCCAGAAGCCGCTGACATATAGCCCCAGATCGAGTTGGGTCGAGATCCAGCCGGTGAGCATGACCATGAGGGCGTTGACCACGAGCAGGAACAGCCCGAGCGTGAGGATGATGAGCGGCAGCGACAGCAGTTTGACCACTGGCCGCACAAGCATGTTGACCAGGGTGAACACGACGGCAACCACCGCGAGGCTGATCCAGAACTGCGCGTCCTGCGGAGGCGCTGCGGCTGCGCTGCTGACGTTGCCGACCCAGTTGAAGTCCATGCGGCCGAGGCCGAAGCCGTCGACGAAGGAGGCGGCGAGCCAGAGGGCCAGCGCGTTTGCGGCGATGCGGACGATGAACGAGAACAGTCCCATGCGGGCGGCTACCTTTCTCCCCACAATGTTCCGGTGCAGCTGCACTCGCGGGCGGCCCACGAGCATTAGAATCAATGATCGGGGTACGTCGCGAATGGAAAGAGGGGCAATCGTGGACAACGATACCGAGGATGCGCGGCGCTGGCTGCACCTGGAGCTCGCCGGAGTAGACGAGGTCGAGTACGACCCCACGATGCTCCATCCCGATAACGACCCCGACGGCGCGCGGCGCTCGGCGAACGAACGCGCAGCCCTGGATGGCGATATCGCCGCGATGTACCGCCTGGCCCTCGCCGCGGACGAACGCCTCGAACTTATTGCCGCCGAGGAATGGTGGTCGCGTGCGGCCCGCCAGCATGACGCCGGTGCGTTGTTCAACCTAGGCGTCTACGCATTCAACGTGCAGGACTTCGAAGCGGCCGGCCGCTGGTGGGGAGAGGCCGCGATGCGCGGCGACTCCCGGGCCGCGCACAACCTCACCGTGCTCGACCGCGCGACCGGAGTGCGCGGACTCGAACTGCAGATAAAGAAGTACCCGCGAGGCGAAGGGCTCGACTGACCGCTTCGCCCCGCGGGCACGATGACCGGGCGGGGTCAGTCGACGTAGCCGTCGGCGACGTCGAGAGCGCGGTCGAGCACGTCGAGCCCCTCGCGCACCTGCTCCTCGGTGATGACGAGCGGCGGCACGACGTGGAAGCGGTTGTAGTTCATGAACAACAGCACGCCCTCGGCCTTGGCCGCGCCCATCGTCTTCGCCATCGCCTCGCTCGATCCGCCGTAAGGCGCGAGCGGCTCGCGGGTCTCCTGGTTCTTGACCAGCTCGATTGCCCAGAAGCAGCCGAGTCCGCGGACCTCACCGACGGACGGGTGCTTCTCCGCGATCTCGCGCAGGCGCGGTCCGATGACCTCCTCACCGAGCTTCTTCGCGTGCTCGACGATGCCCTCATCGCGCATGAGGTTGATCGTGGCCACCGCCGAACCACACGCGAGCGGGTGCCCGGCGTAGGTGAGGCCGCCGGTGTACGGGGTGTCCTTGAACGACTCGGCGATGCGGTCGTGGATGATGACGCCGCCGAGCGGCACATACCCGGAGTTCGAGCCCTTCGCGAAGGTGATGAGATCGGGCGTCCAGTCGTCCGGGCCGTTGCGGAAGTTGTCCAGCGCGAGCCACGTGCCGGCGCGCCCGAATCCGGACATCACCTCGTCGCAGATCATGACGATGCCGTACTTATCGCAGATCTCGCGCACGCCGCGCAGGTAGTCGGCCGGCGGAACCATGATGCCGACGGTGCCCGGGATGGACTCGATGATGAGCGCCGCGAAGTGGTCGGGCCCCTCGAGCGCGATGAGATCGTCGAGGTGCTTGAGCGCGCGCTCGCACTCCTGCTCCTCGGTCTCGGCGTAGAACTGCGAGCGGTAGAGGAACGGCGCGTGGAAATGCACGGCACCGGTGTTGCCGTAGTCGTTGGCCCAGCGGCGGGTGTCGCCCGTGAGATTCATCGACGTCGTCGTCGCACCGTGGTACGAACGGAATGCCGAAAGGGTCTTTACGCGGCCGGTATGGCGGCGCGCCATTCGGATAGCGTGCTCCACGGCCTCGGTGCCTGCCATGGTGAAGAACACGCGGTTCATCCCCTCGGGGGCGACGCCCGAGATAAGGCGCGCGGCCTCCGCGCGGGCGGCGTTCGCGTGCGCCGGGTTGATCGTGCACATCTCTGCGGCCTGGTCCTGGATCGCCTTGACCACAACCGGATGCTGGTGCCCGATATTGGTGTTGACCAGCTGCGAGGTGAAATCGAGGAGCTTGTTGTCGTCGCCGTCCCACAGGTGGACGCCCTCGGACTTCGTCACGACCATCGGGTCATGCTTGCCCCAGGCGGACCACGGAGCGAGAACGTGTGCGCGCTCCTTTTCGTAGATTTCGCGTGCTTCGGCATTCTGCGGTGCGGGCACTTTTCCACTCTCCTTCGGGCAGGGTGCACGGACTCTCTGTTCTGCCAATAATGGCACTGCTCGCCGCCGGGCGCGCGACGCGATTTCCGCTTCGCGGAATAAAGCCGTCGGCGCGTGTCGTGCGATACGGCCTTTGCGGCGCCGTCTTGGTATTTTTATTCCTTCGCCGACTCCACGAACGAGGGGGATTCTGACGTGTCGCGTCCTGCCCACGCGCCTGCCATGGGTGCCTTGCGCCGCTCCCGCCGCATCGTCGCAGCAAGTATGACGGCGGCGTTCGTGATCGGCTCGGCCGCCGCGTGCGCCCCGGCTACCGACGAAACCGCCGACCCCGCCGCCGAAGCGGCGCAGGATGCCCCCAACCAGGTTTCCGTCGAGGAGACTCAGGTCAACGCGTCCGCGCGCGATCCAAAGTTCCCGCGCGTGTGGACTACCGATGCCGAGCAGTTCGATGCCCCCTCGTCCGCCGAGCTCAAGAAGATCGACGAGCTGCTCTCCGGTTCCGTCGACGACGCCGCCGCCGAGGGCGTCACCCTCACCTGGTGTCTACGCTCGCTCGACACAAAAAAGCCGGTCGACGAGTGCGTCGGCGACGACGAGACCACCTTCGCCGCGTCGATCCCGAAGCTCGCCGTGGCGGTCGCGGCGATCGAGGCGTACGAGGGTACCCTCGACGAGGTCGTCATCGACGAGTACACGCCGTGGAGTGCCGGCAACGCCGGTCTGCGCGCGGCTTACGACGAGTCCATGGGCGAAGAGGCCGACGGCGCTGTCACGTCGGCGGCCGAAACCGCGCAGGAAGACGACGCACCGACGACCCTCGGCGATCTCGTGGCCGCGTCCATCGCGTACTCGGACAACGACGCGGTGAACGAGCTCATCGACGTCATCCCCGACGGCCCCGCGTTCGGGGATGCCGAGGCCGGCACCGGTAGCTCCGGCACCCCGACCACCGGCGACGAGTCATCCGACGCGGCCTCGGATATGACCGCCTTCGAGTACGTCGATGCGATCACGGCGCGCGTGGGCATCGACGAGGATTTCCATGTCGGCGCCTACTTCAACGTGCCCGAGTCCGGCGATTGGAACCACATCACCGCATCCTCGGCCACCGACTACCTGTCCGCTCTCGTCAAGGCTGCGGACGGCGAGGTGACCGACGAGAACCTCAACGAACGGGCACCTGAAGCCCTCGCCACCCCGAAGACGGCGCGCGCGGTGCTTTCTGCGATGGCGCAGCAGTTCCGTTCGACGAAGATCCCCGGAGAGCTACCCGCCGGAACCTTCGCCAACAAGACCGGCGAAACGGACACCGAGTCGCACGACCTGGCGGTGGTCGGAACGAAGTCAGGGCGCTACGTGCTCACCGCGGTGTCAAGTTTCTACTCGGGTGCGAATCCTCCGGACGAGCTGCTCGCCGAGACCGCGAAGGACGTCCTCGACGCGCTCGGCGGCTCGAAGCGGCTGTAATTCGCGGGTGGCAAGGATGGAAGAGCGCCCAGGCGGGCCCGAAGGGTGCCGCCTCCGGCGTCATACGGCAAGAAGGGCATAAAATCGCGCACATGAATTCTTCGGCCCCCGATTCGACAGCATCTTCCGGAGCATCCGGTTCGCAGCAAGCGGCCCGCCCCGGGCTGACGCCGCGCGGCCGTGTTGCCGCGGCCGCCGGTTCGCTGGCCACGTGGGCCTCGCGGGTGAGCGGGCGCGGCTCGGGCGGCATGATCGGCGGGCTCGTCTCGCTCAAGCTCGACCCGAATCTCATGGCTCAGCTGGCGGCGGGGCGGCGCAGCGCGCTCGTCACCGGCACGAACGGCAAGTCGACGACGACTCGGATGCTCGCGGCCGCGATGCGGACGATCGGCCCGGTCGCCTCGAACGCGAACGGCGACAATATGGATGCGGGCATCGTCTCCGCGCTTACCGCCGATCGTGAGGCGCCGCTGGCCGCGATCGAGGTGGACGAGCTGCACACCCCGCAGGTCGCGGAGAACACGCGGCCCGAGGTCATCGTCATGCTCAACCTCACCCGCGACCAGCTCGACCGGGTGGGCGAGATCAACAGCATCGAGCGGCGCCTGCGAGCGGGGGTCGAGGCGAATCCTCAGGCGACGATCGTCGCCAACTGCGACGACGTGATGGTCACCTCCGCCGCCTTCGACCACCCGAACGTCGTGTGGGTCGCCGCGGGCAATGCATGGACGGGCGACTCGGTGAGTTGCCCGCGTACCGGTTCCGCGGTGGTCCGCTCCACCGAGTCGGGCGTCTCCGGCGCCACCGAGATGCATTGGCACGCGACCGCCACCATGCCCGGCGGCGCCCGCTTCGAGCGCCCGACACCCGCGTGGTGGGTCGACGACACCCACATCCACGGGGCGGACGGGTTCTCCGCGCCGATGGAGCTGGCGCTCCCCGGCCGCGCGAACCGCGGCAACGCGGCGCAGGCCGTCGCGGGTGCCGTGGCGATGGGTGCCGATCCGCAGCGCGCGGTCGAGGCGGTCGGGAAGGTGTCTGACGTCGCCGGCCGCTATTCCACGGTCACCCTCGGCGAGCAGGAGGCGCA
>NZ_DYXM01000184.1 GCF_020742175.1 Dietzia timorensis
GTGAGGTTCACCTCGATCATGCCCGGCTGCTACTCCGGCCGCTGGCCACACATCCACTTCGAAGTCTTCCCGGACAAGGCGTCGATCTCCGACGCGACGAACAACGTGCTGACCTCGCAGCTTGCGATCCCCGAGGACGTGGCGACGCAAGTTTATGCGTTGACCGGCTACACCGGGTCGGCGAGCAACCTCTCGAAGATCACGCTCGCCACCGACAACGTGTTCTCCGACGGCTGGGACCAGCAGGTGGCGACGGTTACCGGCGATGCGAGCTCCGGGTACACGGTGTCCATCGACGTGCCGATCGACACGACCACCGAGCAGGAGATGTCCGGCGGGATGCCGGGTGGGGCTGGTGGCCCGGGCGCTGGTGGCCCAGGCGGCGGAACCCCGCCCGACGGAGCACCGGCTGACGGTGGGCCGATGGGGGCACCGCCGGAACAGGCCTCCGTGTCGGCGAGCGGCTCGACCGAGGCGGCCTAGCTTCGCGTCCGGAGTTTGAGCGCCTCCAACCCGGCTGCCGGTCACGCACACCACGTAAAGGTACGTTCTGGCGCCTCGTGAGCGCTGACCGTAACCACAACGTGGTGTGCGGGAACGGCTGGTGTCCGATGTCACGTCGAGATGTCGATCGCTCCGTTTTCGTCTACGGGAAACATCGGCGCGTAGGCTGCCTCCCACAAGTACCCGTCAGGATCGGCAAAATAGCCGGAGTACCCGCCCCATTCCGTACGCTCGGCTACCTTTACCAGCTTACCTCCGGCTTCAACGGCCAGTTCTAACGCGGAATCGACTGCCGCCACATTATTGAAATTGAGCGCCAGCGTAATCCCGCGAAATCCCTGAGACTCGTTGGCCGCCACGCCAACATCGTCTGCTAGATCGGTGTAGCCGAACAAGCCGATCCATGTGCCCGAGGTGCGAAACCAGGTAATTCCCTGGGAGGGGTCCCCGCGTTGCTCCCATCCAAGCGCTCGATAGAAGGACGCGCTGGTGTGTATATCTGCAACTCCGAGCGTGACGATAGAAAAGTTCGGTGCAATACCCATGTGCGCATGGTGACACAGGCAATAGAAGAGCCGCGGTGTGGCGAATACTCGCCACACCGCGGCCCCATGTCCGCGGCCTACCCGAAAATGTGGCGGACGAGCTTCGGCCCGCCTTCGCAGAGCTTGCCGGCCTTGAGCGCCGTCGGAAGCAGCGTGGCCGCGTTTAGGCGCGAAGTCCAGTGGAGGCGCGCGGCTCGCGCCGCCTTCTTCCAACCGCGGTCGGCGAACGACTTCGCCTCGCCCGCGAAGAAACGAGACTCCTCGGCGAAACGGCGTCCGTCGAGCGCACGGACCGAGGAATCCGACGCCGAATGGCGGCGGTACAGGAACGCGAGCGTCGGATCGATGACCATCTTGCCGCCGGCGGAAATAGTGTCGACCAGGAGGGCTAGGTCCTGCACGACGTCAAGACCCTCCCGGAAGCCGATCTTCCCGATCCACTCGGCATTCCACGCGAGCGAGGGGAAGTACGTCCAGTTGCCGTGCATGAGCGAAACCATGAGGTCTTCGCCGCCGAGGACCTTGCGGCCGTTCGGATCCGACAGCGGCGAGTTCCACGCCTTGACGGCGTCGGCAAGCGATTTCGCGGGTACGCCGTTCTCGTCGATCACGGCGACACCGCATTCGAAGACGGCGGCGTCAGGCTGTGCGGCGAAGCCGTCGTGTACGGCCTGCAGGTAGCCGGGGAGCATGATGTCGTCGGCGCCCATCACGACAACCGTGGGGGCCTCGACCATGCCGAGGCACTTGCGGTAGTTGCCGTTCGCGCCGAGGTTGACCTCGTTCTTCTCGTAGGTCACGCGCGAATCCCGTGCCGCGAGCTCACCCATGTAGCGGGCGGGCTCGGGGTCCGGGAAACCGTCGTCGACCACGATGAGCCGGAAGTCGGAAAAGCTCTGCGCCACGACGCTGTCGACGGCCTTCTTGAAGTGGTCGACGTCTCCGTAATACGGCAGCATCACATCGATGGACATGTAGGTTCCGGTTCCCTTCTCCGCGCGGGCAGGCGGGTGTTCGCGCTGCGCGTTTTCGATCGTGGCATGCTTTGCGGCCGCGCCTCGCCGCCCTTTTCGCGGCGGCGATGCGTGGCTATGTGCTCAATCTTGCACGCGGTGCGCGTCTTTTGACCGCATTTGGCATAGTATCGACCCGAAATGAGCGGCGAGATTTCCCCGGGCACATTCCCGGACACAGACAACACGCGCGGCGCGGGCAACCGCGACGTGTGGCTCGTGGTGCCCTGTTTCAACGAGGGCACGGTCATCGAGGACGTGCTGCGCAGCGCGCGGGAGACGTTCCCCAACATCGTGGCCGTCGACGACGGCTCGGCCGATGATTCCGCGGCAGCTATCCACGCCGCCGGCGCGCATCTCGTTCAGCATCCGGTGAACCTCGGGCAGGGTGCCGCGATCCAGACCGGAGTCGAGTACGCCCGCGCCCAGCCCGGTGCGCAGTATTTCGTCACCTTCGACGCGGACGGCCAGCACCAGGTCAAGGACGTTCTCGCGATGGTCGAGCGGCTACGCAGCGAGCCCCTCGACATCGTCGTCGGCACCCGCTTCGGTCGCGACCGCGACGATGACGGCGACGATCAGGTCCCCCTCATCAAGCGGTTCGTGCTCAAAACGGTCGTGCTGCTTTCCCCACGCACGCGCCGGCTCGGTCTCACCGACGCCCACAACGGGCTGCGCGTCTTCAACCGCACGGTCGCCGAGGGGCTCAATCTGCGCATGAACGGAATGTCCCACGCCAGCGAGTTCGTCGCGCTCATGGACTCAGAGGGCTGGCGCGTCGGCGAGCAGCCCGTCGACATCCTGTACACCGACTATTCGATGTCGAAGGGGCAGTCGCTGCTCAACGGCGTCAATATCCTCTCGGACGGTCTGGTCGGAAAGAGGCTGCCGTGATAGTCAAGATCCTCCTGCTCCTCGCCGCTGTCGGGCTCGTCGCGTTCTTCCTGTCGAACCGGCGTAAGGCGCGCGCCAAGGCCGGCGTCAAGATGGGCTTCGTCGTATTCCTCATCGGCGGCCTCTACGCGGTGATCCGTCCCGACGACCTCACGTGGCTCGCGAACCAGATCGGCATCGGCCGCGGCACCGACCTGCTGCTGTACATCCTCATCATGGCGTTCGCGTTCGTCACGGTCTCTACATATGTCCGATTCCGCGAGCAGGACCTGCGTTATGCACGTCTCGCCCGCGCCGTCGCGCTGCAGAACGCGGTGCGCCCCGGCGAGTCGATGCCAGGCGCCTCGCCATTCTCCGCGGCTCCGGCGTCCGGCGGTAAGGAGTCCGGCGCCCCCGAAACCGGTGCCCCAGCACCCGGCGCATTCAAGCCCGACACAGGAACGGAGAACGCGCGCCCGTCCACCGGCCAGTCCGGCTCGTGACCTCGCCCGCACCCTCCGCCGCCCGCTCGTCCGCCGACCTCGGCGCACGCCTTAAGTACATCGCCCGCGGCATCCGCGAGGCACTCGGTTCGACCATTCCCGATGACGGCGGCGAGCGCCGCCCGCAGGCCGACGCGGCCGGTCTCGAGCCGGAAACCACGCAGCCATCGGAGGCCTGGCGCTCGCCGGACACCTGGCTGCGTCCGATCGGCGCCGCGGCCGAGGCAGTTGCCGCGCGGATCGACGCCCTCGCCGCGAAACTCGACTCGCACGGCGAGGGCCGCTTCCGGTCGCAGCCGAGGGCCGAGTACGTCACCGCGCGTGGCGCGCTCTTCGCACCCGGAGGGCCGCTACGTCCGCTCGACATTCTTTCGGCGGAGCTCACCAGGTCCTGCGACCTGCTCGGCACGGCCGCCACGCAGGCGGCGCAGTCC
>NZ_DYXM01000185.1 GCF_020742175.1 Dietzia timorensis
CTTGAGGCGGACCTCGTACATATTCGGCCACATCTTGCCGGTGACGAGGAAGGTGTCCGAGCCGGGCACCTTCGCGATGCCGTTGAGCACCGCATCGGGATCGGACGGGCGCGGCTGCTGCAGCTGGCCGAGATCCCACTGCGCGTCGACCTCGCCGCTCGACGGGTCGATGCGGACTATCCGGTCGGTCATCCACACGTTTGCGTAGATCCTGCCGTCCGAGCAGTCGAGCTCGTTGAGGTTATCGACGCCCTTGGCCTTGAGTGTCACGTTGATCTCGCCGGTCGGCTCGAACGTCTCCGGGTCGCGCAGCGTGAGTTTGTTCGAGCCGTCGCTCATCACGAGCTGATCGCCCAACGTGCACAGGCCCCAGCCCTCGCCGTCGTACTCGGCCCGTCCGGTCTCTTCGAGGGTCGTGGCGTCGCGCTTGTAGGCGATGCCGTCCTTCCACGTGAGCTGCCACAGGGTGTTCCCTGTGATAGTCATGCCCTCGCCGAACTCGCGGCCCGGCAGCGGATCGGTCTTGACCCTGTAGTCCGTCGGACCCGAATCGAGCGGGCGCGCCGACACCCAGGACGTGCCGTAGTCGCCGGTGGATTCGTATAGTTCACCCTCGCGCATTTCGAGCCCCTGGGTGAACGCGGCGGAATCGTGCCCCAGCTCGCGGACGACCTCGACCTCGCCGGTGGTGTCGGGCTGCGCGGCGCGGCTCGAGCCGAGCCCGTCGGCGCTGCCGGAATTGCCGCTACCGATGCTTCCCGCATTCGGACCCGCGGTGGAAAGGCTCCCACCGTCGATGGAACCCATCTCGCCGTTCGCGCTGGTCTCCTGAACGTCCCCGGAGCCGGCCGAGTCGACCGCGTCCGACGAGCACGCCGCGGTGAACGCGAGGATCGCCGCCAGGGTCGCCGGGGCGACCGCCGCTGCCGTTCGCCCGGTCCGCGACGGGCGGCGCTGCGAACGCGAAGGACGCGAGAGGCCCGAGAAGCGGGGCGACGGGACGAAATCGGCGATGTGGCGCATAGGTAAATCATGCCGCATAACCCCGACTCGCGGGTCCTGCACCCGCGAGTTTTATGGGGTTTGGCACCCCTGCGTTCATAATGAACACATGACATCCGTAACCGAGCGAACCGGCATGCAGCGACGCGGTGGCGAGGTCAGCGAAGCTCTCGCCGGCGCTGTCGCGCTGGCCAGGGACGCTGCCGCCGAGGTTGCGGGCGGGTCGGCCGTCGGGGAGCACGAGGGCATTGCCTGCGAGGCGGAGAACACCGCGACGCACTACTTCGGCTCCCGGCTCCGCGGCTACCGCGGATGGCAGTGGGCGTGCGTGCTGTCGGAGGCCGAGGCGCGGGTGACGATCGACGAGATCTCCCTCATCCCAGGTCCCGACGCACTTCTGGCCCCCGAATGGGTGCCCTGGGAAGAGCGTCTCCATGCCGGCGATATCGGCCCCGGCGATGTGCTCCCCGTTTCCGATGACGACGAACGTCTCGCCCCCGGGTACGAACTCGTCCCGGGGGACGAGGAGGAATACACCGGCGACCTGCCGATCGGGCTCGGCCGCGAGCGCGTGCTGTCCCACTATGGGCGCGTCGCAGCCGCCGAACGCTGGGAGAGTGGCGAACACAGCCCGGACGCAGAGAACGCCAAGGCCGCAGAGCACCACTGCGGCTCCTGCGGTTTCCTCGTCCCGCTCTCCGGTTCGCTGGGCCGCATGTTCGGCGTGTGCGCGAACGAATTCTCGGCCGACGCGCAGGTCGTGCACCTCGAATACGGGTGCGGGGCGCACTCCTCGGTCCGCCCGGAGCAGGCCGGTCCCGGGCAGCGCGCGGGCACCGCCTTCGACGACCATGCCGTGGACTTCGAATCCGCCCCCGGCGAAGAGCCGGCGCGGGAAGCGGCCGAGACGCCGGCGACGTAGCTCCGGCGTCATACCCGAGTCTTTTTGGCTAACCCCTAGGCGTCGAAGTCGAGGCCCTGCTGGGCATCTCGCGCGCCGCGCACGACCGCGCGTCGCTGCAACGCGTACACCGCCGTGCCGAGAATGCCGACGGCGATACCGGCGAGACACAGCGCGATCTGGCGATCCGAACCGCCGAATACGAACAGGGCCATCGCGGCGCACAGCCATGCGACGGTGCCCAGCGCGAGGATCGGGCGCGGGTCGAGAACCGCCGCCGGCAACGGCGGGACGGCGGGGGTGTGGGGTGCCTTCTGCCGATCTCCGCTCTCACTCACGATTCCCAGAGTACCGCGAGGGGCCGCTCGTGCTTTATCTTAAATGCGGATGAGAAGACCTAAGGGGAGCGAGGCGCATTGAGTAACGACGAGCCGCAGGCGGCCGAGAAGGTGGCCGAGCCGAAGAACGGGCTGGACCGCTACTTCCGGATCACCGAGCGGGGCTCGAGCGTCGGCCGCGAAATGCGTGGCGGGCTCGTGAGCTTCTTCTCGATGGCCTACATCATTTTGCTCAACCCGCTGATCCTCGGCGGAACCCCCGACGTCGACGGCAACACTCTGTCGATCCCGGAGATCGCGGCGGTCACGGCGCTCACCGCGGGCGTGATGACCATCGCGTTCGGCGCGATCGCGCGCCTGCCGTTCGCGTTCGCCACCGGTCTGGGCATCAACTCGCTGGTCGCGGTGACGATCGTGCAGGAGGTGACGTGGGCCGAGGCCATGGGCCTCATCGTCATCGAGGGCATCATCATCGTGATCCTCGCGGTCACCGGTCTGCGCTCGGCGATCTTCAACGCGATCCCCGCCGACCTCAAGGCGGCGATCACGGTCGGTATCGGCCTGTTCATCGCGATGGTCGGCTTCGTCGACTCGGGCTTCGTGCGCCGCATTCCCGACGCCGCCGGCACCACCGTTCCCGTGGGACTCGGCATCGACGGCTCGATCGCCTCGTGGCCGACCGCCGTGTTCTGCTTCGGGCTGCTGCTGTGCGGCATCCTCGTCGCGCGCGGGGTCCGCGGAGGCATCCTCATCGGCATCGTCTCGGCGACCGTGCTGGCGATCATCATCGAGGCGATCGCGAAAATCGGCCCGTCGTTCGTCGACGGTGAGGCGGTCCCCGAGGGCTGGTCGCTCGCCGTGCCGACGCTGCCCGAATCGCTCGGCGCGCTGCCGAACCTCTCGCTCATCGGCAACATCGACCTCATCGGCGCGTTCACCCGTATCGGCCCGCTGTCGGCGGGGCTGTTCGTGTTCACGCTGCTGCTCGCCAACTTCTTCGACGCGATGGGCACGTTCACCGGGCTCAGCCGCGAGGCCGACCTCACCGACGCCGACGGCAATCCGCCGAACATGAAGACCGCGCTGGTCATCGAGGGCTTCGGCGCCGTCGCCGGCGGCCTCACCTCCTCCAGCTCCAACACCGTCTTCCTCGAGTCCGCCACCGGCATCGCGGAGGGCGCGCGCACGGGGCTGGCGAACCTGCTCACCGGCGCGCTGTTCCTCGCCGCGGTGTTCTTCACCCCCGTCTACGAAGTCGTCCCCGTCGAGGCGGCGGGCGCGGCGCTGGTCATCGTCGGCGCGCTCATGCTCGGCCAGATCACGAACATCGACTTCTCGAAGTACTACGTCGCTCTGCCAGCGTTCCTCACGATCGTCGCGATGCCGTTCACGTACTCGATTGCCAACGGCATCGGCGTCGGGTTCGTCTCGTGGGTCGTGCTCGCGGTGTTCACCGGCCGCGCGAAGACCGTGCACCCGCTGCTGTGGGTCGTCGCGATCCTGTTCGTCGCCTACTTCGCCATCGACCCGATCACCGCGGCGCTTTCCTAGCAAACCCGTGCACGTCATAGACATCGGCGATCCCGCCGACGAGCGCCTCGACCCGTTTCGGGATCTCAACGTCGCCGACCGCCGCCCCGACGCGGGCGGCTCGGGGCTCGTGATCGCCGAGGGGCTGTACGTCGTCGGCAGGATGCTCGTGTCGCCGCTCGCCACGATGGCCCTCGCGGGCACCGAGGCGAAGCTCGGCAGGCTGCGCGAGGACCTCGCCGCCGAGGGCTATTCTCTCGACGCGCTTGCCGGGGACGCGCCTTTCTACCGGGTCTCGAATGCGGTGCTCTCCGCCGTCATCGGCTTTGCTTCTTCCCGGGACGTGCTCGCCGTCGCCCCACGCCCTGCCCCGCGTATGACGGCGGAGGTGCTTGGTTCGGCCACGGCCAGGACACTGCTGGTGCTCGAGGGTGTCAACAATGCGGAGAACCTCGGCGCCATGTTCCGCGGAGCCGCGGCGTTCGGCGCCGACGGGATCCTCATGGGTGCCGCGACCGCGGACCCCTGGTATCGGCGGACCGTGCGCGTGTCCATGGGCCACGTGATGAACGTGCCGTGGGCGAACCTCGGCGGCACGCCGACGACGTGGCAGCGCGGACTCGCCGAGCTCCACGACGCCGGGTTCTCGACTCTCGCGCTGACGCCGTCCTCCGACGTCACTCTCGCCGAGGCGATGTCACGGGTGGGTGCGGCCGGCGGCGCCGGCAAGGTGGCTCTGCTCGTGGGAGCGGAGGGGCCCGGGCTTACCGAGCATGCGATGCGCGCTGCGACCCTGCGCGCGAAGATTCCCATGGCCGCAGGAGTCGACTCGCTCAACGTCGCCACGGCCGCGCAGATCGCACTCTACGAGCGCTTTCGCTGACGGCGTTCAGATCCGCCGCGCGCGTGCGCTTACGTAAGTGAATACCCGTCACCTGCATGTTTACACATTTGCTTTCGTGAAATGGCTCACAATTGGTGTTTTTGCCTGCTACAAATTGGGCGGAATCACTCGAGTGAGGGACGGTGCGAATGCGATCTGGAAATCTTCGACCGAGCGCCCGTCGGCGCACGTCTGCCGGCGGGGCGCGCTCCGCACTCGCGATCGGCGCGGCGGCGATTGTTATCGTGGTCGGGGCCTCCGGTGCAGCTCAGACGCCCGGTTCTACGGGGTCAGTCGGATTAGCAGGCCAAGGGGAGGAGAGTGGCCACGTGGACGCGTCGCCCGCTCCCGGCACGGCCCCCGCTGCCGCCGACACGGTCGCTGCCGTGAGCGCTGCCGAGCGCCGCTACCAGGCGAACATGTACGACGGCTCGGGCGAGCCCGGCTCGGTTCATTTCGTCGATCGCACCGCCACCTCGCCGCTCGTGATCGTCGCCCCGCACGCCGTGCGCCACCATCGAGCCGGAAATCTCAAGGCTCCCGAACTTTTTACCGGAGGCATCGCCGAGGTTCTCGCCGAGCGGCTCGGCGCAAGCGTCCTCGCGGTCGACGGTCTCGTCCCCGATTGGGGAGACGACTGGGCCGGCCGCGACGACGAGTTCACCCGCATCCTCCACGGTCTGCCGCCCGGCGCGGTCATCGTCGATCTTCACGGCATGCGCGATACCTCCTCAGAGGCGCCGTTCGTGCTCGGCACGGGCCGGTCGACCGACGAGAGCACTGCGGCGCTTCGGGCGTCATTACGCGAGGCGTTCGGCACCGACATCACCGACGAAGGGCGCTTCGGCGCGCGAGCTGGGTACACCGTCGTCGACCACATGCAGCGGCGCGGCCACCCCGCGATCCAGATCGAGATCGCATACGGTGCCCGCGACCCTGAGTCCGGGCGGCTACCTGCCACCGTGGACCGGCTGTACGCCGCGCTGGCCGACGCGAGCTAGACCGAACCTCCGCCGATCACGCAATCGGCGATGAGCCTGTCCAGCGCGCGAATATCGATATCCTTGCCGATCTTGATCTTGAAATGCCCGACGCGTGTCCATAATTCGAGTTCAGCGTTGATATCGAGAAGGCGGCCGGCATTTTCTGAGGACCACATGTCGATGGACTTATACGGAAGCGAGTACATCTCGACTTTCTTGCCCGAAAGTCCCTGGGCGTCTCGCACGATGAGTCGTTTCGTAGTGAAGATTGCCGAATCGCGAAAGGTCTTGAACGCGGCGATGGGGCGCTCGCCATTGACCATGAGCCGACCGGCATCGTCCGGAATTGGGCATGGCGAAAGGAGCGTCCATGAAGTAATCGCTGAAACGCTGGCATCGGACATGAAGATCCCCCTGATGAAGTCGAGTTGGCAGTGCCCCTAGCAAGGTGAATCGATCTTAGCGGCCAACCACGACACAATCGCCGAGTTCAGAGCTCCTCGCGAGAGGAGATATCGGTCCAATGTCTGTGCATGAGTAGCCCATTGCGACCTCGGATGGTCTCGGCCGGAGATTTGCGGCGTTGGGATTACGCCGCGTGCCCGTCTACTTCCGGCGCTTGGAGATTTCGTCTCGGGCCATGCGAGCGAACTTCCTCGCACCTCTGGCAGCCAACGAACCGGCCTCGCGGGCCTTCTCCGCGGCAGCGCGCGCGGACTCGCGCACAGGCTGTTCCTTTGCGCTTACCGCGCGCTCGTAGTCGTCGTGTTCGTACGGCGAGGAGTCGTCATCCTCCGAAGTCGAGGTGGCCGTCTCCTCGGCGATCTCGGCATGGCCGGCCGCGCCGGACAGGTGCATGGCACGGCCCGCCGGCGGATGCTCGGCGCGCACCTCGCGTCGCCCGTCCGTGGCGTAGCCGAGGACTGGAACGTCGAGCCCATCGGGGCTCAGCTCGAAGCCGAGCCACGACTCGTGGGCGGTGCTGAGAAGTTCGGCAGGGGAGAACGGGAGCGCGAGCGGATCGTCCACGCCCTCCTGCGGGCGCTCGCCCGACCAGAAAGGAAGCTCGAACCCGGCGGGCATCCCCTCGTCCTCGACGATGCGATTGGCGGCGGCGGAGAAGGACCGCTGAAGCTTCCCGTCCTCCCAGTGCGCGAAGGCGCTCACCTCGCTCTCGGCGTCGAACGCGAAGGAGTATACGTTCGGGGCGTCGGCGATCGCGATCCACTTGTCCTCTATCTGAGAGGGGCGCAGGGCGTCTGATTCGCTCGTCTGAATCACGGTGAGACCGGGGAACGAGCCGATGTAGATCTCGCCCTCGCCCGCGGACGCGGAACGGTTGAGCGGGAACTCCCCGATATGGCTGATCGTTGCCTTCGGATACAGCTTGCTCAGCAATCGTCGTGGGTACCCGGGATCGGCGGGGAGCCCGGTGGTGAAAGCCTGGGCCGGCGACTCTGTCGCCACGTGCCAAAAGGTTGTCACGTGGTGTGACATGGGCGTGTTACCTCTCGGTCGGTTGGGCCCAGTCGTCGCGGCCCGATGACGGCGTGGTTACTTACTGTCCTTGGGGGAGCGAACCCCGAGGAGTACATCTTCCCAGGAAGGCATCGTCGGATGCTTGCCCTTGGCGCGGTGGGCACCGCCCTCGGCGGGCGGATGCTTGAGGAAATCGTCGTCCTGGTTCTCATGGCTGCTCGCGCCGCGGTCCTCGGCCGGCCTCTGCCCGTCGGCTGCGGGCCGGCCGTTGCGCGTCTCGGGCGCGGTCTGCGGGGCCACCAGGCCCTGGGCGAACGGGTTACCCGACATCGTTCCCGCGCGATCGTTCGAGCGGTCGTTCGCCTGCGTGCCGGGCCGTGCGCCGGCGGGCGCCCCGCCGTCGGCGGGGCGCGTGGCGCGGGCGCCGGGATAGCCCGCGTTCGGGTCGAGCTCGATCGGCCTGCCGAGGACGTAAGGCGTCGACTCACTTGTGGGATCGTGCGGAACCCTGCGGCCGCCGATGCCCGTGACGCTCGCGGGGAAGGAGCGTGGCCACGCCCTGCCGCCCGCGGGCTCCGAACCGGCTTCCTCGCCTGCATCGGGCTCGTCTGCAACGCCGAGTGGCTTGCGCAGCTCGGGGTCGCCGATCGCGACGGCTTCGTCGTCCAACGGGTGGGCTACGCCGCCGTGCGAATCCGGGACGAACTCCCACAGCGCCGAGGCATCATCGGACAGACCGGCCGGCCATTTCGCCTGCACGGTCCAGTTTCCGGACTTGAGGCGCCACGAGTCCCAGCGCAGCAGTTCGGGGTCGACCCCGCGTTCCTCGAGCGAGTCGATGACCATTGTTTCGACAGTGTCCACGGACGGCCCGTCGGCGAGCAGCGGGTGTGCCTTGCGTGCGCGTTCGGCCCTCGCCCCGCGCTCTTGGAGAATCGGATACGCAAAAGCCTCTACACGTGTAAAGGACATGCCGGTGAGTTCGCAGAGTTCCTCGACGGTGGCGCCTGCGCGCACACGGGCCTGCAGGTCTTTCGGCCGCAGCGAATTGCGTTCGGGCGTGAAGCGCGCGGAGGGGCGCTTGCCGCCGGGATCGGGTCGCGAGGACGTGGTGGCGAGAGTGTCGGCATCTGCGCCGTCATCCTTGGGTGTGGTGGCGGAAGGGCCGCCGACGAGGCTCGGCTCCGGGCCTTCCGGCAACGTCGCAGGCTTCGTCGAATCCTTGGCGGCGGAGGTGTTTTCGCCGGAAGGCTCGCCGTCGCCAGCGCTATCGGTGGAGTCTGTCGCGGAGGTGTCGGACGACTCATCCGAAGCGGACTCTTCTCCGAAGTGGCCGCGCGCGGCGGCGCGGAAATCGTCATCGAGGGGGAGGGCGAGTTTCTCGCCCGTATCCGCGATTTCGCATTCGACGGTCTCGGACTCCGTATCGACCCCGACGATCGCGATTTTTCGCATCCGCTCCTCCTGACGATCCTTATGCGTGCGGCGCGCCGATCGCAGTCAGCTGACCGCGCGGCGCGCCGCTTGCTTGGACCCATGTTAGGGCAGATGTTTGTCGATATCGCGCCGAAAGCGCCGAGTTCGGCAAATCTTCCGTTGCAGATGCCTATCCCCGGCGCCCGGGCGCGCCGCGTAGGAATTACTTGCCGAGGTTCTCCACGACGAAATCGATGCACGAGGTGAGCTTCGAGACATCGTCCGGCTCGATGGCCGGGAACATGCCGATGCGCAGCTGATTCCGGCCCAGCTTGCGATACGGCTCGGTGTCGACGATGCCGTTCGCGCGGAGCGTCTTGGCGACCGCGGCGGCGTCGACGTCGTCCGAGAAATCGATCGTACCGACGACCTGTGAACGCAATGCCGAATCGGCGACGAACGGCGTGGCGAACTCGCTCTTCTCCGCCCACTCGTACAGGCGCGAGGACGAATCGGCGGTGCGGCCGGTGGCGAAGTCGAGCCCACCGTTGGAGTTCATCCACTCGATCTGATCAGCCATGAGCAGCAGCGTCGCAATCGCAGGGGTGTTGTAGGTCTGGTTCTTGCGCGAGTTGTCGACCGCGGTGGGGAGGGAAAGCGACTCCGGCACCCAGCGGCCGGTGTCGGCGATCTCGCCGACCCGCTCGAGCGCGGCCGGGCTCATGATCGCGATCCACAGGCCGCCGTCGGAGGCGAAGCACTTCTGCGGGGCGAAGTAGTAGACATCGGTGTCCGCGATGTCGACGGGCAGGCCGCCGGCGCCGGACGTCGCGTCGATCGCGACGAGTGCGTTCTCCGAGCCCGCGGGGCGCTGCACCGGCACGGCGACGCCCGTCGAGGTCTCGTTGTGTGCCCAGCCTATGAGGTCGACCGACGGATCCGAGGTCGGCTCGGGCGCCGAGCCCGGCTCCTCGGACACGACGATCGGCTCGGAGAGGAACGGCGCGCCGCCGGCGACCTTGGCGAACTTCGAGGAGAACTCGCCGTAAGTGAGGTGCAGCGACTTCTCGCGGATAAGTCCGAACGCCGCGGCATCCCAGAATGCGGTCGTGCCGCCGTTACCGAGCACCACCTCGTACCCCTCGGGCAGCGAGAACAGCTCGGCGAGGCCGTCGCGCACGCGGCCGACCGTGTTCTTCACCGGCGGCTGGCGGTGGCTCGTGCCGAAGATCTCCGCACCGGACGTGACCAGGGACTGCAGCTGCTCGGGGCGGACCTTCGACGGGCCGCAGCCGAAACGGCCGTCTCCGGGCAGCAGGTCGGCGGGGATGGTCAGGTTCTCGCTCATAGAAAATGGCGACCTTTCGTTTCGGTGATCGATCCTTGGCACGGCTAACAGCACCCAAGTGTATAAAACGCGGCACCGGGGCGCCGTGGTGTGGATTACGCTCACGCTACGCCCGCCGCCTGCGCCGGCGGAAGCGCCCATCGCCGCGGGGCTCGCGCGGCGCGATATCGTGGCAGGCATGCCCTCCACCCCGCATGGCCCCGCCGCCTCGCAGGTCCCCGACGATTTTCGCAGGCTGCGCGAGAGCTACGGCCTCAACGACCGGCTGCTCGATCCCGCGGACCTCGAGGGCGGATGGTCCGCCCTGCTCACGCGGTGGATCGCCGACGCCGCGTCCGCCGGGGAACGCGAACCGAACGCCATGGTGCTCGCGACGTGCGACGTCATAGACGGAATCGGTTATCCGAGCACCCGCACGGTCCTGTGCAAGGGCGTTTCCGCCGACGGCGTGCGGTTTTTCACCACGCGCACCTCGCGCAAGGGCTCCCAGCTCGCAGCAAATCCGCGGGCATCCGCGACGTTCCCGCTTCTCGAAGCCGAGCGGCAGGTGCACCTCGAAGGCCTCGTCGTGCCGCTCGATGACGTCGCAAGCCGCGAATACTGGGCAACACGCTCGCGCGAATCGCAGATCTCGGCATGGGCGTCGGCGCAATCGCGTCCCGTGGCGGGGGCTCCCGAGTTGCGCGAGCTGTACGCCGAGGCGGCCGCGCGTTTCACCGGCCCCGGTGGGGACGAGCTTCCCGTGCCGATGCCGGAGTGTTGGGGAGGCTATGAACTACGTCCCGATCGCGTGGAATTCTGGCAAGGGGGTGCCGG
>NZ_DYXM01000186.1 GCF_020742175.1 Dietzia timorensis
ACAACGGCGGGTGCGCCCGGTGTTCACGCCGACCTCGCCGCCGGTGACCTGAAGGTACTCGCCCCACTTATCGAACAGCTCCGTGGGGAACGGTCCCGCGCCCACGCGAGTCGTGTACGCCTTGACGATGCCCAGCGAGTGCGTGATCCGCGTGGGGCCGATGCCGGAGCCGACACAGGCTCCCCCGGCGGTCGGGTTGGACGACGTCACAAAGGGGTAGGTGCCGTGGTCGACGTCGAGCATGGTGGCCTGGCCACCTTCCATGAGCACGCTCTTGCCGTTTTCCAGCGCCTCATTGAGCATCAACGTCGTGTCCGCGACCATCGGCCGCAGCCGCTCGGCGAAGGAGAGGAAGTACTCGACCATCTCCTCGACCTCGACCTCGCGCCGGTTGTAGATCTTGACCAGGACCTGGTTCTTCGTGTGCAGCGCGCCCTCGATCTTCTGCCGCAGAATCGACTCGTCGAACACGTCCTGCACGCGCAGCCCTACGCGCGAAACCTTGTCCGCATACGCGGGGCCGATGCCGCGCCCGGTGGTGCCGATCGCGCGCTTGCCGAGGAAGCGTTCGGTCACCTTGTCGAGCGCCTGGTGGTACGGCGCGACAAGGTGCGCATCGGCCGAAACCCGCAGGCGGGAGGTGTCCGCGCCACGGGCCTCGAGCCCTTCGATCTCCTCGAACAGCGCCTCGAGGTTGACGACGACCCCGTTGCCGATCACCGGCGTCGCGGTGGGCGAGAGAATGCCCGCGGGCAGCAGCTTGAGCTCGTACTTCTCGCCGCCTACGACCACGGTGTGGCCGGCATTGTTGCCGCCGTTCGGCTTGACCACGTAGTCCACGCGGCCGCCGAGGATATCGGTGGCCTTGCCTTTGCCTTCATCGCCCCACTGGGCGCCGATCAACACGATCGCGGGCATATTATTCGTCACCTCGTCACGTTCGCCGCGGGCACCTGGCAGCGCCTCGGCGGCGGAAATTGGACTTCCCGGCGCGTTCTGCACGCACCAACCCACTAGGTTACCGCTTACCTCCGACACTGCGGAAAGTTCGCGCCCGCCACTTCGCCCCGCACCAGCGCTCGCGGCATAGTGGACGCATGCACATTCTGCGCTGCGGGGACGCCGCCACCTTTGCCCCATTGGACTCATGCCGTATGACGTCGGGCGAGGCGATCCCCACGAAGGCGCAGATCGACGAGGCCCTTGAACTCGCATCCGAGCGCCTCGTCGTCGCCGGGTCGGACGCGGCCCTCGCCGCGGTGATGACCCGGCTCATGCGCACCGAGCGCCTCGACACCGAGGTCGCGTTCGTCCGCGCCACCGCGAGCCCCGTGACCACCGCGTACGGCCTCCCCCACGGGGACGTCGCCGCCGAACTCGCCGTCACCGGAATCGCGCAGCCGAGCGTCCTCATCCGCGACGAGTCCGGGCAGGCGATCGTCGGCCAGGCGCTGTGGACCGGGCCCGAGCAGGGCAAGCTGGAGGGGCAGGTCTACGCCGATTCCGAGCATGTGTTCACCGGAAAGGTGCCGTTCGTCGAGCTCCTCCCCTCTCTCGACGGGCCCGGCGTGCGCGTGGCCTCGGGCAAGAAGCACGGGCTGCGTCGCCGCCGCGAATGGTTCGACGGGCGCGCCGTTCAGCTGGGCACTGCGGGTGCCATCGTCGTGCGCGACGGCGTGCCCGCGAAGCGTCCGGTCAAGCGGTCGAGCGTGTATCGCCACACCGAGCCGATGCATCTCGTCCGTCCCTGAGCGCGCCGGCGCGCCTAGACAGCAGAAGGCCCGCCCTGCGACGACCTTCCGGTCGACATAGGGCGGGCCACTACCAGCGTCGGGACTACTTGCCCTCGGCGGTCCACCAGTTCTCGAGCGTGAGCTTCGCGATCGTGGTGTTGTCGATGTAGGAGCCGCGGACCGGATCCTGCTTATCGGCGGCGGCGATAACCGCGTCCGCGCCGGCGCCTCGCACGAACACCGGCACGAGCTGGTTCGTGTGGTTACCCGAGTACCACTGGTGCGAGGCGAGCTGACCGGCCGGGCCGTGCAGCGCCTTCCACCCGTCGCCCTGCTCCTCGCCGGAGAGGAAGCCGGTCTCGTGATCGGCGGTAACGATGACGAGCGTCTCGTCCCAGTTCGAGTTCTTCTCGACCCAGTCGTTCACGGCCTCGACCGCAGCGTTGAAGTCCTGGGTCTCCTCGACGTTGCGGGCCGACTCGTTCGCGTGGCCGGTCCAGTCGATCGCGCCACCCTCGATCATCACCTGGAAGCCGTCCGGATCCTGGTTCAGCACGTTGAGCGCCGCAGTCGACATGGTCGGAAGGTCGGTGACATCGTTCTCCGGAACGTCGCCCGGGGCGGCGGATTCGCCGTCGCGGTTCTGCTGCAGCGTCGTGGCCACCGGGGCGAGCCCGAAGTAGCGGTCCGAGGAAACGTTGCCCGCGGCGAGGTCTGCGAACGTCTCGCTGTCGTCGAAGTAGTCGAAGCCGCTATCGCCCGACTCGAGCAGGTCCTGGCCCTCTTCGGAGAGGTACTCGTATTTCGCGGAACGCTCGGTGGCGTTGTCGTCGAAGTCCGGGTGCCCGGCGCCGAAGATGACGTTGAGATCGCTGTCGATCATCTCGTCGGCCATCTCGTGCAGCGCGTTGCGGTCGGAGTTGTGCGCGCCCCACGCGGCCGGCGTCGCATGGTTGAACGGAACCGAGGACACGACGCCGGCGGACTTGCCGATTGAAAGGGCGCGCTCGTTGGTGTTCTCGAGCTCGTTGCCCTCGGCGTCCACGCCGATCATGCCGTTGAGCGTCTTCTGGCCCGTG
>NZ_DYXM01000187.1 GCF_020742175.1 Dietzia timorensis
CCCGAAAGCAGGAAGAAGAAGGTGACGGCGGCCGAACCGACCTGCATGGGGAGCACGCCGTGGATCGTCTCGAAAAGCTCGGACTTCTGAAACGGGTACACCGGCATGAACACCAGAGCGTGGATGACGAAGACGCTCAGGGCCGCGTACCAGCGGGCGCTGGTGAGCGAGGGTAGCGCGCGAAGTCTCCCCGCGGAGTCGAACGCATCGGGGCGAATCGTCGGCTGCGCCAACTGGTCCTCCTAGTTCGGGCCCTCGAGCCGGGCGCAAAAGTGGAAAAGCCCGACCCGCGATAGACGGGCCGGGCGAATTCCCTGAGCTTACATCTGGGACTGAACGATCCCTGCGACCACGTGATCGCCGACGGGGTTGAGGTGCACGGGCACCCCCTGATGACCCGATGCCGGGTCGAGGATGCCCGAGACCCACGGCTCGGCGGTGCAGCCACCGTGCGCGGCGCTCGGGGTCTTCAGGTCGATGAAGTTGACGCCGAGCTGCTCGGCCGCGCCGCGCTGGGCCTCCTGCATGTTGTTGAACAGGCGGGTGATGGCCTCGTCGCGCGGCTGCTCGGCGGGGAGTCCGCCGATGGAGATGCACGTGCGGTCATCCGTCGCGTAGGTCGGGTAGCCGACGAAGGAGATCTTCGCGTTCGGCGCGTAGTACTTGATGTAATCCACCGCGGTGCGGGCGCGGTCGGCGTAGGCCTGCGCGGTGACCGCGTCCGGATCCTGCGCACGGCCCTCGCCGACTGCGTTCATATCGCAGCCCTGGGCGATGTTGATCGCACAGTTCAGTGCGGTGTCGAGCAGGTCGACATCCGGGTTGCCCCACTTGTCGTTGAGTCCGGCCTGGATGAGCACGTGCTCGGTGCGCTCGCCGAACGAGCCGCGGTCGCGCTGGTGAGCGGCCTGGTCGACGAGGGTGAGGATCGGCGGGGAATCGAGGGTCGCGCCGAAGCACGAGGTGTCCTGGAAGTCGGGCGTGTCGTACACGCCGATCGAGCGGGCGACCTGCGAGACGTAGCGGTCGGAGGAGCGGAAGCACTCGTTCCCGCCGTCGACCAGCGGCAACGTGGTGCCGGCCATGACGGAGTCGCCGAGGGTGACCAGGCGCGCACCGCCCTCGGGAGCGTGTTGCTGCGGCTCGCTGGCGCCCGAGCCGGTCGCGGTGACCGCGGCCTGGGCGACATCGGGCGGGATGCCTGCGCTCTGCGCGTTCGCGGCGGGCAGGAACATCGTGGCGCCTATGGCGACTGCGGCGGTGACGGCGGCGAAGCGACTGACCGGACCGTTCGTGGTGTTCGTTGCGTTCGAGGTTCGTGGGCTACGGCCGGTCTTGCGCATTCTGGACTCCTGAAGACACGCGATTACTGCACTTTACGAGCGTCCCAATAATCACATAAATCACTCTAATTATCTAGAGCAACATAAATGGTGGTCTTTAGACAGCTCTATCGTGTCCCGAGGCAAAAACGTAAGCACTCGCTGACGGCGGGCTGAAGATGTTCGCGGTGCAACGCTACCGACGTACGCTGTCGATGTGAACACTCGCGCCGGGAATTCCGCGCCCACGCCCCATCTCCTCGGACCCGCACCCGAGGGACGGGCCGACGCATACATTCTCATCCTGCACGGCGGAAAGCCCAGGTCCGAACGCCCGTACCTTCCGCTCGCGAACGCCTCGCTGCTACGGATGCTGCCCTTCGACCGGGAAATCCGGGACCGGATCCACGCGCACCACGGCGCACGTGGGCTGAGCATCGGCACGCAGCTCGTTCAGTACCGCTATCGGGGCTGGAACGAGCCGCGCCGGGACAGCGCACAGGATGCCGTGTGGGCGGTCGACGAAATCCGGGAGAGGTACGGAAAAGACATCCCGATCGCAATCCTCGGGCACTCGCTGGGCGGGCGCGCGGGGGCGCACCTCGTGGAGCAACGTCCCGACAACGTGCGCTCCTTTTACGCACTCGCCCCGTGGTGGCCGGCCCTCGACGGCCTACGCATGAAGGACGCCGCGCCCAAGCTGCGTGTTCTGCACGGTTCGGTCGATCCGATCACGAGCCCGCGGGATTCGCGCCGCCAGACCGAGCACCTAGCCGAGGCGGGACTCGACGCCGAGTGGTTCGCGGTGCCGGCCGCCGGCCATTTCATGTTCCGCCAACCCTCGCTGTGGCAGGAACTCTCGTGCACGTGGATCGTCGACTCGGCGATCGAGCTGGCCCGCGGCTAGAAGCGGGCACGCTCCTCGCCTGAGAGCGCGGCGCCCATGCGGCCCTGCATGTGCGGCGGAATGCCATCGAACGTTGTAAGTTCGGCCTCCGGCACCCACCGCACCTCGGTGTTCTCCCCGTCCGCGGGGTGCGCCTCGCCGGAGATCCACTCGCACTCGAAAGTGTGGTCTATGTACTGTGCCTGGTCGCCGTTGCCGTAGGTGATGAGCTCGGTGACCCCGACCTGCGCGAGGCGGCGGACCTCGATGCGCACGCCCGCCTCTTCCTCGGCCTCGCGTACCGCGGCAGCCGCGGGCTTCTCGCCCGGATCGATAATCCCGGTCACCGGAGTCCACGCGCCCGAATCGGCGCGGCGTACCAGCAGCACGGTGCCGGCGGAGCGATCGCGGATCACCGCGGTCGCGCCCGCCAGCCACAGCGGTTCGTGGCCGATATGTCGCCGTAGGCGACGAATGAATTCGGGGGTGGACATGCTCTCAAGGCTAATGCCACGTCCGACGTCATACGGAGTTCTTTTCGTTCCGCAATGTCAGCGCGCCCCAGCACGCGGGTGACATTTTCACTAACATGATGGAATCATCATATTTGACGTGAAGTAGACCACCCCACAAGGGAGCAACGATCATGGCAGCACCGAGCATCCAAGGAAATGCGGACGCGACGACAACCGCGCGTGGCGTGGAGTTCCCCGCCGACGCCTCCGGCAGGCGATCGACGGGATCGCTCGCGAGAGACGTCGTCGCCGAGGCGCTGTCGTCGATCGACCCGAACGCGCGCCGCCGCATGGACGCATCCAAAAACTGGCGTAAGGACTACGTCTCACCGTTTGTAGAGATGGTGGCATGCGGCGTGAACAACGATTCCGCCTACCGCACGGTGTCGTCCACGGCGCTGCACACGCTGCAGTCGCGGATGGTGGGCATCACCGGTCGCGGCGAAATCCCGATGAAGGACTATCTCTCCGAGGTCCGAGTCGACGACGCAAACGTCCCCGACACCGAGACGATCGAGGGCACCGGCGAGGCCGCCACCGAACTGGCGATCCCCTACCGCGGCAGCGTGCTGCGCGGGGCCGCGCTCGCCGGGCAGATCGAAAAGTGGCGCGCCGAAGGGGTCATCGAGCCGTCGACGGCGGACAAGCTCCTCGAAGTTCAGCAGCACCCCGAATGGCTCTCGCTCCCCGGCCGCGAGGTCGCGGTACTCGGCATCGGCTCGGAGATGGGCCCGGGAAACGTGCTGCTGTCCTGGGGCGCGACGGTGCTCGCCGTCGACCTGCCCTCTTCCAAGGTGTGGGCGCGGATGCGGGAGCAGGCGGGCACGATCGCCGGCACCCTGCGCATGCCCACCTATGACGGCGAAGCGGGGATCGATCTCCTGACCCAGCTTCCCGAGACCCGTGCCTGGATCAGCGCGGCCGCGCAGGCGCCGGTCACGCTCGGGACGTACTTGTACGCCGACGGCGGTACTCACGTAAAGCTTTCCTCTGCCTCGGATGCGCTGGCCGCGGCCCTGTTCGACGACGGCACGGTCGACGCGCTCGCGTACCTGGCGACGCCGATGGACACGTTCGTCGTGCCGGGCGACGTGCACGCCGAATCCAACGAGGCGTTCGAGAAGGCAAACAAGGTGACGTCGGTGCGCGGCGCACTCGGCCGCCTCACCATGGGCAAGGGTTTCGCGCGTAACTACCCGGTCGGCTCGGGGCCCGCGGTGCACGATGCGCTGGTCACCCAGCAGGGCCCGAACTATACCCTCGCCAAGCGCGTGCAGCGTTGGCGCGCCACCGAGGAACTCGCGAAGGGGCGCCGGGTGTCGATCAACGTCGCTCCCGCGACCCGCACGCGTTCGGTGCTCAAGAACAAGGCGTTGGCCGCCGTGTACAAGGGCGCGCACCATTTCGGGATCGAGATCTTCGACCCGGAGACCTCGCAGGCGCTGCTCGCCGCGCTGCTGGTGCACGACCTGTCCACCGAGCAGCCCACGCGCGACTTCCTCTGGGAGCACGAGGCCGACGGCGCGAGCTCGGGTGGGCTGTGGCGCCAGCCCTACATTCCGCGCAGCGCGCTTCCCGCAGCGGCGGCGATCGGGATGGCGCTGCGCGGCAAGTAGGTTCCCCGACGGCGCACCCCATCGGCGGCGCACATTTCATTAGGCTTGGGTGGTACGCGGGCACAAGGCGTACCACCCGCCTTCGCGCCTTTCGCGTACCGCACGCGCCGACAACACAAGGGACTACTCATGTCGAACCCGTTCTCCAAGGGCTGGAACTATCTCAAGGCCTCCCTGGATAAATCGATTGAGGACAACGCGGACCCGAAGGTCCAGGTGCGCCAGGCGATGGAACAGGCCCGCGCGCAGCACCGGCAGATCTCGGACCAGGCGGCGGCGGTCATCGGCAATGCCAAGCGCACCGAAGAGTCCATCACCACCAAGGAGCGCGAGCTCGACAAGCTGCAGGGGCAGGTGCGCCAGGCGGTCCAGCTCGCCGACGACGCCCGCGCGAACGGCGACATGGCCAAGGCTTCCGAATGGGAGCGAAACGCCGAGCAGCTCGCCGCCCAGCTCGTCAGCTCCGAGCAGGACCTCGAGAACACCAAGACCCTCGCCGAACAGGCGAAGGTCGATGCGCAGTCCGCCAAGCAGGCAGTTCGGGAAAGCGAGGCGAGACTGCAGGAGACCCTCGCGCAAGAGGACCAGCTGCTCCTGCAGGCGCAGCAGGCAAACATGGCCGAGCAGCAGCAGAGCTCGGTCAACTCGATCACCGGAGAGGTCTCGACGGGCTCCAACCCGACGTTCGAGCAGATCCGAGACAAGATCGAAGGCCGCTACAACACCGCCGTCGGCCAAACCGCACTCGCAGAGGCGAGCTCGGGGCAGTCCGCCGCGCTCGCCGACGCCCAGGCGCTACAACGCGAGGGCGAGGGCAAGGCGCGCTTGGAGCAGATCCGCGCCGAGCTCGGCGGCAGCGGCGCGGCCCGCCCCGCGCCCGCTTCGGCCGCGAACCCGTCGGGAGGTGAGGACATCGACGTCACCGATTCCGCGGTGGACGAAGGACCGTCGACGGAGTCGGGCGACGACGTCCCGGGATTCCCCCGCGACACCCGCTCGTAGCTCGAAGCTACCGCTGCATGACGATGCCGCGGATCCCCTCGTGGAATCCGTCGCGAAGGGCGACGCGCTGAAACTCGTTGAGCGTGAACTCGTGCAGCATCTGGCACGCGAACTGCAATAGCGGACGGTCGATTTCCGGTGGCAGCGCCCCTCCTGTGAGCGTGTGCGCCTTCTGCCGTTGTTCGTCGTCCGCGGCGTGTTGGTACCACCAAGTGGCGTACTGCTGTCCGACGTCATACGGAGAGGCCTCGCCGGACGAGCTCCACACCTCCTCCGTGAGGGGCACGTACCGCGAGCGCATCGGGCGGCGCCGGGCGGCCATCATTCCCGGGTTGGGGCGCGGGGAGTCCTCGTCGCCGGAGCCGTCGCGCTCGTCGCCTGCGGACATTCGCGCACGCTCGGCGCGCGCAGTCACGGTCACCGAGCGGCGGGTGACCGTGACGGTCGTGCGGCCGCGATGGGAGCCATCCTGCCCTGCGTACTCGGACTGGCGGACATCGGAAACCTCGGACGCGTCGGCGGTCTCGGTGACTCGTTCCGACCCGTCGGAAGCGCCCGCAGCGCCGCCCGCGTAGGCGCGTTCGACAACCTCTCCCGGGCCGGGCCCTGCGGGATCGTCGTCCTCGGCCACGTCGGCGTCATCGATCCGATCCGGCGTCTCCGGAGCGCTGTCCCGGTCGTGGGCGGGCTGGGACGCGCCGGCGTCGGCGCCGTCGCGTTCGGAACCTCCCGGCCACTGCGCGGATCCGGGCTGTGAGGCGGTCATTCCCGCCGATGACGGCGTACTGGTGGCGCCCTCTCCGAGTTCGCTGCTCTCGGCGTTCTCGGCAGTGTCGCCGTCGCCCGCATCAGGCTCGGCTGCGCCTTCGCCTGCGGCTCCGTCGTTCGGCGCCACCGGGACCGTGTCATCGGGCGCGGGAACCTTCCCCTTGCCGTGGGCGCCCGCGACGGACTCGTCTCGCGCGCGCTCCGGCTGGAAATCGACGTCCTCGATGTCGACCGATTCCTTGAATTCCTCCTCGCCGCCGTCCTCGTGGCCGGGTTCGCCATTGGGGTTGGGCCGAGGATGCTTGACCTGCGGCGGCAACGGCCCCTCGAGAACGCGGATCTGCATCGAGTCGGCGAAATCCGAGCGCGGATCCAGCATGAGCGAGGTATCGCACGCATTGCGCAGCGCCGAGGACACCGAATCCCAGCCGAAGCCGACAAGGTGCACGCGCACGCCGGCTTCGACCGCGGCCTCGACCCCGGGGATCATGTCCGCGTCGCCTGAGACGAGCACCATGTCCGTGCACTGCTGGCGGTGCGCGGCGATGACCATATCCGCGACGAGCCTGGTATCCACGGCCTTCTGCGAGCGACGATTACCCCACTCGATCAGCTGCCCGGTGCGCAGGATGACGCCGTCGATTACGCGGAGGGTGCGCTGGTAGCGGTGCGGGCCGCTATCGGGAACGCCGTCGTACCAGAACTGACGATGTACCGGCTGGCGGGACTGCGACTTCGAGATGCGGTCGAGGGTGTGGACCACGTTCGACAGCGACACCTCGAGCTGCTCGCGCGCACCCTCCTCCCACGAGTTATAAAAGCTTGCTAGTAAATATGACGTATCAACATATACCGTCGTTCGCTCAAGCACTGCTCCATCCACCTGTTCCTACATGTCGCTAAATATCACTAAAATCCGTACCTCCCAGCATGCCCGTTTTAGGTCGCTCGCGCTTGCCGGATCGACCAACCGCTGGTCACCAATGGCACGGCTCGACATTCTTCGCCCGGGCAAAGCCCCAGCACAGCGTCGGCAACCGTCATCCAGACCCATTCGCCGCAACGATTCCGCTGCGAAAATGCACAAACGCCGCCGGATCACCCCCGCGATTTCTCATCGCGAAAGCTCTACCGACGGCGAAAATGGTGTTTGCGCGGACCATCCCGAAGGAGCGAGCCCGACGCGGCGGCGGGGGCCTCCAACAAGGCTCCCGCTATGCCACAGCCTTAGATGGCAGCGGCGTTGATGGTCTCGGGTGCGCTCGGGCGCGGCACGGACAGCGTCGAACCGGTGGCGCTCCACACCAGAGTCCAGAAGACGTCGACGACGGGCTGCATGGCCTGGAGGAACATGTCGTTGGAGTTCATCAGTGTTTCCCTTTCAATTGGCGTCAACCGAACTTTTTGACGCTCGACTTGCCCAGTATGTCGCATATAGAAGCCAAGTTGTTACTTGAATGTGACATTGCTTCGGACAACTTATCCTTGAATACATACCAATGCAGGCGATTTGGGCAAAAACTATGAAGCAAATCACGACTAAACCGTAAAACCGTCACACGCGGTGCGCTGTCACTCTAGTCTTTCCCCCAAGGAGCTAACCCGCATTCCGCGTGCCCACAGCGGCAGCCCGGCCCCGCGCTGCGCCCGCCGGCACGCCCAGAGGAGGACTTCATGGAAGACCGCCGGATCTTGATCGCCGACACCGCCATTGCGGTGATTGCCGATGTCGGCGTCCGCGGGCTCACCCACCGCGCCGTCGACGCCGCGGCGAACCTCGCGACGGGTTCCACGTCGTATTACGCGCGATCCAAGGCGCAACTGGTATCGCTCACCGTCGAGCGGCTCGCCTCACTTCTGCGCGGCTACACCGAACACACGGCCCTGGCCTCGGCAACGCCGAATGACGGCGGAGAGCTGGTCAAGACCCTGCGAGGCTGGCTCGAGGGGCTCTATGCCGATTACCAGGGCGAACTGCGCTCCCGCGCCGCGCTCATCCTCGAGCTCGAGCAGTCCGAGGGGGCGGACGCGGATCTCCTGCGCGAGGCGCTTGTCTCGGCGGAAGATCTCGCCGGCCCACTCAAGTCCGCCGGCATTGATTCCGATACCGCGCCGGCACTGCTCGTGGCTCTCGAGGGGTGCCTGTGGGAGCACTCCGCGGGCCGCCAGCTCGGGGCCACCAAGAGCGGCACCGACGCATTCCTGCTCGAGTCCGTGCTGTCCTCGCACCACCATTCCGGCGGCCGCGGGCTCTTCGGCCTCCGTCGCTAGGCCCCGCTTTCGCCGGCGCCGGCGCGCCGACATCCGACAGACGTAGAGCAGTCCGCCCACCGGTGTTCCGGTGGGCGGACTGCTTGCCTGGCACACTCAACGGCTGTCGAACCGTGGGCGGTCAGCCTTCGGCGATGGCCTCCAGCGGCGATGTCTTCGCCGCGCGGTAGGCGGGCCACAGTGCGGCGACGACGCCAACGACCGCGGCCGCTATGAGGACCACCGCTATCGTTCCCCAGGGAATCGCGACCCGGGAGATCCCCTCGCCCGAGAGCGAGGACACGAAGGCCCAGCCGATGTAGGTGCCCATCGCCGCGCCGATGAGCGCCCCGAAGATGGCGATCTGTGTCGACTCGAGGATGATGGCCGTGCGCACCTGGCGGCGCTGTGTGCCGATGGCCCGCAGCATGCCGAGCTCGGTCTTCCGTTCGATGACCGACAGCGCCAGCGTGTTGACGATGCCGAGCACGGCGATGATCAGCGCGAGGCCGAGCAGCGCGTAGATCATGTTGAGCAGCTGATCGATGAGCCCGGCCTGCTGCTCGACCATCTCGTCCATCGTCTGCACCACGGCCACCGGGTTGTCCGACACCGCATCGACGAGCGTGTCCTGCACCGCGCCGATGTCCTCGCCTTCGGCGGCGTCGACGAAGATCATCTGGATCGTCTGCTGCTGCGTCGGAACGACTCGGGCGAAGGCCTCCGCGCCCAGCGCGAGCCCCGACATCGTGTCTGTGTTCTCGTAGATTCCGGTCAGCGGGATCGTGATCGGGGCGCCCTGCGCATCGTGCAGCGGGATCTCATCCCCCACGGACCAGCCGCGTTCGGCCGCCATCGTCTCGTTGACGATGGCCGAACCCGGTTCGGGCTGGACCTCGCCGTCGACGGCCGAGGCGTCGGTCGCGGTGGCCATGGGTCCTTCCACGCCGGCGATGAAGGTGGGCGTCCCGTCTTCTCCGATGGCCGAGCCGTAGCTCAGCGCGGTCGCCGATCCGACCCCGCGCGCGCCTTCGACGTCGGCGTAGGTTTCCCTGGGAAGCGGCATCGGCATCCCGTTCTCGGCGCCGGCGCCCTGCACGACGAGATCTGCACTGATCCCGTTGCTGAAGGCATCGTCGATGCTCGCCTTCGTCGACGCGCCGAAGGTGCCGAACGTCGCTACGAGCGCGAGACCGAGCGTGAGGGAGAAGGCGGTGGCCGCCGTGCGCCACGAATTGCGACCCGAGTTCGTAGATGCGAGTTTGCCGATCGCGCCGAAGGGGGCGCCGATGATTCGCCCGATCCCACCGGCGATGATCGGCGCGAGCAGCGGCATGACGAGGAAGGTGCAGATGACGATGAGGAATCCGCCGAGCCCCACGAGCGAGGCGCCCACGACGGTCTCGTCCTGCCTGGTACCGAAGAATGCGAGCACCGCACCGACGACGAGACCGAGTCCGCCGATGGCGCCGAACAAGATCCTCATGACCTTGCTGTTCGCCGACGTCAAACCCGAACGCATGGCCGCGACCGGCGCGACCTTCCCCGCGCGCCAGGCGGGCACGAGCGCGGAGAGCACGGTGATCACGATGCCGACGATCAGCGGCACGTAGACCGCCGCGGCGGTGAACTCGAGCCCGGACGAGGGCAGCCCCAGGTCGAGCGCCTCGAGGAGCGCGAACAGGCCGAAGGCCAGCGCAAATCCGGCGGCGACACCGAGCACCGAGCCGATGACGCCGGTGACGAGCGCCTCGACGATGACCGAGCGGATCACCTGACCCTTGGACGCGCCGATGGCGCGGAGGAGCGCGAGCTCGCGCAGGCGCTGGGCGACGAGCATCGAGAACGTGTTGAAGATGATGAACGTGCCCACCAGGAGCGCGATCCCGCCGAAGGCGAGGAAGAAGTAGTTGAGGAACGAGAAGCCCTCGGCGAGCATGTCGGTCTGTTCCTGCGCCCAGTCGGCGCCGGAGGTGACCTCCTGCTCGGGCAGCGCCTGCGCGACGCGTTCGGTGAGGGTGTTCTGGTCGGCCGAGCCGTCGCCCGCCACGCGGATCGCGGGGACGAACTCGCCGTCGGAGAAGAGTTGCTGCGCCTGTTCGGGCGAGAAGAAGATGCCGACGAAGCCGCCGACGTTGCCTTCGCGCTCGTATGTGCCGACGAGCGTCGCGTCGACGGTCCCCTGCGTGGGACTGTACGACTGCACCGGTCCGCCGACGGTGAACCCGAGTTTGTCCGCGATCGCGGAGTCGAGCGCGATCTCGCCTGGAGCCTCCGGGGCGCGACCGTCGACGAGCGAGTAGTCGTCGCCGATCACGCGGTCGGGGTCGTGCCAGGCCTCGCCCATCGTGGGCGCGCCGCCGGTCTGATAGGCCGTGCCGTCCGGCTGCAGCAGCACGAGGGTGCCGTTGAAGTCCGGCTGGACGTAGCCGACGCCGTCAACCTGCTCGATCTTCTCGACCTCGCTCAGCGGAACGCCGGAGGCATTGGATTCTGCCGGTTCGACGATGGTGTCGAGCCCCTCGGCCTGCGAGCCGAGGATGTTGTCGAACGAGCTCTGCAGCGTCGAGGTGAACGTAAACGAGCCCGAGATGAACGCGGTGCCGAGCACGACCGCGAGGACCGACAACACCATTCGGAGTTTGTGTGCGGAGATGTTTCGCGTGGCGACGGTCCGCATGCCTTTCGGCGTCGCCTTCGATGTCGTAGCCATGGTCTAGATCTCCTCCAGCGCGCGCATCGCGTCGAGGATGGCGTCGGACGTCGGCGAGGCGAGCTCGTGGCGCAGCTTGCCGTCCGCGAGGAACAGCACTCGATCGGCGTAAGAGGCCGCGCGCGGGTCGTGGGTGACGATGACGACGGTTTGCTGGTAGTCGTCCACCGCCGAGCGCAGGATCGACAGCACCTCGGCGGAGCTGTTCGAGTCGAGGTTGCCGGTCGGCTCGTCGCCGAAAAGGATGCGGGGGCGGCCGACAAGCGCGCGAGCACAGGCGACACGCTGCTGCTGCCCACCCGACATCTCCGCGGGGCGGTGGTCGAGTCGCCCGGCGAGGCCGAGGCGGTCGATCACCTGGTCGAACCACTGCTGGTCGACCTTGCGGCCGGCGATTCCGGCGGGCAGCGTGATGTTCTCCCGCGCGGTCAGAGTCGGGACGAGGTTGAAGCTCTGGAACACGAAGCCGATCTCGTCGCGACGAATTTCGGTGAGCTTCTTGTCCTTCATCCCCGTGAGCTCGGTCTCGCCGATACGCACCGAACCTGCCGACGGGCGGTCGAGGCCCGCGAGGCAATGCATAAGCGTGGATTTTCCGGACCCCGAGGGCCCCATGATCGCCGTGAACTGTCCGCTCGAAAATTCGACGCTGATGCCATCGAGCGCGCGGACCTCGGTATCGCCGGTGCCGTACACCTTGTACAGCTCTCTGGCGCTGGCGGCCGGGGTCCCACCGGCGGCGGCCTGCGTCTTTTCGGAAAGGGAATGGCTCATCTTCTGTCCTTGGTTGTTGGTTCGTCGATTCGAACCGGCGCACGGTCGAGGCCGGAGATGGTGACAGAAGTTATTCTTGCGCCCAGCCGCGCCCGACACATCGGGGTCAACCCCTAAATCTCCCCTGAGACGTCCCCCACCCAGATCTCAGATTCCGTGGCCCAGCGACCGGTCCATGCACTCAACCGGCGCGCGGAGGTAAATCGCATGCGTTGCCCACCGACCGGATGCGCGCACTCCACGCCCGCCGCGAGCAGCTGCAGCGGCGCGGAAAAATCCTCGTGCTCTACGCCTCGTATACAGGGGTAGAGGTCGTCGCCGACGATGGGCATCCCCAGCGCATGCAGATGGATGCGCAGCTGGTGGGTCTGCCCTGTCGTCGGTTCGAGCAGCCACAGTCCGAGCGTCCCCTCCGGCCCCTCGGCCTCGGCGAGCACCCGCCCGCGCGTGTGCGCGTTGGGCTCGCCCGCAACCTCGGCGCCCTGCAGGATGCCGTGCTGCTTGAATATCCGCGAGCGCCGCTCGAAGGTGCGCGGAGCCCCCTCCGGAAGCCGCGTCACAGCCAGATACCGCTTGTTGACGGCGCGCTGCTGAAATTGCCCGGCCAGCGCGCTCCGCACGCGCGGATGCACCGCCATGACCACGAGGCCGGCCGTGCCGCGGTCCAGGCGGTGCGCCGGCACGAGCTCGTCCTCCCCTGTGGCCACGCGGGCCCACACCAGCGCCGTCTGCCGGATGTGCCCGGCGCGCGGGGTGGTCGCGAGGAAATGCGGTTTGTCGACGACGACCATGTCCTCATCGCGATAGACGACGTCCAGCGTTCCGGGGACGAAGGGCTCCGGTGGAGGTGCGAGGTGCAACCACACGTCCTCCCCTTTGACCGGGCGTGCGTATTCGCCGACGGAATTGCCGAAGCGATCGACGACCTCGCCCGCGGCGAGGCTGCGCCGGATCTCCGCGGCACGTTCAGGGAACGCACGGACGAGCTCGGTCTCGATCGCGTCCCGCCCCGGCGGATCTGGCAGCCGGAACCGAACCGCGTCGATCCCGGCACGCGGCGGCAGAGGCTTCGGACGAGGCATGCCGACCATGTTAATCCGCCACTCCCGACGCATGAGAAACTTAAGTGTTCATTTGCCTCATGTAATTATTTGAGTATCGTCTGTAACGCAGTTATGGGCGCCGGTCTCGGTGTTCCGTCCAACTATCTTCAGGAGCCTCCAATGGACGCCATCGTTCAGTTCTTCGTCACCGGACCCGGCCAGATGGTTCTCCCTCTGATCCAGGGCAGCTTCAACCTCGCCTACCCCTCGAACGCGGGATTCCCCGAGGGCGTCGGACAGGTCGCACCCCTCGGGGCGTAGCGATCCGCGGGGCGCTCCGGCGATCTCGATAATCGGCTCTCCGACGTCATAAACGGGAGTAAGCTCGGGGTATGAGTACATACCAAGGTGCTGCAGTAGTTGGTGTCGATGGCTCGGATGTGTCCAAGGGGGCAGTGGCATACGCCGCCAAGACCGCCGCCGGCAGGGGGATCAAGCTCCATGTGGTGATGGCTTATTCGATCCCCTCGACGATGTTCGCCGAGGGCATGGCGCC
>NZ_DYXM01000188.1 GCF_020742175.1 Dietzia timorensis
GGGAAATCGCCGACGAGCTGTTCATTTCCGAGGAGACCGTGAAGACCCACGTGCGGCGGGTGCTGCAGAAGCTCGCGCTGCGCGACCGTGCGCAGGTCGTCGTGTACGCGTACGAGAACGGCGTGGTTTAAGCGGGAAACGATTCGCTAGAACCTGAGCGGTGGTCCGCGATCGCCTCATCTGTGGCGGTGAGTTCCATGCCGGCTATTCGGTGCCCGACGCGAACGCCCGCGCTGATTTGATCAGCAGTTTTTGGGTGGGTGGAAAAAGGGTTCTACGAGCGGAAACTACCTAGATGCGTCTGGCCCTCCACGCCCAAATCGATAGCCCGGCACCGAGGACCGTCGCGATGATGAAAATGGTGCTCAATGCGTTCGCGATGGTGAAGGGGTCGGGTTCGAGATAGTCGGCATAGCGCCGAGGTCCCGCGAGCGACAGCGGCGGAAGAAACGTCATGGAGAACGCTGTAGCGGCCGAGAAACAGGTGAACGGGAACACCACCCAGAACCAAGGGAACTTCTGCCGCGGCGAGGCCGTGGTGTCGGGAGAGCCGTTGCCTCGGTTTCGCGCCATTCGCGGAAGAACAGCGCCTGCCACACCCGCGGCAATGACCAGGGCGAAGAGATTGACGAAGACCAAGAACCCCCACATGCGGTCGATCGTAGTGGTCAGTGTCTACGCAATGCCGACGAAGTTGGATCGAAAATCGCTTGACCCTCACACGATGTAAGGGTGTTCTCTTGGCCCCAGGAGGTGGTCGAGATGGACCCACAGCAGCAGACCAACGGCGCTCAGAGGGAGCTCATGGCCCAGGCGCTTGAGCACACTGACGCATCGGTGCGCATGAAAGCCGCGATGGCCGCCGGCAGCACTCCCGATCCGGCGCTGGCCTCGCGACTGGTCGAAAGGTGCGGCATCGAACCCGACTTCTTCGTTCGCGACATGCTGACCTGGGCGCTCACCCGGCAGGCGCAGGACGTGGCCGTCCCGCTCGTCCTCGCCGAGCTCGATTCGGTGACGCCGCAGGCGCGGAGCCAGGCGCTGCACACGCTGTCGAAGATTCGGCCGGCGGGCGCGTGGCACGCGCTGACCGATGCCATGTTCGCCGATCCGGATGACGAGGTCGCCAGGGCGGCATGGAGGTCCGGCGTCATACTCGTGCCCTATACCGAGCGCGCGGCGCTCGCCAAGACCCTGGCGACGCAGCTCGGGCGCGGAACTGCGGAGGTCAAGCGCAGCCTGGCGATGGCGTTCGCCGAGCTGGGTTATGCGGCCGAGGATGTCCTCGAGGATGCCGCGGGCGCGGAGGACGCGGACGCGGCGACGCACGCGCGGGCGACTCTACATTTGCTGCGGAATCCGGAGGCGGGATTCGGCTACGCTCTGGAGGAGGCCAACAGGGCCACGGCCCTGGGATTTCGGCAGATGGAGGCGGGATAGCGATGCTCATCGGCGAGGTGTCGGCGCGCACGGGGCTGAGCCGCCGCATGCTTCGCCACTACGACGAGCTCGGCCTCGTGTCGCCGTCCGCGCGCTCATCGTCCGGGTATCGTGAGTATTCCCGCGAGGAGCTCGCTCGGTTGTTGCACGTCGAGAGCCTGCGCTCGCTGGGAATGTCGCTCGCCGAGGTGTCGGGCGCGCTGGCCGATCCCTCGCGAGGAGTCGAGCAGTCGCTCGCCGAGCTGGCGAGGCAGACGCGGCAGCGCATCGAGCGCGAACGTGAACTGCTCGCCCATCTCGAGGAGATCGAGGCCGCGGGCCCGGGTGATTGGCAGGGCGTGCTGGCGGTTCTCGGGCGGTTGGGTGCGCTGCGGGACGCCGATCCCCGGTCGCGACAGCGTGCCGTGCTCGACGCGGATCCCGGGGTGGGCGCCGAGCAGCTCGTCGAGGCGCGGATCGGCGAGAGTGAGACGAACGTCGCGGGCGCGCTCGACTGGGCGATCGCCAGGGCCGGCGACTCGGCTCTGCCCTCGCTCGCCGATGCCGCGCGTTCGCCCGACGCGCAGGTTCGTTCCCGGGTCGTCGGAGCGTTGTCGGCTCTCAAGACTCCGGGATCGACGGAGGCGCTGCGCGCATTACTCGATGATTCAGAACCCGGAATTCGTGCGGGCTCCGCGCTGGAGCTCGGGCGCCGGGGCCTGCCGGAGGTGGCCTGGCATCTCGTAGCCCTGGTGGTGGAAGGGAGGAATGACGTCGAAGCCGCCGAAATTCTCGGCGAGCTCGCCTCCCGAGGATCAGGAGGCAGCGACATCGCCGCGTGGCTCATCGCTCGCCTCCACGATCCCGGTTGTCCGGCGGACGCGCGTTGCCGGCTGACGCAGGCGCTGGCCGAAATTCCTGGCCCCGACGTCGACGAGGAACTGAGCGAACTCGCGCGCGATGAGGAACTTCAGGTGTCATTAACCGCCAAGGCGGTTCTCGCGATGCGCGGCGAGCTATGAGGAGGCGAAGGCCTGGGACTGCTCCGTGTGGGCCTTAAGTTTTCACCCCGCGCGCCGAGGAATTCAACTCCAGCCAGGCATCGATGCAGGCGCCGGAAAGACATCGCCGGCACGGCCCTCACGTACCATCGAAGCCATGTCTTCGACCTCCGACACCTCGTCAGTCGCCCTTCCTCCGATGCGTTTCGACCTGTGGGGAACCGCGGACGAAGCGAAGCCGCTGAGCGATTCGATCAAGAAGCTTCTCTCGCAGGCGATGGGGGTCGATACCAATAAGGACAACACCGTCGATGCGGCGTCGGTGACGCTCACCGAGCCGCGGCTTTCCGAATCCACGGTGCAGGATCTCGAGCGGATCGTCGGCGCGAAGAACGTGTCCCAGGACCGCGAACAGCGCATGGCGCGGGCGCGCGGGAAGTCCTCGCTCGACCTCCTCGAATGGCGCTCGGGGGACGTAATATCCGCGCCCGACGCAGTACTGGTCCCGGGCACAGAGGACGAGGTCCTCGCAATCCTCGAGTACTGCTCCGAACACGAGATCGCGGTGGTCCCCTTCGGTGGCGGCACCTCGGTGGTTGGCGGCGTGAACCCCGTGTCCGGCGATTTCGACGCCGTGGTCTCGGTGGACCTTCGCCGTTTCGACGCGATCGAGGACGTCGACCCCGTGTCCGGGCTCGCCACGCTCGGAGCCGGCCTGTCCGGCCCACACGCCGAATTCCTGCTCGCCGAGCACGGCCTGCAGCTCGGCCACTTCCCGCAGTCGTTCCCCTACGCGACGATCGG
>NZ_DYXM01000189.1 GCF_020742175.1 Dietzia timorensis
AATCACAAAGGTGCCCCACCGCGAGCGGAGTCGCGTTGGGGCACCTTTTCTCATACGTCCCCGCTAGGTCCAACCATGACGTCGGAGGCGCGGAAACCTACTTGCCCGAAGCGAGAAGCTGGTCGAATAGACCGTTGATCTCGTCCGTGCGGCGCGCTTCGGGGGCAACACCGGTCTCGGAGAACTCGGTGAAGAGGGACAGCGAGACCTGCGAGCGCACGACGTGCATATTGAAGTTCGCGAGGATCTGGCGCCACTGCTCGACGGCGCGCACACCGCTGTCGGCGCCGTAGGACACGAGCGCGGCCGGCTTGTTCTGCCACTCGGGCCCGATGGAGTCGAAGGCGTTCTTCAGCGCGCCGGGCACGCCGTGGTTGTACTCCGGGGTCACGAAGATGAAGGCGTCGTAGGAGTCGATCGCCTCGGACCACTTCTGCACCTCGGGGGTGTCGTACTGGCGGTTCGCGGCGCCGGGCACCGTGGCGCTCGTGAGAATCGGGATGTTGAACTCCGCGAGCGGGACGATCTCGAACTCGGCACCGCCGTGGCTGTCCGCGTTCTTCTTCACCCACTCGGCTACCGAGGTGGACTTGCGTCCCTCGCGGACCGAACCGTCGATAATTCCAACCTTCATTTCTTCGAACTCCTCACAGTTGTTGTCTATTGCCTTCGCCCAACGTTCTACCAACGTTGTACGGACATTTCGTAGACGAATCAACAGTTCGGTTCGCGGTGATATTCCCGATCGCTGCCTGTTGCGCTGAATATACGGGCGCCCGTGGTTTCGTGGCCCGCGGTTATCGTGGACATATGGATTTCGACGAAGACGCAGCGCAGGAGTTTTCCGACGGTATCGCTGACGAGGCAGACGCGGGCGACCTCGCCGGGTGCCGCGTCCTCGCGGCGTTCGAGCGACGTGCCGACGATGTCGTCACCGTATTCGATCGCCACGGAATCGAAACGGTCGTCGCCCCACCGATGTCCACGATCGCGCACCCGGACGACGCCGAACTCCGCCGTGCCACCGAGCAGGTCGTCGCCGAACGCCCGGGCATCGTCGTCGTGACGACGGGAGTCGGGTTCACCGGATGGCTCGAGGCTGCCGAACATTTCGGGACCCGCGAGAAGCTCGAAGAGGTCCTCGCGTCGGCGCGCATCGTCTCGCGCGGCGCCAAGGTCACCGGCGCGGTCAAGAAGGCCGGTTTCGTGCCCGAGTGGGAGGCGCCGGACGGGCTGAGCGACGAGCTCCGCGACTACCTCCTCGCGCAGGACCTCGATGGTGCGAAGGTTGCCGTGCAGTTCCACGGTTCTGGGGCCGACGGGATCGATGCGGACCTGCGGGCGGCGGGCTCCGACGTCATCGGGCTGGTGGTGTATCGGTGGGGTCCGCCGGCCGACCGTGAGGCGCTCGAGCGCAGCATTCGGGAGGTGGCCGAGGGCGAGTTCGATGCCGTGTTGTTTACGTCCGCGCCGGGCTCGGAGGCCTGGCTTCGCGAGGCGGACCAGCTCGGTTGGTATGACGGCGCAATTCTCAATTTCGCCGACCGCACGCTCGCCCTGGCCGTTGGACCGGTGACGGCAGGGCCCCTCATCGACGCGGGCATCGTCGTGGAGATTCCGGAGCGCTGGCGCCTCGGGGCGCTGTCCCGCCACGCGCTCGCGCTCCTCCGCGCGCAGCGGGCGTAGCGCAAGGAGTTAGCGCTCGGAAGGGCAATCGGCTTTACGGGCGGTAGTAGCCGTGGCGGACCGTGCGGTCGAGGATGCCGAGGGTTCCCTTGAGCGCGGACTCGGAGATCACGGGGAAGATCTTCTTCCATTCCGGCGCGGCCGTGGACCAGTCGTAGTAGCTCGTCACGGTGGTGCCGCCGACGGTGGGGTCGAGGCGGTAGCCGTAGGTGTGGCCGAGCGGGGGTTTGATCGTGCCATCGATCGTCCACGCGATCTCGCGATCGGGGACGACGGTGGTGAACTGCACGGCGACGTCATACTTGCCGAGGTCCACGTCCCCGAGCGCCTCGCGGTCCATGTGGATGGTGAACTCGTCGCCGGCGGCGGTGACGGGCGAGCCGCTCGCGCTCTGCAGCATTCCGGAGGAGTCGATTGCGACGTGGCCCCACGGGTCGCAGAGCAGGGCGAAGATGGCGTCGGGCGTGGCGGGGATGAAGCGGCTGACCTCGATGCGTTCGGACATGCTTCCAGTTGTACCCGTGCCTTGCCCGGCGGCCGCGGCTAGCGAACGCCTCTGCCGATGAGCGGGGTCGTGACCTTCGAGTTGTGGAAGACGAGAGCGTCCGCAGCGGATGGGCGCGAGTAGGCGTAGTCGACCGCGAGCAGCGCGATGACGTGGTCGCCGGCGTCGACCTCGGAGTGGATGCGCGTGCGGAACGAGGCGGCCGCGCCGTCGAGGAACACCGCGCCCGAATCGCCCGTCCAGCCGATGCCGTCGAAACGCTCGGCGGACGGGCCGCTGAGCCGGGGAATGTGGCCCGAGTGGTCGGCGGTGAGCACGGAGACGCCGAGCGAATCGGCGCGCCGCAGCAGCGGCCACGTCGACGAGGACTTCTGCAGGCTCACCGACACGATCGGCGGCTCGAGGCTCACGCCCACGAACGTCCCGACGACCATGCCGACCGGCACGCCGTCGACGAGCGCGGCGACGGTGGCGATCGGGGTGGGGACGCCGGCGAGGATATTGCGCAGGTCCTTGCCGCTGACCTCGGGGGAGAGGTCGGCGATGGCGGGGTCGTCGTGGCGGATGGAGGTCGTGGTCATGGGATTCCCTTCGCTGTCGGCGGATCGTGTGCCGCCGTTCGGATCGGTCAGAACTGTGTACCCGTCGCGGGTGGGGCGGCGTCGAGGAACGAGCGCCCGAGGATGCGGAGCTTGTCGCGGCGGCGCTCGTGGAGCGTGTGTGTGCGCAGGTCTCGCCATCGGCGGTCGAGTTCGACGCTCGGCGCGATGCCGCGGGTGCCGGTCAGCTCGAACACGCGGGAGGCGATGTCGACGGTGAGCTCCCCGGTGGTTGCCTTCGCCGCGCCGACGGCGAGTGCAGCGCGCCCGTAGGCGTCGACGCCGGCGTCGAAGGCCTGGTCGACGGCACGCCCGGCAGATTCGAGGACCGCTCCCGCGGTGAATGCCCGGGCTGCCAATTCCCCGGCCAGATGCTCGGTGAGCTCGCCGCCGATACCGGCCGCGCGGGCCAGATCGAGCGCTTCGTCGAGCGCGGCCTCGGCGAGACCGACATCGATCGCCGCGTGCAACAGCTGCGCGAACGCGCCATACGCGGGCAGCGAGTCGATGTCGAAGGCGAAGACGTTCTCGGCGCCGACGCTCACCGCATCGAGCTCGACCCGGCCGGAACCGGTGAGCCGCTGTCCGAGCGCATCCCATTCGTCGACGAGCCGCACGCCGGGCGCGAGCGCGTCGACGAAGGCGACGACATCGGGCAGCGTCTCGTCCGAGGCGCCGTGGTGGAACGCGCTCACCGCGAGGTGGTCCGCGTACGGCGAGCCGGTGCAAAAGTATTTCACGCCGTCGAGGCGCGCGCTCTTCGCGTCGTCGGCAAGTGTGACGGCGACGTGCGGTCCGCGCTCGGCCTGCGCGTTCGACAGCAGCGCCCCGCCGAGAATCCGCTCGGCCCACGCCCGCTCGGAATCCGGGCGACGTCCGGAGAACAGCCACCGCGCGAACACGAAATGCGGCTGCACGATCTGGGCGAGCGATCCGTTCCCGTAGGCGAGGACCCGGAGGAGCTCGGCTCGCTGCGACGGCGTGACGTCTCCGGCCGCTGTCGCCGGGCCACCGAGGCGCGCGGGCACGGCCGCCCCGAGAATCCCCGACGCCTTGAGCTCGTCGACCTCGGCGAACAGTTCGCGGTCACCGGCTTCGCGTTCGCCAGCGACGCTCCTCGCTCGCTCACCGATGCGGGCGGCCTCGCGCACAAGCGCGTCGAAGGGCGTTGCAGAAGGAGACAAAGCGACGGCGGCCGAATGGGTCGAGGCGGTTCCGGAGGCGCCGATCGCCGAAGCTGCCGGCCGGAGTGCGCGCGTCGCCGTGGGGGCGCTCATCGTGCTCCGGACACGAGAAGGCGTTCGCGGGCGGGCTCGGCACGTCCGGCGTCATGCCCGATGATCTCGCGGCCGAAGCGCTGCAGCTCCTGGTCGAAGTGGAGGAAGCCGGTGAGGATCAGGTCCACGCCAACCTTGCGATAGGCGTCGATGCGTTCCTCGATCTGCTCGCGCGTGCCAATGAGCCCTGTCTTGAAGCCGTCGTTGTATTGGATGAGGTCCTCGAACGACGACTCGGCCCACATTCCCTTGCCGTCGCCGGTCGCAGCTCCGGCCTCCTTCACCGAGGAGCGGAACGCCTCGACGGCCTCGGTGTTGGCTCCGGCGACGATCTCGCGGAGGCGCTCCTTCGCCTCCTTCTCGGTGTCTTCGAGGATGACGAACCCGTTGAGCCCGATCTTCACCTCGCGTCCGGCGGACTCGGCGTGCGAGCGCACTTCGGCGATCTGTTCGCCGATGACCTCCGGAGAGGCGCCGTTGGTGAAGTACCAGTCGGAGTAGAGGCCGCCGTTGCGGCGGGCAGCGGTCGAGGTGCCGCCCTGGAACAGTTCGGGTACGACCGCTGGGCGCGGGCTCGCCGTGTAGTCGCGGATGCGGTAGTGGTCGCCGGCGAATTCGACGTTCTCCTCGGTGAGGATTTTGCGCAGCACCTGGAGGAACTCGGCACTACGTTCGTAGCGGTCCTGGTGCGCGAGCCACGGCTCGCCGAACTTCACGTATTCGTCGCGCAGCCAACCGGAGACGACATTGAGGGCGAAGCGGCCACCGTGGATCTCGCTCGCCGTGGCGGCGAGGTTTGCGAGCACGGCGGGCTGCCAAAAGCCCGGGTGAACAGCGGCGATGACCTTGAGCCGTTCGGTAGCGGCGAGCAGTGCGAGCGAGAACGAGACCGACTCGTGCTGGCTGTTCGCGCCGTAGGAGCCGAGGTAGCGCACCTGCGAAAGTGCGTAGTCGAAGCCGACTTCCTCGGCGTGGCGTGCGAGCTTGACGTTGTAGTCGATTCCCCAGTCGGTGCGCTGCTCTACATTTGACGTGACTAGCCCGCCGGACACGTTCGGCACCCAGTAGGCATACTGCAGATTCTCTGTAATTCCTGCGGTGGACATGGTGGATCCTGTTCGTTGCGTGTGGTGTGGCCCTGCCGGGAATGACGGCGGGCGCGGGTGTTCTACGAGGCGCTGGCAGCGACCGGCGCGAAAGGGACCTGGGCGGCGCGGCGCTCGCCTTCCGGAGCGGGCCGGTTCTTCACGCCGTAACCGAGTCGGTGCAGTTCGGGGATGACTCCCTCGCCGACGTGGAACGCCTCTTCGAGGTGCGGGTAGCCGGAGAAGATGAAGTGGCTCAGGCCGGCCTTGAAGTACTCGCCGATGCGCTCGGCGACCTGCGCGTACGAGCCGACGAGCGCCGTGCCCGCCCCGCCGCGAACGAGTCCGATGCCCGCCCACAGGTTGGGGGCTACCTCGAGTTCGCGGGCGTCGGTGCCGTGGCTGAATCCACCGCCGCGCGAGTGCAGCGCGGTCATTCGCCGCTGGCCCTCGGACTGCGAGCGCG
>NZ_DYXM01000190.1 GCF_020742175.1 Dietzia timorensis
GAAGACCAGAACACTATGGAGGATCCTTCGAGATGGCAGAGAACTCAGCAAAGATCGCCGTGAGCACCGGGGTCGACGGCACGAAGATGTACGGCATCGGCGCGTACCGCCCCGAGCGTGTCGTCGACAACGAAGAAATCTGTCAGTACATCGATTCCAGCGACGAGTGGATCCAGGAGCGCTCCGGCATCAAGACCCGCCGCTTCGCCTCCCGCGAGGAGAGCGTGGTGTTCATGGGCACGGAAGCCGCACAGAAGGCGCTCGACAATTCCGGTGTCGATCCCGAGCTCGTCGACGCGATCATCTTCTGCACCTCGACGTACGAGACGATCATCCCCCACGGCGCGCCGATCATCGCGAACAACATCGGCCGCAATGGCATCGCTGCCTTCGACCTCACCGCAGGCTGCGCCGGATTCGGCTACGGGCTCGCCGTGGCGACGAACGTCATCCGCGGCGGCGCCGCCCGGTATGTCCTTGTCATCGGCGCCGAGCGACTTTCCGAGGCCATCAACCCCGAGGACCGCGGTACCGCCTTCATCTTCGGCGACGGCGCCGGCGCAGTCGTAGTCGGCCCCTCGGAGGAGAACGAGCTCGGCCCCGTCGTGTGGGGTTCGGACGGCGAGAAGGGACAGGCGATTCGCCAGACGAAGAACTGGTACCAGGTCATGGACGAGGCCGTGAGCCCCGAGCCCGCCGAGCACCCCTGGCTCGTCATGGAAGGCAGCAAGGTGTTCCGCTGGGCGGCATTCACGGTCGCCAAGGTGGCACAGCAGACGCTGGAAGCCGCGAAGGTCGGCCCGGAAGACATTCAGGCGTTCATCCCGCACCAGGCGAACGGCCGCATCAACGATGCGCTCGCCAAGCACCTCGGCCTCCCCGAGACCGTCTCCGTCGCCAACGACATCGAGGCCACCGGCAATACCTCTGCCGCATCGATCCCGCTTGCCATGGAGACCATGCTGCGCGAGGGCGAGGCGAAGGAGGGCGATACCGCCCTGTTGATCGGCTTCGGCGCCGGCCTGTCCTACGCCGGCCAGGTCGTCAAGCTCCCCAAGGCGCCGCAGAGCTAGCCTCGCGCCGCCTCGCCACCGCGCCCCCGGATCCGTGCCGCATCGGCCCGGCCCTCCGGGGGCGTCGTTCGTCCCCGCTTCCCATTTATGACGTCGGACGTGCTTTTCCTGCAAGAACGTAAGCCCCAGGTCTACAATCTGAGCACATGAGACCCTCGCGCACCACAGCTCTCGCGGCCGCCGGCGCCTTCGCCGCGGCGGTGGCACTTGGTGCTTGCGGGGCCGGCGAGGACATTTCGGGCGACGCGGACCCGCAGGACACGCAATCCAGCGACGCCCCCGCCGCGGACGAATCGTCCGTTCGCACATATGACCACTACGTGGCGCTCGGGGATTCCTACGCGGCGGTCGGCGGCCGCGATGCCGGGTTCTCGGGGCCGAGGTTCTGCCAACGCTCCGGCGACAACTACCCGTCACTACTTCTGCAGAGCGACCACGTGTCCGGCGGCGAAGACGTCACGTGCCAGGGCGCCCAGGTTCCCCATCTACTTTCGCCGCGGCAGACGCATTCCGGCGATCCGGGCTCCGCGCAGATTCCCGCGCAAATCGACACCCTCACGCAGGACACCGACCTGGTCACCCTGTCGATAGGCGGCAACGACATCGACTTCGGCGGCATCGTCGCCTGCTACGGCCGATCGATGGTCAACCAGGTCGCCTCGCAATGCGGCGCGGAGCTCGACACCGCTACCGACGATGCCCTCGCCGACCTGCCGAGCGCCCTGGACTCGGTGTACGAGGGGATCGCGGACCGGGCTCCGCAGGCCCGCATCATCGCCACCGGCTACGTACCGCTGCTCGGCGAGAGCGACTCGTGCACGCAGATCGGCGCGATCTCCCCGGAGGACCGCGAATGGGCGGCCGACATGATAGGTGCGCTCAACGACGTCATCGAGGAGGCGGCGCAGCGGCACGGCGCCGATTTCGTCCTACCCGCAAAGGCCGACGAACACACAGCCTGCGCCGACGCGGACGAGAGGTGGGTCGATTTCTCCGGGCAGGAGACCAACTCGTTCCCCATGCATCCCACGCCCGCAGGGCACGAGGCGGTTGCGCGCGCCGTGGAGGAGGCGCTCTGACAGCGAGCGGCGCCGGAGGCTGAAATAGACGAAAGCGCCCGCTGCGAGCGTGATCTGCTCGCTGCGGGCGCTTGTTGTCGTGAGCGTCGCTGGGGCGCAGGCCTGACTTAGTAGCCGGCCTGGCCGCCGCCGGCGCCATCCGGCAGTGCCGGGGCGCCGCCGTCGCCGCCACCTTCGGCCGGCGCGGGAGCCGGCTCCGGAGCGGGCGCGGGTGCAGGCGCCTGCTCGGGCGCAGGGGCTGGTGCTGGTGCAGGTGCCGGCGCGGGCGCCTGCTCGACCGGCGGTGCAACGGCCTCGCCGCCACCCTCGGCCGGCGGTGCGACTGCCTCGCCGCCCTCTGCCGGTGCCGGCTCCTCCTCAGGCGAGGAGCTCGGCGAAGACGACGAAGAGGAGGACGACGACGATGACGATGAGGAGGACGAGGAAGACGACGACGTGGTCTCGTCGGTCTCGTCCGCCGATCCGCCGCAGGCGGCGAGCCCCAGGAGTCCTGCGGACAGCAGCGCGATGGACGCGGACGTCCGCCTCGTGGTGGAAATCTTGATCGCCATAATGTGACTACCCTTCGTGTGGTTCATGCGCGTTCCGAAGATGGTGCCCACCGGATTTGGTGGCGCAACACACATTTTTCCGGTTCCGTCGTCCACCGTAGCGAAGTGGGCGCCATCTCGTGGGAGCTGTGGCGGGACTGTCGGTGTCCTGTGCAACTTCTGTTAATTCGAGGTGGGACGCCGGGGTGGGACGTCGTCAGACCCGGGGCCGCGGCGCGGAAATGCGTTTCTTCCCGGTGCGCGCGCGGTGGTAGCGGCCGAACGCCTTCATAGCGGGGTCGTCGACGAAACGGAAGATGAGATCGGCAATGACCTGCGAGAGAACCAGCGCGAGCAGGGCGAATCCGAGCCACCCGGCAAACCCGTATTCCCCGCCGGCGATGACCCATTTCTGCAAGGCCGCCATGACCGGGAATTGCACGAGATACAGCGCAAAGGAGGTGTTGCCGCCCCAAATTGCGACCTTCGACGTCATAAATGGGCCGGAGCGGCCCTCCATGTCCCGGACGGCGAGCGTGCACACGACCGCGAGCACGGGCAGCAGCATCGGTACGGACATCTTGAAGTTGACCGGCAATACCCAGGTGAGCGCGACGGCGGCGACGAGCGCGACCATCGGCCACCACACCTTCGTGTTGCGCCAAACCCCTTCGATGACGGCGCGCGCGCCGAGCACCCCGAGGAAGAACTCCGGCAGACGCGACAGCGGGAACGTGTAGGAGAGGTAGTAGCCGATGTCGACGCCGTGCTCGGGCAGCAGGAACCAGGCCGGCGCCGCGTGGACGTCGTACGGCGGCGAGACGTCCATGTCGAACAGCAGCGGCACGAAGGTGTTGTCGATCCCCTTGTAGCCGGGCGTGAAGAGGTAATAGGCGAGGTGGAGCACCACGATCGCCGCGAACAGCGCGCCGATCGACGCCATGAGTCGGTGGGTGGGGATCTTGCGCACCAGCGGCAGGAAGAACGGGAACGAGACGTAGAACAGCAGCTCGGCCGCGAGCGACCACGACGGCACGTTGAGACCGCCGAGCTGGGACCAGCCCGGCACCCATGTGTGGATGAGCAGGAAGTTGGGCAGCCACGCGGCCGTGCGCTCCCACGGGAACTGCCACACGACGGCGACGAACATGATCGCGGTGATCAGGTGCGTCGGATAGAGCTTGAGCATGCGGCGCAGCACGTAGTAGACCGGCTCGCGCATCTGGTGGTTGGACCAGAAGATGATGAAGCCCG
>NZ_DYXM01000191.1 GCF_020742175.1 Dietzia timorensis
ATCGCTATCAGTGTCATGCGGCACGGCGGCATCCCTTCGTCTCGTGGCACCATTGTGCCTGCCGATCAAGGAGTCGCGGGATCCGAAACAATCTCGCAGAAGAGAGAAGAGGGCACATGGGAGCCGAGAGCAGCGAGGCCGGCAGGACCTCAGCGGCAAACGATGCGAACCGCACCAAGCTGGTGCTGGTGACCGGAGCCTCCGGCGGAATAGGATCGGCCGTTGTCTCCGCGCTCGACTCAGCGGGCTACCTCGTCGTCGCCACGGACCGAGAAGAGCCACGCGCGTCCTCCGACTGTGTACTGACTCGAAGTTTGAGCGTTGACGACCCGGATGAAGTCGATTCCATCTTTGCGTACGTCGATCGGGTGTGTGCGGCACGCGGGGCGCAACTGCATGGCGTCGTCAACGTCGCGGGCGTACTCCGCTCGGGCCGTGTTCTCGACACCACGGCGGAGGACTGGAATGCGCTGTTCTCGGTCAATGCTTTCGGTGTGTTTCTCGTGAGCAAGGCGGCGGTGGCGCTCATGCGGAGGCAGCTCCCGGAAGACGCCCGAAACCGCCGAGCGGTTATCACGGTCGCCTCCAACTCGGCGGTCGTGCCCCGTGCCAGCATGGCAGCGTATGCCGCATCGAAGGCGGCGGCCGCGCATTTCACCAAATCTTTGGGGCTGGAGGCCGCCGAGTTCGGTGTCAGGTGCAACGTCGTCGCTCCCGGCACGACTCGCACACCGATGGTGACGAACGGTTGGACCGATCCATCGGGCGAGGACGACGTCATCGCCGGCGTGCCTAACGACTTCAAGACCGGAATCCCGCTCGGTCGAATCGCCGACCCCTCGGACCTCGCAGGAGTCGTATCTTTTCTGTTGAGTGAGTATGCACAACATATGACGATGCAAGAGCTCGTCGTGGACGGTGGCGCGGCGCAGAGGTAAGGTTGCCCAACGTAATTAAGGTTAGCCTTCGCATAGATCGCTTCGAAGCGATCTGTGGCCTGCAGAAAGGGAACTTCCATGGCGATTCCGTCCATCGCGCCGTACGCGATACCCGAGCCCACGCAAGAACGTCGTGTGAGCTGGGGGGTCGATCCCGAATCCTGTGCAGTTCTCGTTCATGACATGCAGAACTATTTCATCCGCGCCTTCGATGAGGGCGCAGAACCGATATCCACCGCGATTGAGTCGATGGCCTCGGTCGTCGAGGCGGCCCGGGCTAACAACATCCCGGTTTTCTATTCCGTTCAACCGGGCGACCAGCATCCGTATCGACGCGGGCTGCTCCGCGAGTTCTGGGGCAACGGCATGTCCTCAGGCGTCGACACCGAGGTTATCGAGCGTCTCCGTCCGCGCGAAGAGGACATCGTCATCACGAAGTGGCGTTACTCCGCGTTCGCCCGCACCGATTTGCTCCACCTCATGTCCGAGGCGGGCCTCGACCAGCTCGTCATCACCGGTGTATATGCCCACATGGGATGCCAGGCCACCGCGGTGGATGCATTTATGAACGACATCAAACCGTTCGTCGTCTCGGATGCTCTCGCCGATTTCTCGAGGGAGGAGCACGCGACCACGATCGATTTCGTCAACAAGCGGTGCGGCGTCTCGGTGACAGCGGATGAAGTCGTATCCGCATTTGGCCGGCAGGGCATGCCCTCGGAATTCTCTCCCAGCAACCCCGCCGGCGCCGCTTCCTACAGCGGTAGAGGCTAACGCTTCTTGTCGTTTTTCGGTGCGCTCCAATAACCCGAGATCGACACCCGTTTCGACGGCAGCCCGAGCTCGCGGAAGTACTGGCCGAGAAGCTTCTTGGTCACGTACTTCTCGCCGCGAGCGAACACCTCGACGTCACCCTTGGGCAGCTTGAGTCTTCCGACCTCGTCGCGAAGAGACGTCTTGCCCCTGCCGGAATCGATGAGCGTGACAGAACCGACCTTCTCCGGCAGGTCCAACTCCTCGTGTGAGAGCGTCGTGTCGAAAATTACGCGTAGCCGCTTGGGGTGCTTGGCCCGCTCGATGACGCGCCTGGCCGCGGGAATCCCGGGAGTGTCGGCGAGGACGATGATGGCGTCGGCCTTCGGGTCGGGGGAGTATTTGCCACGCGGGCCGAACGCGTAGACCCACGAACCCGGTGCCGCCGTTTCGGCCCACGCCGAGCCGACTCCGCCGTTGGAATGGCGAGTGAAGTCGATGGTGAGGGTCTTGTCCTTCTTGTTGACGGCGGCGATCGTGTAACTGCGCGACTGCGGCCGCTCCTTTGGGGCGAGGGACTTTTGCAACGTCTTCATGTCTCCGTCCTGAGGAGGCTTGACGCCCTCGGGGAAGAAGAACAGCTTGACGTAGGCGTCGCCGTCCGAGGCTTTGAGGAGCGGGCCGATACCTTTTCCGGTGAAGACGATTCGCCGGAAAGCATCGCTGTGGGTACTCGCCTCGACGACCTTGAGTAAATAGGACACTTTTGCTCCTCGCGCGAGTGACTAATCCGAGCCGATCGTGGGCCACCCAGGTGGTGGTCTCCGCGTCGTTCAAGTCTAACTGCCAGGGGTTCCACAGCTGAGGTGTGGCAAGTTCCTCCGCGGTCCTTCGGTTCGTTCCGTGGGAAGGGGAGTCCATATCTTGAACGTGTGAGTTGGGCCACCCGGTACCCGGTGGTGTATGTCCCCGGATCGCGGGCGACTAGGCTGGGAGTCGAAATTCGCCGGATAGGTGCGGATGCGCCGGCCGACGCAATTACGCAAAACAACGAACAAGAAAAGAATCATCAATCGCAACCGCAAGGAGAGTCCCCTCGTGAGTGCTAGTGGCCGTCCGGTCGTACTTATTGCCGACAAGCTTGCCCAGTCCACCGTCGACGCGCTCGGCGACAGCGTCGAGGTCCGTTGGGTCGACGGTCCCGACCGCCCGAAGCTCCTCGAGGCAGTGGCAGATGCAGACGCGCTGCTCGTCCGTTCCGCAACGAAGGTCGACGCCGAGGTTCTCGCCGCCGCGCCGAAGCTGAAGATCGTCGGCCGTGCCGGCGTCGGTCTCGACAACGTCGAGATCCCGGCGGCGACCGAGCGTGGCGTGATGGTCGTCAACGCGCCCACATCGAACATCCACTCGGCTGCAGAGCATGCACTTGCGCTCATCCTCGCGGCATGCCGCCAGGTGCCCGCCGCGGACAAGACGCTTCGCGAGCACACGTGGAAGCGCTCCTCCTTCAACGGTGTCGAGCTTCGCGACAAGACCGTCGGTGTCGTCGGACTCGGCCGCATCGGTCAGCTTGTCGCGAGCCGCCTCGCTGCGTTCGAGACACACGTGGTCGCGTACGACCCCTACCTTCCCGCAGCGCGCGCCGCTCAGCTCGGGATCGAACTCGTCGAGCTCGACGAGCTCATGTCTCGTGCCGACATCATCACCGTCCACCTGCCGAAGACCGAGGAGACCGCCGGACTCATCGACGCCGGCCGCTTCGCGAAGGCCAAGGACGGAATCATCATCGTCAACGCGGCCCGCGGCGGACTCATCGTCGAAGCGGACCTCGTGGACGCCCTTAAGTCCGGCAAGGTCCGGGCCGCCGGTCTCGACGTGTTCGACAGCGAGCCGTGCACCGACTCGCCGCTGTTCGAACTCGACAACACCGTCGTCACCCCGCACCTTGGTGCGTCCACGGCGGAGGCGCAGGACCGCGCCGGAACAGACGTGGCACGCTCGGTGCTGCTCGCGTTGGAAGGCGAGTTCGTCCCGGATGCCGTCAACGTTTCCGGCGGCCCGGTGGGCGACGAGGTTGCGCCGTGGCTCGACCTGGTCCGCAAGCTCGGCAGCGTAGCGGGCGAACTTGCCCCCGACGTGACCAGCACCGTGCAGGTCGAGGTTGCCGGCGAGCTTTCTGCAGAGACGGTCGACGTGCTCGGCCTTGCGGCTCTTCGCGGGCTCTTCGCAGCCACCACGGATACCCCGGCCACGTTCGTCAACGTCGGGCAGCTCGCCGAGCAGCGCGGCGTCACCGTCGACGTGTCCACCCGTTCGGAGTCGGCGACTCACCGCTCGACCGTCACCGTCACGGCCGTGACGGCGGACGGCAGCAAGGCAACGGTCTCCGGTGCCCTCACGGGTCTGCAGAACGTGCAGAAGAT
>NZ_DYXM01000192.1 GCF_020742175.1 Dietzia timorensis
GGAATTGCCTACGACATCCCTTAGATCGACCTAAGAACCATAGCGCTGGTTGACGAGACAAGCTAATCGCCGAAGACGTCCGATTCCCGAAAAAGCGCCGGATAGGCGCATTTCCATGAGGCTGTCAGGCCGTCGCGAATGTCGATTCCTGCTGTTGGGGTCGAACGATTGTCGACCATTGCGTTGAGGCCGATTTGATGTACTGTGTCTTTCAACACGTCGCTTTACAAAAGGGGTTAATATGTCCAACAAGGTTTCTCACTTCGAGCACGACCCGGCTCTCGTGTCAAAGGTGCGTGAGCTCTGGTGGACGGTGATTTTCCTTCTCGTCATTTCCGCTGCGGCCGCCGCGCTGCCTATCGTCTTCTAATTCGCCTTTTAGGTTGAAGTAGATGTTCGCCGGAATACTTCCCTGCCTCGGGGCGGCGATTTTCGTGTGGGCTAGGGGCCTTACGTCGCGCCGTGGTCCCGCCAATCCGGGAAGGCCGCCGCTAGAGCGCTGTCCATGGGGGTTTGAGGGGTGGTCGCCACCCCCGGTGATGCGTGTCACGCAGTGACTGTTGCCTGAATGTGACTTAAGCTTATTCTGATCAGTAGTGATCGGGCGTATCTGAGGGGGTCGCCCGTTAACAAGGGGGATAAGTGTCACTGTTCACAAAAGTGACCGCCGGTTTTTCGGCGGTCTGTATTGCCGCGTCTCTTGCGATTGCCGCTCCACCGGCTGCGCAGGCGCAAGCCTATGAAGACAACGTTGAGTACCTCGCCGGGGTCAACGTCGAGCCGGGTCGGGCGATCGCCGTCAACGGCTCACCAGTCACGTCCACTCTGTTTACGCCGCCGACGGTAAAGCATGGCGACATCGTCCGTGTGGCGTGGGACGTATCCGTTCGAGGGGTCGAGTCCAGCAACCACATTCAGACCTCCAGAGGTTTTCTGGTTTCGCTTCCCGAGAAGTACACGGACAACGTGTCGTTCACCTACACCGGAATGCCCAAGGCCGACGGTTCGGGGTCGGAGCGAATCCCAGAGACCAAGGCCGTTGTCGGCGACCACGCGATCATCCCTTCTGGCGAAGAATCCGATGAGGGAGATGTCGGCTTCACGTACGAAGATCAAGGCGCAGAACAAGAACTGTTCAAGACGACGCGACCGTTTACGCCGCTGCACTACTACATGCTTGATGCCGCCCACGGTGGTGTCACCACCTTCCGGATCGAAGCGGACGTCAATACGTCCGTGTTCCCGGACGGGCAGGTGCCTGCGGACTTTTATGTTCCTGTTCGCGTCGAGAATACTTGGCGCTGTTTCGACGAAGGTGGAGGCTCCGGCAGCTACGACGATGGCTGTCAGTCGCTCCTCGAATATCGTGCTATCAGGTCCAGCGGGCTATACGATTCCGTCGCCGCGGACGGACGTCCTTACATCACTTCGAAAGACTTTGACATTAACGGGCTTTACGGTGATGCCAAGTGCTCGGTGACCCACGAGACCGGAGATCCGTTCCGGATCGGCACCGACGTGGACCATGGGACCAATGGCTTCGACTACACCTCCGTGTTCCGGCTTCACGACAATCCGGCAGTGAATTACGTAAGCGGTAACGACGATCTCTGCGACCGGCACGTGGCGCCCATCCGCATCGGCAATACCGCGGGAAGCCCTGGCTCCGGATCGGGAAGCCTAGATGGTGGCAGCCTGGGCGGAAGCCTTTCGGACGGTGGTTCGTCCTCGGGTTCCGGAAGCTGGGACGGCACATCGTCGACCTCCGGTTCGCTCGGAAGCGAGGGGGCTTCCGGTAACGGTGACAATTCTTCGCAGGGGACCGGTTCACTCGGCAGCGTGGGGAACTCTGCAAGCGCCGACGGAAGCACTACGGCAAATGGGTCCCTCGGCAGTGCGGAGGGCGGAAGCTCCGCGGGAAGCGTGACGCTCAGCCCTCAGTGCATCCTCACCGGTGCCGCGATCGTATTGCCGTTGCTCGTCATCGGGCCGATCGCAGCAGCAGGGGCAAACTTCCCGGGCGTTGCAGAAGCACAGGCACAAATCGACCACTTCCTCAGTCAGTCCAACGACGACATCCAGCACCGCCTCGGCATCTACAACGAGGACAGTGTTCGACGCATCGCCGAGATCAATGCCCAACTGGCAAGCATCGGAGCCGACGTTCAGGGGCCAGCCACGGCGATCGGCGGCACCGCGCTCGCGCTTCTAGCCGTGGGCGCACTCGCTCACAACTGCGTGGCTTAACTGCACTTGCGTGCACCGCGCCACCACGACGCGACTGACACCTGAAAACGGCCATGTGACGGCGGGCCCGGGCATTCCTCGGGGCCGCCGTTCGTCAATTGGGTCGGTAGAGCACCAACCATTGGGGTGAATCTTTCACCCCAAAGGGTGAATCGCTTCATTGTCTTGGAACTTAGGGTCAAGCCTCACGGCTTGCGCCACCGGGCGCAGAGTCGACAACGAAGGGAGATATATGACTCTGACAGATTCTCAACGAGGCGACGGCGTCGACGACTTTCTCACGCAGGTGCGAGAGAAGGCTTCGCAGCTTTCTTCGAACACTGAAGCCGAAGCTGTGACGCATGTCGTGCTTGGAGTGCTTGCGGATGCTGTGAGCGTAGAGCAGATGGCAGAACTCTTGAAGTCGGTTCCTGATCTGCTTACTCCTTCGGGGAAATCGGTTGCCGGTAATCCTGATCAAATCGACGTCCAGCACTTTCTCAAGCGGGTGCAAGACGAGAGCGAATTCACCGATGAGGGACTCGCTGAACCCCACGCACGGGCTGTGCTGTCGACGGTAGCCGATTGGGTTCCGGGAGATCAGCTTGATGACACGTTGGCGCAGTTGCCCAAGTCTCTTCGGGATTTGTTCGTCGTCAACCCGTAGAGCCTCTTTCGTACAAGCTCCTGGGCATCTCTGGTCTTCGCGGACCGGTGCGTTGCGCGGTGGCTTTTCGCGTGCGTTGGCGCGGACTTCAAGAGTCGGCCCGGGAAAAGTGAGGAGAGTCGCTTTGGGCGCGTCGAAAGCGGAAATGCCCCGGAGGGAACCGCTAACCCATTGAATGAGTTGTTTATGCTGGTTGCTCCGCCGCCAGGACTCGAACCTGAAATGCCTGAACCAAAATCAGGAGTGTTGCCATTACACCACGGCGGAATGCCGAACCGTCCATCGGACAGTCCGCGATAAGTGTGGCATACCGGAGCCGACCCCGGCCACTTGACCCGCTGGTGTGAGCCCCGAAAGTCGGAGGGGAACGGCAGGTGCGGCGTCACTCCCGGGTTGGGGGTTCTTGCTTTCGGTTCCACATCTGGTGGGTGTGGCCCCCGCCGGTGGATACGCTGTCGATGTCGAACTTCTCGGCAGGGGAGAGGCCTTCCGGGAACAGCGGCGTGCCCGATCCGATCGTGACCGGCTGGATGACGAGGTGCATGAAATCAATAAGGTCCGCGTCGAGGAATTGTTGCACCGTTCGAGGTCCGCCGCCGATCCGGACATCGGTGCCGGGAGCGAGGTCGCGAGCGCGCTGCAGAGCGTCAGCCGGATCGGCATCGAGGAAGTGGAACACGGTGCCGTTGTCGAACTCGATCGGCTCGCGTTCGTGGTGGGTGAGGACGATGACGGGGGTCTCGAATGGCGGCTCCTCGCCCCACCAGCCGCGCCAGTCGTCGTCGGTCCAGGGGCCGTCTTGGGGGCCGAACTTGCGCCTGCCCATGATCTCCACGCCGATACCCTGGCCCCACAGACTCGTCATCGCGTGGTCGACGCTCAGTGGCCCATCGAGCGTGTCGATTCCGGCGATCGCGCGGCCATCGAATCCCTGGACGAGGGCGATGGCCTCGCCGAACGGCTCGTCGTGGGAAACGAAACTTCCCGCCGCATAGCCGTCGAGCGAGACGAACATGTTGTGCACGCGGACGCGCGAGCGGCGCGGCTGCGTGTGTGGAGGGGTTGTCGAATCAGCGGCCACGATCGTTCCTCACGTCGAGAGGGAATGGGATACGACCAAGTATCGGCCGAAAGGGGACGAAGGATGTGTCCGTTCGTGCGGATTTGAGCTAGCCGAAGGTACGGACGAAGAAGTCCGCCCAGTACACGTCCCAGAAGTGGACGAGGATCGTGCCGATGACCAGCAGATACCACAGCACGACGGGGATGAGGTGCCATGCGCGCAGCGTGCGGACCCAGGCGGCGGTGGTGAAGCGGCCGATCGTGTGCAACAGCGTGTACCACCACATCGGCGCCATGACCGTCCATACGACCATGCACCACGGGCACAACACCCCGATGTTGAAGATGGTCTGGTAGGCGAACCACTGCACCCAGCCGATCCCGAATGTGAGCCCGAGGACCGCGCCGACCATGTACCAGCGGGGGATCCGAGCGCCGGCCGCAAGCGCCACGCCGAGTGCGAGCATGATGCCGAAGCCGACGAGCCCGACGATGGGGTTCGGGAAGCCGAACG
>NZ_DYXM01000193.1 GCF_020742175.1 Dietzia timorensis
GCGACACCTTCGACATGACCCCGCAGCTCGAGCGCATGTACCGCGCGAACGGCATGGAGGTGCCCACCTCGAAGCGGATCCTCGAACTCAACCCGAAGCATTCTGCGGTGGAGAAGCTGCGTAGCGAGTTCGCGGCGACGAGCGACGAGGATTCCTCTGCTCGCGCCGAGCTTGCCGAGACCGCGAAGCTGCTCGCCGGCGTCGCCGTGCTCGCCGAGGGCGGCGAACTGTCGGACCCGGCTGCGTTCGCGAAGCTGCTGGCCAGCCGGCTGTAGCGTTCCGGGCGTCGGGTCTGCTGGCCGCGATTCCTAGCCCATAGGCGGAATTCGCCTCGAGTGCGCACCTTTCGGTGTGTTTACTCGGGGCGAATTTTTGTGTGTGGTGCCGGTTAACAATCGAGTTACATCGTGGCAGCCAAGAAAAAGTTAAGGGACAATGAAGCACGGATAACCGAAGCCGAAGTATGCGCTGATAGCCGAAGCGAAAGGGACCCGCGATGCACCGAACACCTCCGAACCCACCGACGATCCGGCGGGCAGGTGGTGTCCGGAGGGGATCCTCGCTGGTCGCTGCCGCCGTGCTAGCTTTCGGCTCGTCGGCCGCGCTGGCCCCCGCCGCTTTCGCACAGGAAGCGCCAGCCGTCGACGCTCCGGCGCAGGCCCTGAATTGGGGCGCCTGCCCCGAGCGCGTCACCACTCCGTCCGCTGTGTGCGCGACGCTCAAGGTGCCGATGGATTACGCGGACCCTGGCGGCGAGAAGATCGACATCTCGGTCGTTAAGCAGCCGGCGGCGGACCCGTCTGCGCGCAAGGGCGTGGTATTCGGGAACTCCGGCGGACCGAGCGGCGACGTACTGTCGTTCTTCGACGACGGAATCTTCAGCTGGCCGCAGGAGTTGCGCAATGAGTTCGACCTGATCGGCGTCCAGCCCCGAGGACTTCCCGACTCCACTCCCGTCGATTGCTCGGGCGCGGAGCTCATGGATCCGGTGACATCGGCGACTAGCGGCGGCGGTGCGCTGCGCGCGGCATGCGAGCAGCACACGCCCGGCTACACCGAGCACATCACCACCGAGAACACCGCCCGCGATTGGGAAGAAGTGAGAAAGGCGCTTGGCGAGGACCAGATCGATATCCTTGGCCTTTCCTACGGCACGACCCTCGGCTCGGTGTACGCCTCCTTGTTCCCGGCTCAAACCGACAAGGTCGTGCTGGACTCGGGCGTCAGCCCCAACCACGTGTGGAACGGACTGCTCAATGCGCAAGACCCGGCGTTTAAGGCGCGCACCAACGACATGTTCGAGTGGATCGCGCAGAACGACGACACTTATCACCTCGGAAACACCGCGTTGAAGGTCTACCAGCGCTGGTCTGACCTCGTTGTCGAGGAAGTCGGTGTTAACCCGTCGGTCGCCCCGCCGCCGGCGCAGGTTGGCGACGTTCCGCCGGCCTTCACGGCTTTGGCGCAGCAGTACATCGACGGCACCAACTTGGTGAATCCGGCGCGGGCACAGCTCGACAACCTCGTGGGAACGTTGACGAACCCGGGTGCCAACCAGATGAACTCCGCCGTTCTCAACCAGACTCGCGCCGCGGTTCCTCAGTCGGCGGTGTGGCCGTACATCGCTCAGGGCATCGTCGAAGGCCTTGGCGACGGTGCCGGTACCGGGGAAGGCGCGCCCGGCGACCACGAGGCGGACGCGGCGGCCGCATTGCAGGCGACTTACATGCAGCGCATGGTTCTGTGCAACGAGAATCAGGTGCCCGCGAATCCGCTGAGCTACCCCGAGTTCCTGTGGACGACGTTCGTGACTGGCGACATCTACGACATGTACGGCGCGACCTACGATTCCGGCGCCGCCTGCGCGGGCTTCCCGGCGACGACGAAGCTCCCGGCGCTATCTGCCGATGCGCTGAAAACGAAGCCGCTGCAGCTGCAGGGACTTCGCGATCCGCAGACCCCGTACCAGCCGGGTATGGAGCTCGCCGCGCAGATGGACGCTCACGTGATCACCGTCGGAGGCGGCGACCACGGCCAGTTCGCCAAGGGCAACGAGACCGTTGACAACGCGGTGCTCGAATACCTGCGCACCGGGCACACCGATGTGACCGAGGCACCGGCGCCTCCGATCCCCATGCCGGAGGCGTAAGCCCGACGTCATAGGTGGATATGCCCGGGGAACCGCGGAAAGAGCGGCGACCCGGGCATTCGCCATTTTGGACGGCGCCTTCTCGAAGTCCCTACCGGTGAGTAGGGTAGGGGCATGAACTCTCCTGCCGTGCAGAGCAACAAGCCGACCTCGACCATGAAGCTGTGGAACAAGCTCTCGGCGAAGCCGCTGGGTACCCGCCTGTTCAGCCTGGGCGTCTCGCTCAAGGCGCCGTATTTCGGCACCGTGCTGCCGCACGTGGTCGAGATGCGCCCGGGCAAGGCCGTCGTCAAGGCGCCCAAGTGGTGGGGGATCCAGAATCACATCGGCACGTTCCACGCGATCGCCGCGTGCAACCTCGCCGAGATGGCGATGGGGATGGTCGCCGAGGCGACGGTGCCCACCACGCACCGGTGGCTGCCCAAGGGGATGACGACGGAGTACCTGAAGATCACCTCCGGTGGCCTGACGGCGACGGCGGAACTCGACGAGATCCCCGACTTCTCCGCCATTACCAGCGGAGTGGAGGTTCCTGTGCCGGTGACCTTCTCCGACGGCGAGGGCAAGGAATCGGTGCGCGCGACGATCACCATTTGGGTGACGCCGAAGAAGTAGGCGGGGTGCCGGAGCCGGCGATCGTCGGCGCGGCTAGACCGATTTGGCGGCTCGATCGGCGGCCACGCAGCCGGCGATGATGGCGACGACCTGGCTGGTGAAGGCCGCGATGGGGATTGCGGCGAGCACGATCTCCCCCGCGCCGGAGGAAACGTCTGCGAACACGAACGTGCCGAGCGCGGCGATAATTGCGACGACGCCCGCGATGCACGAGAACACGAGATAGCGCAGCGAGGCGCGATGGCCTACCTCCCACGCCTCATCCGAGGACAGCGTGGCCTTGGTGCGCATGCCGAACAGATGGTTCCGCCGCAGATCGCCGGCATGGATCTGCGGGACCAGAATTCCAGTGACCAGCGACAGCACGGCAACGCCGACGAGGAGCGAAAGCGATCCCGTGGCATCCATCGTCGGAGGGGCTCCTTTGCGTCGTGGTCGGCGGCGAACCGCGCTGAATTGCAGTGCGGAAAAGTGGTGCGGTGTCGACTTTAATTCCTTCGTGGGATGGCGGTCGGGGAGAGTCGAATTCTTGCGATAGACAGATCTGTCTAGTACTACGGGTCTTAGGATCTGCGCACGTGCGCGGGCGCTAGGAGTGGGACAGATGAATTACGTGAGCCTCGACGAGGATGCCGGGCGCGGCGGTGCGCTGAAGTCGCTGTTCGAGTTTCCGAACCCGGTCAACGACTACGCGGCGCGATGCACGGCCGCGCTCGTCGTCGCCCTCGCTGTCGTGACGATCGTGAGCCGTCAGCCGGTGGCGACGTGGCTCGCCGCGGTGATGGCAGTGGGGTTCGCACTTCGCGTCGCCGGCGGACCTAGGTACTCGCCGTTCGGCAGACTGTCCGTGCACGTGTTGGCCCCGCGCGTTGCGCGCGAGCCGAAGCTCGTCCCAGGGCCGCCGAAGCGATTCGCGCAGACGATCGGGCTCACGTTCTCGCTTATCGCGTTCGCGTTGTTCCTTGCCGATGCCGGCCTCGCCGCGCGCATCGTGCTCGGCGTGCTCATCCTGGCCGCGCTGGCCGAGTCCGCGCTCGGCTTCTGTCTCGGCTGCTGGATGTTCGCTCAGCTGCAGAAGGTGGGGATCATCCCCGAGTCCGTGTGCATCGAATGCGCGAACATCTGGAACCGTCCGGCCGCATAGCGCGGCTCGACAACGGTAGAGATGCGACGCGAAAACGGAGGGTTTCCTCAAATTCGCGCTGCTCGGCAGAATTCGTCCTAGCCTGGTGGGGAACACGCCGGTGGCGCCGACAACGTGCCACCGCGCCGTCATAAAGAAGTGATCCTTTTTTAGACCCGGAAGCGGACCAGGAGACATGAGCGAAAACCTAACCGCCAGTGCACATTCGAATAGCGCAACCGCGGGCGCAACCCGCATCGAGGAGGACCTCCTCGGAGAGAAGGCGGTCCCGGCAGGCGCCTATTACGGGGTGCACACGGCGCGCGCTATCGAGAACTTCCCGATCTCGAAGCTGACGATCAACGACATCCCGGACTTTATTCGCGGGATGGTGCAGGTGAAGAAGGCCACCGCGCTCGCGAATCGCGACATGGGCGTACTCACCGAGGAAAAGTGTGAGTCGATCGTGTGGGCCTGCGACCAGGTGCTGAACGAGGGGCGCTGCATGGACCAGTTCCCCTCTTGCCAGTTCCAGGGCGGGGCGGGCACGTCGATCAACATGAACACCAACGAGGTGATCGCGAACCTCGCGCTCGAGCACATGGGCGTGGAGAAGGGGCGTTACGACGTCATCAGCCCCAACGATGACGTGAACCGCTCGCAGTCGACGAACGACGCGTACCCCTCCGGTTTCCGCCTCGCGCTGTGGGCTGCGCTCGAGCGTTACGAGAAGGCGCTTATCGCCCTGCGCGAGGCGTTCTACGACAAGGCCGAGGCGTTCCGCGATGTGCTCAAGATGGGCCGCACGCAGCTGCAGGACGCGGTGCCGATGTCGCTGGGCCAGGAGTTCGGGGCGTACGCCGTCAACCTCGATGAGGAGATGAGTGTGCTCGCCAGCTCGGCGAGGACTCTGCTCGCGCTCAACCTCGGCGCGACCGCCATCGGCACGGGCGTGAATACGCCGCCGCACTACCAGGAATCGGTGATCGAGCACCTCAAGGAGGTCACCGGGCTGCCGGTTTCGGGTGCCGAGGACCTCATCGAGGCGACGCAGGACACCGGCGACTACGTGCTGGTCCACGCCGCACTCAAGCGCACCGCGGTGAAGATCTCGAAGATCTGCAACGACCTGCGTCTGTTGTCCTCCGGTCCGCGTGCGGGGCTCAACGAGATCAACCTGCCCGAGATGCAGGCCGGCTCGTCGATCATGCCGGCGAAGGTCAACCCGGTGATTCCCGAGGTGGTCAACCAGGTGTGCTTCAAGGTCATCGGCAATGACGTCACGGTGTCGGCCGCGGCCGAGGCCGGGCAGCTGCAGCTCAACGTCATGGAGCCGGCGATCGCGCAATCGATGTTCGAGTCGATCGACCTGCTGACCAACGCCTGCTACACACTCGCGGAGAAGTGCGTTGCCGGGATCACCGCGAACGAGGAGGTCGCCCGCAACTTCGTGATGAACTCGATCGGCATCGTCACCTACCTCAACCCGATCATCGGCCACCACAACGGCGATCTCGTCGGCAAGGAGTGCGCGCGCACGGGTCGTGGGGTGCGCGAGGTCGTGCTCGAAATGGGCCTGCTCGACGAGGCGGAGCTCGACGACATCCTGTCGCCGCAGAACCTTCTCCACCCGGAGTTCAAGGGCACCCGGTACCTCGACAAGATGCGCCAGCGTAAGAATCCGGGTTCGCGATAGAGACGAAGGTCGCTGCAGGGCACACGGTTCGAATGTTGACAAATTGCGCCTTTGTGTCCAACACTTGGGAGACCGCCGATATGCGGCGCACAAGGTGTGAATAGAGGGGGCCAAGTGGGCTATACGCGTCGTGGACGGTTCGTCGCGCTGTCGGCGGTCGGCCTGCTCGTCTCCGGCGCCGTCGGCGTGGCCACCGCGCAGAACGGAATCAATATCTCCACCGGTTCCGCGCTCGCGACGGCGAAGCTCGAGGGCCTGCGCGCGAACAGTGCCGAGATCATCCCGGCACATGGCCCCTTCGGTGACAACCAATCGCCCTCGGCGATGGTCCGGCTCGGCGATGCGACGATCGCCAACGCGTGTGTCCTGCTCAGCACCATCGACGTCCCGATCATCGGCGAGGTGACGCTCGTCGGGCACCTCGCCGGCGAGGGAGGGCTCAAGGCGCAGAATCTCGTCATCGATGCCACCGATATCTCCGGCGCCCTCACGCTCGAGGGCGCACAGATCGGGACCGGACTGACCTCTCCCGATGAGCGCACGAATTCCGGCGGCATCGCCGTGGTCGGCAACGTGCTCGACTCCCCGACGCTCGAGGTCAACGTACTGGGTCTCACCGCCGACAAGCTCACCACCGGCGGGATCCGCCTCGAGGCCCAGCGGGGGACGGGTTCTTGTTGACGTCGAAGCGCGGGACCATCGAGCGTCCCTGGCTCGCGATCGTCCTTTTTCTGCTCGCCGGCGCGCTCGTCCTGGCCACCTTTCTCCTGCAGGATTCCCTCGCGCGTCTCGGTATCGCTCTGACGAGCTCGACGGCGCCAGGCGCGCTGCTCACCGGGATCGGGATGATCGGGTGCGCCGCATCGATGTACGCCCAACCGAGCACCCGGGTGCTCGCGGGCTGGATGGGCGGCGCGCTCGCGCTCGTCGCGCTTCCGGCCGCCAATTTTGGCGGCTTCCTCCTCGGCACGATCCTCGGCGTCCTCGGAACCGCCGCGGCGCTGTCCTGGTCCGAAGGGTCCCGGAAATCTGCGAAAGCCCGCCGTCAACCTGCGGCGGAGCCGGAAGAGGACGCGCAGAAACCCGGAGAAATCCCGCACTGAGGTGTGTCGAACGCAAAGTCTCGGTATGGTTACAGAGCGTGAAATAACGGCGTTACCACACCACATAGATAGTTGGGGACTTGGTTAGATGACACACGGCACAACGAATACAGGCGACGAGCGGGCGAAAGATCCCGGCAAGGGTGCAGTCGGCGGACGCCGCCCGCTGGGGCGCATGGTTGCGGGAACGGTCGCGGCCGCGACGCCGCTGCTCATGGTCGCGCCCACTGCGGATGCGCAGGGGTCTGCGGACTTCGAGCTTCCGGACCCGCAGCAGATTCAACGCGACGTCCATGACCAGGTCGTCACGGCCGTGCTCAACGCTCTCGGCGGCATGCCCACCATTCCGGGGATCGGCCGCCCGGCGGACATCGCCGCCAATATCGCCGCAGGCTCGGGCGGGATCCCCGTCTCGGTCCCGGGTATCGGCGGTGGCCAGACCACCGATCCGGCCGCCATGTCTCGCTCGGTCTTCGATGCGACGAACAACTACCGCACCCAGCGCGGGTTGCGGCCGCTCGCGTGGAACCAGCACGCGGCCGACGTCGCCGGCGCGCACGCGGCGCACCTGTCGCGAGTCGGCGGGGTCGCGCACAACCAGGGCGCCCTCAACGAGGGGATGGGAGAGAACATCGCCGCCAGCTCCGATCCGTGCGACGCCGCGTGCTTCGTGCGCCTGTGGGAGAACTCGCCCGGGCACAAGATCAACCTCGAGGATCCGGCTTATCGTGGCCTCGGCGTGGGCGTCGCCGTGAACAACGGGCGCGTGTGGGTGGTGCAGGACTTTACCTACTAAGGCGATGTCCGCAGGGCGAAATATGTAGGAAACCGCCAGAGTGACCTTTGCATAAGCTAAAATAACTTTTAGCTACGGATTTACTAACGGTTCGTTATCGGTAAGCCCAAAATGCTTTCTCAGGGCGTTTGCATTGCCGATCCTGGGTGGAGGCGCCGGCCAACACCCCGGCGGACAGCGAATCGTTCTCGCCCCACCCGGGCAGCTTGTTCGCTGCCCGGGTCGGCGCGGACGACCTTCGGACGACCACTCTGCCCGTCGGAGTTTCGGGGTGCTGCGACCTAGGACGCTCATGCTTGAAAAGCTTGCGAATAAACTGCGGCTGAAAACGGACCCGGCAGTATTCTTCGTCTCCGTCGCCGCGATCATCGCGTTCGTGGCGACCACCTTTTTCTTCGGTGACTGGGTCGATTCCGTTTTCGATACCGCGTCGAATTGGATCATGACCTACCTCGGGTGGTTCTACATCTCCGGTGTCACGATCTTCCTTATCTTCCTTATCTGGATCGGTATCAGCCGGTTCGGGCACGTGCGACTCGGAAGTGACGACGAGCGGCCGGAGCATTCCACGCCCGCGTGGTTCGCCATGCTCTTCGCCGCCGGGATCGGCTCGATCCTCATGTTCTGGGGTGTGGCCGAACCGGTCTCGCACTTCGCGACCCCACCGCGCGGCAACGTCGAGCCGGGCACGCCCGCCGCGGCGCAGGAAGCGCTCGGATTCACGCTGTACCACTTCGGTCTCCATACGTGGACCATTTTCGCGTTGCCGTCGCTGGCCTTCGCGTACTTCATCTACAAGCGGAAAATGCCGCCCCGGGTGTCGTCGATCTTCTCCCCGATTCTGGGTTCGAAGGTCTACGGGCCAATCGGCAAGACGATCGACGTCGTCGCGTTGGTGGGCACCGTGTTCGGAGTCGCCACGTCCGTGGGGCTGGGAACCATCCAGATCAACGCCGGCCTGGCCGACCTCCTGGGGATCCCCGAGGACTCCTGGATTCAAGTGCTCATCATCGTCGTGGTGAGCACGCTTGCGTGCATCTCGGTCGGCCTCGGCCTGGAAAAGGGCATCAAGGTCCTATCGAACCTCAATATCGCCATGGCGATCGGTCTGCTCATCTTCATCGTTGCGGCGGGCCCGACACTGTTCCTCCTCAAGTCGACCACCGAAGCCTTCGGAACGTACGCGTCGATGCTGCCCGAGCTCGCCTTCTGGAACAACGCCTTCCCGGCGAACGACGACCTCGCCGACTGGCAGAACACGTGGACCGTCTTCTACTGGGCGTGGACCATTACGTGGTCGCCGTTCGTCGGTATTTTCATCGCGAAGATCTCGCGAGGCCGCACGGTCCGCGAGTTCGTGTTCGGCGTTCTCGCGCTTCCCGTCGGCTTCTCGATCTTGTGGTTCGGCATCTTTGGAAATGCGTCGTTCGATATCGAACTCAACCAGGGCGGAGGACTGGTGTCCCGGGTTGTCGACGACGGCGACATCCCCGGCGCGCTGTTCGCATTCCTCAGCCACTACCCGGCGGCGACACTCGTCTCCGGTCTGGCTGTTCTCCTCGTGGTCATCTTCTTCACGACCTCGGTGGACTCTGCCGCGCTCGTGGTCGACATGATGGCCTCGGGGCGCGACGACCTCTCGCCCGCGTACCAACGCATCACCTGGGGCGCCCTCATGGGCTTAACAACCATCTCGCTCCTGGCGTTCACCGGCGAAGGCGGCCTCGAAACCCTGCAAAAGGTGATTACCGTCGTCGGTCTGCCGTTCTTCATCATGGGCTACATCATGATGTTCTCGCTGACGAAGGGCATCCGAGATGACCTAGGCGACCGCAATCCCGTCGTGACGAGGCAGTGGGAACGCGCCTATACGCCCGAAGAGTGGGAAGAGAACGAGCACGGGCCGACCCCTGAGCCCATCGGCGCGACGAATTACATCCCGCCGGAGGAAGACGACGACGAAGCCCATACCGAGGCCAAGTTCAACTCGTTCTTCGGTATCGACGACGAAGACGAAGAAGGCGCGTCAACAGAAAAGGGGCAGAGCTAGCCCCCTCTTTGCGCAATGTAGACAGATCTGTCTACATTGGGGTTCGTTCAGAACTTTAGCGGAACCTGCGCAAGGAGTATGAGATGCACCCGGAGTCAGATCGCCCCGCTGAAGCGGAAGCGAAGCTGGCGCCGGGTGCATTCTCTTTTTCTCCGGCGCTTTCCGCGTCGTAGAAGGGTTGCGCGTTGCGTACATTGATCGTGTTCCTGCTCGTCGGGTTCGGTGCACAACTCGTCGACGGCTCGCTCGGCATGGCCTACGGCATTACCGCGACGACTATGGCGCTCATTGCCGGTTCCTCCGCGGCGCAGGCCAGTTTCGCGGTGAACCTGGCGCAGGTGGGAACTACCTTCGCCGCGGGGGTGAGCCACTGGAAGTTCAACAACGTCGACTGGAAGATCGTCGCCAAGCTCGGTATCCCGGGCACCATCGGTGCCTTCATCGGCGCGACGCTGCTGTCGAATATCTCCACCGAAGCCGCGCAGCCGATCATGACCACGATCCTGCTCGTGCTCGGCTTCTATCTGTTGTTCCGTTTCGGCCTCGGGCTCGGGAAGCCGCCCGTGCTCAACATCGCCGAAGAGAAGCAGCATTCCGGCGGGTTCCTCGCCCCGGTCGGCACGCTGGGTGGTTTCCTTTCCGCGACGGGTGGTGGCGGCTGGGGCCCGCTCACGGTCACCACGCTCATGACGACCGGAAAGACCACGCCTCGCCGCGTCATCGGTTCGGTTTCGGCTTCGGAGTTCCTCGTATCCATCGCCGCGTCGTTGGGGTTCCTTTTCGGGATGGGTGACCAACTGCGCGAAATGGGCCTCATCGTTGTCGGTCTCCTCATCGGCGGTGTGATCGCCGCGCCCTTCGCCGCGTGGCTCGTAGCCCGGGTCAACGCGGTGGTTCTTGGAACCTTCGTCGGCGGGCTGCTCGTTTTCCTCAACCTGTTACGGATGTCGCAGACGGTGGATATCAACCCGGTCCTCATCGGAGTGCTACAGGTTGCGATCGTCATCCTCACCGTCGTGCTCGGTGTGCGCGCATGGAGGAGGATCCGATCCGCCAGGGACGAGGCCGAAAAGGTGGCGGCGGCCGACTCCGATGCCGACGTCGATCCCAAGTACGCCCACTTCGGCGCGGCGGAAATTCCTTCGGACGACGTCAATGCAGAGCGGTAGAGCACTCTCGGTGAAGGCGCGCGCAGTCCAGGCGTGAATGCCCTGGTGAGGGCCGCCGGCCCACGGCCGTATCGGGTTCGGCTCAGGGTGAATCGAACCTTGGACCCCGTAGACAGTTCTGTCTACATTTGGTGAATGTCCGTCCCGCCGAAGCGGGGGTCAGCGGATTCCACAATCCAACGGAAAGTCACCGAAGCCATGAGAACCTTGATCGTCTTTATCCTCGTCGGGCTGGGAGCCCAACTCGTCGACGGTGCGCTGGGCATGGCCTTCGGTGTGACGGCGACGACGCTGCTGTTGTTCTCGGGCATAGCCGCCGCGCAAGCGAGCTTCGCCGTGCACCTTGCGGAGGTCGGCACCACGCTCGCCAGCGGCCTGAGCCACTGGAAGTTCCACAACGTCGACTGGAAGATTGTCGTCCGACTCGGCGTTCCCGGCGCCGTCGGTGCCTTCGCCGGCGCGACCTTCCTTTCCCGGTTGTCCACTGAATCGGCAACGCCGTGGACCACGGCGATCCTCCTCGTCATCGGCATTTATCTGCTGATCCGATTCGGCTTTGGCCTCGGCAATGCGCCCGCGCTCGCTCTCAATCAAGAGCAGCAGCAGAAGACCGGCTTCCTCGTGCCCCTCGGTGTGGTCGGTGGATTCGTCGACGCCTCCGGCGGTGGCGGCTGGGGTCCGATCACGACCTCGACCTTGCTGTCCTCCGGCAAGACCACCCCGCGCCGCGTCATCGGTTCGGTCTCCGCGTCCGAGTTTCTCGTCTCGCTCGCAGCGTCCATCGGCTTCCTGCTCGGCCTCTCCGACCAGCTCGCCGAGATGGGTTGGATCGTCCTCGGTCTGCTCGCCGGCGGCGTGCTCGCCGCTCCGATCGCCGCGTGGCTCGTCACCCGGATCAGCCCGATCGTGCTCGGCACGTTCGTCGGTGGCCTGCTCGTCATCACCAACCTGTTCAAATTCTCCGACATCTTTGAGGTCCACGGCGCGATCGTGGGAATCGTCCTCGCCGCCGTTGCCCTGCTCACCGTGGTCCTCGGCGTGGGAGCGTGGCGCCGCGCCCGCACGACCGGGGCAGAAGATTCGGCCGACACGGGGGGACCGGGGGTAGCTGATGCGTCCACCATCCCCGAGCCGGCCCTGACGGAGAAGTAAAACCAACGCCCCCAAACTGGTCATTCGTCCACCTGCTAAAACGCCCGTTGCTGAGAAGTTAACAACGGGCGTTTTTATATTTCAGCAGGTAGTGAGCGTCATTACATTTCGGCCGAGGGTGTTTGCGCACCGCTTTTACGCGCATTAGCGTCCTGGACATCCATTCAGTTCGCCCCAAATTTCCCGGGGCGACGAACGAAGATGCACGAAGGAGCGCGAAATGATCGCAGCGAGAGCAACAGAGGCAGCGTCCACTGTTACCCGCGTCGTCGGTTTCGGCCGTCGAGCCTCCAAGACCACGCTCGCCGTTTTCATCGACCAGACGATGGGTCGTCTGCTCGACACCGACCCCCGTCAGGTGAAGTTCGGCTGAGCGACCAGACACACCGGCCCCTCGCCGCCCACACGGGCGATGAGGGGCCGGTTTCGGCATTTATCGGTGAGCTGGTGAGCTAGCGAGCGGTTAGCCCGCGCTCGTCGCGTGCGACGGTCCGGCGATATCGCGGAGCACGTCGGCGAGCGAGGTGATGCCCTCGATCTCCCCGGTCTCCGGATCACATACCGACGCCACGTGCGTCAGGTCGCGGCGCATCCGCTCCATCACCTCGCGCAGCGGGGTATCCGCATCGAAGGCGCCCATGCGGCGGATCTCCGTCGCGGGAATGGCCTCGGAGAGGTCGTGCCCCTCTAGCAGGTCCTTCACATGCACGTAGCCGACGAACTCCTCGTCGTGCCCTCGCACCGGCAGACGAGAGAACCCGGACTCGACGCACGTACGGTGCACCTGCGCGACGGTATCCGTGCCGGGGACGGACACCACCCGCCCGAGCGGGGTCATCGCATCGCGGGCCACGCGCTGTTGGAACTCGATCGCACCCGTGATCAATGCTGTCTCGTCCTGGTCGAGCGAGCCCTTCTCGTTCGACTCGTGCACGGCCGCGCGGAGCTGGTCGACCGTGAACGTCGAGCCCGCGTCATCGGTCGGTGTCTCGCGCAGCACGTGTCGCACAAACGCGTTGGCGGAGGTGTTCATCAGCCACACCAGCGGGCGGAACACGATCGTGATCACCCGCAGCGGCGGGCCGAGCAGCAGCGCCGCGGGTCCCGGCCTTGCGATCGACATGCTCTTGGGCACCATCTCGCCGAACACCATGTGCAGGAACGTCACGATGAGCAGCGCGATGACCAACGCAATCGGGTGCAACAGCCCGGA
>NZ_DYXM01000194.1 GCF_020742175.1 Dietzia timorensis
CGAGGGCGAGCAGGCCGCGGCGGCGCAGGCGGCGACGAGTGCGCGCGAGGATCTGCGCGCGGCGCGGCGGCAGCGCGACCAGGCGCAGCAGATGAACGCGACGCGTGCGCGGATCGCGAAGAAGGCCGAGCGCGAGAAGCGGGTGCCGAAGATCATTTCGGGGATGCGAGCCGATGCGGCGGAGAAGGCGGCGGGCAAACTCACCGACCGGCATGCGGAGAAGGTTTCGGGTGCGGCGGAGGCTGCGCGCGAGGCAAACGACGCTGTGCGCCGGGCGCGGCTGTTGCGGATTTCGCTGCCGGATCCCGAGCTGCCGCGGTCGCGGGAGGTGGTGGTTTCGGATGCGGTGCGGCTGCTCGGCCCGGAGCGCGTGCGCCTGACCGGCGCGAACGGGAGCGGGAAGACGACGTTGTTGCGTTCGCTGGTCGGCGGGGATGCTGCGATCGCGGTGCCTTTTGCGTACCTCGCGCAGGATCTGCCGGTGCCGGCGGCGGAGCGGGATGTGACCGTGGTGGAGCTCATCGCGTCGCGGAGGCCGGACGCGGAGCCCTCTTCGCCGCACGCGCACGCCGCGCGGTTCCTGTTCACGGGGGATTCGGGGGCGAAGCGGCTCGGCGAGCTGTCCGGCGGGGAGCGGCTGCGCGCGTTTCTGGCGGCGGCGCTGTTCGCGCGGCCGATGCCGCAGCTGCTGGTGCTCGACGAGCCCACGAACAACCTCGATATTTCGGGAGTGGAGCAGCTCGCCGGTGCGCTTGCCGAGTGGAAAGGCGCGCTGCTCTTGGTCACGCACGACGACGGGTTCGCCGGGCACGTCGGGATCGAGCGGGAGGTCGCTGTCGACGGGTAGCGGGGCTCGGGGGCGCCGCTCCCCGCCCCGCAAACACCACGTACCGGTAAGAATCGCGCATCGAACGCCATCAAATGTGGCAACTACGTGGTGTTTACTAGATGGGCGACTGCAATCGCGTTCGGATTTCGCTCTTGAGTAACGCTGGATCGGCCAGGTCCTTGGCCGTCACGTGCATAACGCGATATCCGCGCGCCGCGAGACCACGATCCCGCGACGCTTGGCGTTCGAACTCTGTCCACTGCGATGACTCGCGAAGGTTCGAAAACTTCTGCCGCCCGTCGTATTCGAGAATTAGTCCGCGCGATCCGGGAACTTCCACGAACAGGTCGGCGCGATAGATCTCGGGGCCATCGCCATCATGAATCGACAACTGTGGGGTGCCGCGTAACCCCATTTCACGCACAAGAACTCGTAGCCGACTTTCTCCGGGGCTCTCAACGCGTCCGTCGGCGAACTCGGCGACATCGCGAAGACGGTTCGCGCCGCGACCAGACACTAGCCTGGCGGACCGTCGAAATTCCTCGGGCCGCACCAATCCTCGATGGAGCGCGTTGTCGGCTGCTGCCACGGCGGAGCCAAATTGCGCCACCCGCGCGAATTCGCACAGCGCGCCCGTTACTCCGACCGTTGGAATCCCCAGCCGCGATACCGTCGGTGACCACATTCCCTCGCCGTGCAATGGTCGTTCGATTCTGACAGCGGAAGGGCCCGCCCTGTGCGAATACGCCTCCGCGTTGCGTGTGAGGTGTGTGCGTCCCAGCGGATGTGCGTGTACAGGGATCCCGTGCGCTACCAGCGCGGACCAGGAACTGGCGTGCCATCCATTGCCCGCTAGAAGAAGTGCGCCCGCGAGCTGCACAAGATGCTCTTCCTCTCGAAAGAGCCGCCCACGGGGAACTGTCGCGTACGCCCCTCGGCGGAGCCTTCGCCACTGTCCGGAGGCAAGGAACTTTTCGCTCGCGCGACGTGAATACCCGCGGTTTTTGGCGTCGTCGCGGGTGAAGACGACGATTTCGCCGCCTCGAATCGAAAGTCGTATTGGCACACACCGACTATCTGCGACGAGTCGGAGCTTATGGGGGCGCTACCCGCTATTGCTTCATCGCCCACACACCACGTTAAAGCCACAAAGTGCCCTGAAATCGCCCGGAACCGTACCTCTTCGTGGTGTCCACCCGCTCAAGCCTCCATCTCACCTCGTTAAACTGTGATCCTTCGCAGAAGGGAGTGCACTGTGGCCACGAGTGCCAGCACGGATCCGAAACCGGCGGGGCGGGAGCCGATCGCGCCGACCGGCGTCATCCCCTCGTTTCGTTTCGCCTTTTCCTCTCCTGCCCGCTTGCGCACCGAGGTGCTGGGCGGACTGGTGGTGGCCCTCGCGCTGATCCCGGAGGCGATTTCCTTCTCGATTCTCGCCGGAGTGGATCCGCGGGTCGGGCTTTTCGCGTCGTTCACCATGGCCGTGACGATCGCATTCACCGGTGGGCGGCCCGCCATGATCTCTGCCGCCACCGGTGCTGTCGCACTCGTCGTCGCTCCGGTGGCGAAGGAGTACGGGATGGACTATCTCGTGGCGACGGTTCTGCTCGCCGGCGTCATCCAGATCTTGCTCTCTGTGCTAGGTGTCGCGAAGCTCATGCGGTTCATCCCGCGAAGCGTCATGATCGGGTTCGTCAACGCGCTGGCCATCCTCATATTCATCGCGCAGGTCCCGCACCTCGTCGGTGTGCCGTGGCTCGTGTACCCGCTCGTTGTGGCGGGGCTCGCGATTCTCGTTTTCCTGCCGCGCTGGACGTCGGTCGTGCCCGCGCCGCTCGTCGCGATCGTCGTGCTCACGGTGGTGGTGATCGCCGCGGGGCTCAACGTCCCGAACGTCGGCGGCCAGGGCGAGCTGCCCGATTCGCTGCCTTCGCTGCTTATCCCCAATGTGCCCATTTCGATAGAAACCTTCACGACGATCGCGCCGTACGCGCTGGCCATGGCACTGGTCGGTCTCATGGAGTCGCTCATGACCGCGAAACTCGTCGACGACATCACCGAAGTGCGCAGCGACAAAACCAGGGAGGCGTGGGGCCAGGGGGCCGCGAACATCGTCACCGGGTTCTTCGGTGGCATGGGCGGCTGCGCGATGATCGGCCAGACGATGATCAACGTCAAGCAATCCGGCGCCCGCACACGACTCTCCACCTTCTTGGCGGGCGTCTTTCTCCTCATTCTCGTCGTGGTTCTCGGCGACGCGGTGGGAATGATCCCCATGGCGGCGCTCGTCGCGGTGATGGTGATGGTCTGCGTGGGCACGTTCGATTGGCATTCGATCCACCCGCGCACGCTGCGGCTCATGCCGTGGAGCGAAACGCTCGTCATGCTCATCACCGTCGCGGCTACCGTGGCGACGAGCAACCTCGCGATCGGTGTCGTCCTCGGCGTCGTGGCCGCCATGGTTCTCTTTGCACGGCGCGTGGCACATATGACGTCGGTCGACGCGATCGACTCGGACGACGGGACGCGCACGTACACGGTCCGAGGGGAACTGTTCTGGGCGTCGAGCAACGACCTCGTGTACCAATTCGACTATGCGAATGACCCCGGCCGTGTCGTCATCGACCTCACGCACGCCGATATCTGGGATGCCTCGACCGTCGCGACCTTCGACGCGATAACCCAGAAGTATGCGGCGAAGGGGACGACCGTCGAGATCATCGGCCTCGACGGCGCGAGCGCGGACCGCCTGCGCAGACTGTCCGGAAACCTCGGCGGCTGAACCGGGCGCTACGCGCCGCCTTCGGTGTCGTCGGTGTGCGGCTGCTCATCCGCTTGCACGTCCTGCCGCTCGTCCTCGCGGGAGAGTTTGGCGGCCTCGCGCATCTCGATACCGTCGGAGATCCAGTCGCCGACTTCGCGCGCTGCCGAGCCGACGGCGTCGGTGGCGATCACGGTGAGCCGCCCGACGAGACCGGCCGTCGACGAGATGGCCTCTTGCACCTGGTCTTTACGCCGTTCGAAGTCGCTCATGGAGCTATCTTAACGCCGAAACCGCCGGCCCAGAAGGGCCGGCGGTTGGGTAGTCGGTGCCGGGTTGGCGGCAGCCCGAGCGTTAGGCGGCGACCGTTTCGGCCTTGGCCTTCGCGCGGCGGCGTTCGATGTGCACCGCCGGTGCGTCGGTCGGTCGAGGAGGTAGCGGCAGCGCGAGCCGGAACATCTTGCCCCACACGTTGGCGACCTGCTTCCACAGCGGGCCCGAGTTGTACGGCAGTCCGTTCTTCTCGCAGATCGCGCGAACCTCGTCGGCGATCTCCGGGTAGCGACTCGACGGCAGGTCGGGGAAAAGGTGGTGCTCGATCTGGTAACCGAGGTGTCCGCCGGCGATGTGCATAATGCGGCCACCGGAGAAGTTGGCCGAGCCGAGCATCTGGCGCACGTACCACTCGCCCTGCGTCTCGTTCTCGCAATCCTCGGGACTGAAAACCTGTGCGCCATCGGGGAAGTGGCCGCAGAAGATCACAGAGAACGACCAGATGTTGCGGGCGAGATTTGCGGTGGCGTTGCCGGCGAGGGTCAGCGGGAACAGCGGCCCGGTGAGCGCCGGATGCAACAGGTAGTCCTTGGCGACCTGACGGCCGGCCTTGTGCCACCAGCCCCTCAGCAGTGGCTTCACCTCCGCCCACGAGCGCTCGCCCTTGAGCACGCGGTCGTATTCGAGGTCGTGCAGCATCACGCCCCACTGGAACGTGCACATCAGCACGAACGCGTAGGCGGGGTTGCCCAGCCGCAGCGGGTTCCACGCCTGCTCGTGCTCCATGCGCAGCAGTCCGTAACCGATGTCGCGGTCCATATCGAGGATGTTCGTGTACGTGTGGTGCATGAAATTGTGCGAGTGGCGCCACTGATCGCTGGGGCAGGTGTTGTCCCATTCGAACGTGGACGAGTGCACCATCGGATCCTGCATCCAGTCGTACTGGCCGTGCATCACGTTGTGCCCGATTTCCATGTTGTCGAGGATCTTCGAGGCACTCAGCGCGGTGACGCCCGCGATCCACGCGGGCGGCAGGAAGCCGGCGAACATCAGCCCGCGCCCGGCGAGCTCGAGACGTCGCTGCAGGCGGATGATCCCGAGGATGTATTCGCGGTCCTTATCGCCGAGGTCGGCGGTGATCCGGTTGCGCAGCTCGTCGAGTTCGCGGCCAATCTCGTCGACCGCCTCGGCGGACAGGTACACCGGCTCGGGTTCGGGCGTGGCGGCCTTCTTCGCGAAGGGATTGGGAAGCTTGGGGAGCGAAATAGTGAACATGAGTGTCTTCCTCCTTGGACAGGTGGTTTAGAGGTCGATCTCGACGTCGCCCACGGGCGCGGAGACGCAGACCTGGACTTGGCGGTCGGGAGTGTTGTCGACTTCGCCGGTGCGAAGGTCGCGGGTGGCGCCGCTCAGGCGAGTCGCGGCGCATTGAAAGCAGATGCCCATGCGGCAACCAAAGGTCGGGGAGAGACCGGCGGATTCGGCGCCTTCGAGGATCGTGGTGCCGCAGATTTCGGCATCGCGGCCACTGCGCGCGAACGTGACGGTGCCGCCGTCGGTGTCCGGAATGTCCGCGACAGTCGTCTTGAACCGTTCGCGCCGAACCCACTCCGATCGCTCGGGCCCGAGAATCTCGGCGAGCCCGTCCGCGAGCGCGTCGGGGCCGCAGCAGAACACCTCCGCCTCGGCGAACCACGGCGCCACGGCGTCAATGTGCCCTGCCAGAATGTGCCCGCGCAAACCGTGATGGTCCGGCCCGGCCGCGCCCACAGCTTTGTCCATGTCTGACGTCGGAGGTACGTCGCCCGCGGGGGATCCGGGTGCGTCGGTTCCTGTGGTCACAATCCGGAGATCGATGCCCGAGCTCGCGGCGATCTCGCGTAGTTTGCCGGGCACCGGGATATCGGAGGTGGACCGCGTGTAGTGCAGCCACGCGACGCGCCCGGTGTGATTCTCGGCGGCGAGGGTCGAGGCGATCGCGAGCATCGGGGTGAGCCCGCTGCCGCCGGAGACCAGCAGCACCGAATGCGGGCGGCGATCGGGCAGCGCGGCCTCGGGGTCGCCCTGGGATTCGTCGTCGAGGAGGAACGATTGGCCGGGCTCGGCGGTGCGCCACAGATGGTCGGAGACGAAGCCGTCGGCGTGGCGGCGGATCACGAGCGTGAGCGGCCGGCCCGCGCTGGTGCCTCCGATCGGGCCGGATGGATAGGCGTTCGGGGTCTGTGCGCCCGGGATGCGCGGGGACGCGGCAACCGGGTCGATCGGCGAGTAGTAGCGGGTGTGGACGACGCCGTCGATGACGACGCCGATCGACACGGCCCCACCGGCCGGCGGCCGCCGGTAGCCCTGCGAGGGGCGAAGGGTGAGGATCAGCCAGTCTTCGGTCGGGCGCGTGGCGCTGACGACGACGGCCTCGCCTTTCGAGACCCGGCCGCCCAGGCCGAGCGAACGGCTGTAGGTGGAGGACGGGTGCGGGGTGAGCAGGAGTGACGTGACGCCGTCGATGAGCCGGTCGAGCGGCGAACGTGTGGTGGTCGGTCGGGTGTGTGCGGTGGTCATCGTTCCTCCAGGGAAGGATGTCGCGATCGGTATCTTCGCTGGTGCGAGTGTCGATCTGGTGTGAAAGTTTTCTCCGGTCCGGGTGCTCCCGCGGCGCTGCTTCGGTGTCGGGATCGAACTGCGAGCGCTGCCGTGCGGGGAGGGGAACCGGTGTTTAACAGTTCCCCTTAGGGCCGGACAATATTGAGTGTACGGCTGTACTCTCAAACCGCAATACCTGAGCGGTGAAAAAGTGCCGATTTTGTGTTGAGAGTCACTTTTTGGCGGCGTTCGTGCAGGAACGTCGGGTGTTGTAATCTAGGGAACATGGCCGATGGGAAGACGCGTGCCGAGAAAAAGCAGCACACTCGTTCACTGATTATCGCGGCGGCGAGGGAAAAAGTGGCCACGACCGGCTACCACGCCCTCGCTGTCCGCGAGACTGCGCGCGCCGCCGGTGTCGTGCCGACGGGGTTCTATCGGCATTTCGAGTCGATCGAGGACCTGGCGATCGTCGTCGCCGAGGGCACCGCGGCCACCCTCGCGCGCACGGTCGCGGAAATGATCGCCGAGGATCCCATCCTCGAGACCTGGCCCGACGTCATCGTCGCCGCCGGCCGGTCCGATCCTCACGAGTGGCCGGCGCTCATGCGCGGGCTTCTCGATTTCGATCACCCTGCGTATCCGGTGGTCGCAGGCGCGGTCTCGGACGCGCACCGCCGCATTGCGATCACGCTCTCGCGGATGCCGGAACTCGAGGGGCGCAGCGCGGACGATGTCGACGCGCTGGCCGACATCGTCGTATACGACCTCATCCGTACCGCGCTCGCGGCTGCGCGCGGCGACAGCGACGCTGATATGGAGTGCCGCCACCGGCTCTCGGCGATCCTCTGGTGAATCTTTCTCTGGTTAAGGCGCAGTGATGTGTTCGCCGCCAGGGCCGTCGCAGATAATGCTTGCACCCGTTTCGCGTGCGCGGCCCGCGGTCGGGGAGGAGCACGACCAACCTTGAACCATCATTGCCAACGAGTTTCCTCCGCCCGATTCGTGCCGGCCTGCTGTGTACTCGTCGATGATCGACTGTGCCTCGAGGCACGACACTGCCCCCGACTCGACCTTCACCAACGTGTTCCCAGAGGCTGCGCCGCACATGGTCCCGGGTGCGACGGGCTCATCGTTCTCTGAATAGTCGCCGTCGAGGTTGGTCGTCGTCGCCGGAGACGACGCCGACGTGGATTTCGAAGTGCTTTGTGTCGCCTTCGGCGCGGTGACGATCACCGTGCCGGTTGTTGCCAGGTCCGGGTTCGCGCCCGAGACGTGGAGCGCATTCTCGCCGACGCTGCACGTCAGGTCTGAATCCTCGCTCATCTCACAGGTCACCTCGCCGAACTTCACGCGCTCTTGAGTTGCGAGTGCCGCTTTGGCGGGCGGTACTCCCTCGACCATCGTGTACCGAATGCCGTCGGCGGACACGGTCGCAGCGCCCGGGCGCGACGCGGGGAAGGGCGGAACCTCGACGTCTGGCACGTCCTCGGCGGCCTTGCCGGTGCACGTCGCTACCTCTTTGGTGAACACGCACATGCCTTCGCCACCCGCAGCCGTCTCGAACGAGAACACGTGCGAGCTTCGGTTGGCGAAAGTCGCCGGATCGACGTCCTTGAAAGAGTTCTCCTCACTCGCCGTGCTCGTAGGGGTGAGCTGTTCCGTCGTCATCGACGGGGCGCCGTCGCCTGCTTCGGGATCGGACTCGGAGCCGCAGCCGGCGAGAACGGCGACGGAAACGAGAAGCGAGCTGGTGAGCGCGGCAATCTTTCGCATGGCACCCACGCTAAGTCACTGCCCCCACTGTTCGGGGACTATTCGGGCGCGAATTCCTCACGGCGCCGCTTAGGATCGCGCGCCTGCCGGCGTTCGAGATAGCGCGTGATGAACGGCCACGCGACGACGATCGACGCCAGAACTACCAGCCAGTAGATCAGCCAGAACGAGCCCGCCAGGCCGACGATCGCCATCGCGATCACGATAAGTACACCGGCGATCCCGCAGGCGGCACATGCTTTGAGCCAGTCGCGCCGCGCCTCCTTCTTGGCGGGAGACCCGCTGGATGACGTCGGACGTGCCGTTTCCGCGCCACTGCCTTTGCCTCCGCCGTATCTGCGCAGGAACTTCGCGTCCATGGCGCGCACGATGGCGGGACCGAACATCACCGTGAACCCGACGTAC
>NZ_DYXM01000195.1 GCF_020742175.1 Dietzia timorensis
CTCCGCCGTCACACGCGAACTGATCCACGACCCGGGCGGCGCGAACCTGTCCTGGATGGGGCTGTGGCCGGAGAACTCGCATTGGGTCGCCGCCTCGGGGCGCGCGGCCGTGCCGTACCGCGAGATCGGCGGGGTGTTCCTCACCGTCGGCGAACCGGTCGGCGACCCGGCGGCGCGGACCGAGGCTGTCCGCGAGTTCACCGACTTCGTGCTGGCCAGCGGCGGCGTGCCTTGCTTTTACAGCGTGGGCGATGACGTGCGCGCGGCGTGCGAGCGGGCGGGTTTCCGCAGCGTCCGCGTGGGCGAGGAGACCGTGATCGAGCTCGACGGACTCGAATTCCGCGGCAAGAAATTCCAGGACGTGCGCACCGCGATCAACCGCGCCCGCAAGGAGGAGGTGACCTCGCTGTGGACCCGCTGGTCCGAGTGCCCGCTCGCGCTCAAGGAGCAGATCATCGAGATCTCCGAGGCGTGGGTCTCGGACAAGGGGCTGCCCGAGATGGGGTTCACGCTCGGCGGGATCGACGAGCTCGACGACCCCGAGGTTCGCCTGCTTCTCGCGATCGACGCGCGCGGCTCCGTCCACGGCATCACCTCGTGGATGCCGGTGTACCGCGAGGGCGAACTCGTCGGACTCACCCTCGACTTCATGCGTCGCCGCGCAGACGGGTTCCGCCCCGCGATGGAATACCTCATCGCCACATGCGCACTCGATGCCAAGGACGAGGGGATGGAATTCGTCTCGCTGTCGGCGGCGCCGCTCGCGAGCACGAACCTGGGCCACGCCGCCGGTGCCGATGACGCCGGACCTGCCGAAAACCGCCCGGCGGCCTCCGCCCTCGACTCGCTGCTCGAGCGGCTGAGCCACGCGCTGGAACCGGTGTACGGATTCCGCTCGCTGCTGGCGTTCAAGGCGAAGTTCCAGCCGAGCTACGTCCCGCTTTTTATGTGTTACGAGGAGTCGGCGTCGCTGGGATTCATCGGCAGCGCGATCGCCCGCGCCTATGTCGGAGAGGTGTCCACGGTCAAGAGCGCCCGGCTCGTCGCGGCGCTCGGGGTCGCGCTGCGCCGCGGCCACGGAGGGTAGGGAAGCGGCCGCATAAAGGGGACTGCGAGATTCCCCGGACTGGACGCGCGTCCGGAAAAACGTCGATACGGTGGACCCTGCAGCTCCGGGAAAGGACTACGGCAACCATGGCCAAGGCGAGAATCACAGACTTCCAGGGACGCACATGCGTCGTGACGGGCGCGGCGAGCGGGATCGGCCGCGCGGCGGCGCTCGACCTCGCCGCCCGCGGCGCGAGGCTCGCGCTGTGCGACCGCGAAGCCGAGACACTCGAGGCCACGGCGCAGCGCTGCCGCGAGATTTCCGGATCGGCCCCTGTCGTGGGGGCCTTCGATATCACCTCGTTCGAGGAGACGAAAGCATTCGCGGACGAGGCGATCGCCGAGCTCGGAGTGCCCGAGGCCGTGTTCCACGTCGCCGGAACCTCCAAGTGGGGCGCGGTCGACAAGATGGCGCACGAGGACTGGAAACTCCTCGTCGACGTCAACCTCATGGGCACAGTCCACGTGGTCGAATCGTTCGTCCCGCCGATGATGAAGGCGGGCCGCCCCGGCGCGCTGGCCTTGGTGTCGTCCGCGGCCGGGCTCATCGGGATGCCGTGGCATGGCGCGTACAGCGCCACGAAGTTCGGTGTCCGCGGCATCGCCGAGGTGCTGCGCTTCGATCTCGAGAGCAAACGCATCTCGGTGCACATCGTCACCCCCGGCGCCGTCGACACCCCGCTGGTCAACAAGATTCAGATCTCCGGCGTCGACACCACCGACCCCGCGGTGGCCGAGGCGCAGGCGCGATTCTCCAAGCACGCGGTGACCCCGGAAGAGGCCGCGAAGAAGATGATCGTCGGCGTCACCAAGGGCAAATACATCATCCAGACGTCCCGCGACATCGCCCTGGCGTTTGCCGCGCAGCGCTATTTCCCGCCCGCCTACAACCTCGCGATGCGTGGGCTCAACCGCTACCTGTTGAGCGTGGCAAAGAAGGCGGGCGTCGAGGTCTAGCGGCGCCGCGCGTCAATCGCGCGACCCGTCGCCGGCGCTCTCCGCGCGCCCGCAGGCTTCGCGATAAAGTCTTGAAGCGTGATGAGTTTCGACGGATTGCGCGACTTCGCCCTGCTCCTGGCACGCCTGGGTCTCGGCGTCATCTTCGTCGCCCACGGCTGGCAGAAGTTCTTCGACCTCGGCCTCGATCGCGTGGCCGGCCAGTTCCACACCATCGGGATCCCGCAGCCGGAGGTCACGGCGGCGATTGTTGCCGGTGTCGAGCTCGTGGCCGGGGTGGCGCTTGTCCTCGGGATCCTGACGCCGCTCGCAGGCATTCTGCTGGCCGTCGACATGCTCGGCGCCTTCTATTTCGTGCACGCGACCAATGGCCCGTTCGCCGAGAACCAGGGGTGGGAGCTCGTGCTGGCGCTGTTCGTCGGCTCGGTCTTGCTGGCCGCCGTCGGGGCCGGGCGGTTCAGTCTCGACAAGGCGCTCGGCGGCTGATCAGCGCATCGGCCGAAGAACGAGCGGCCGCTTCCGCGAGAACTACGTCCAGCTCGGCAGCCACTGATGGTTCTGCCAGGCGAGCTGCGTAATCGGTTGCCCGACGAGCACCGGCGACATGAACACGAAGTTCGCAACCACTAGAGCGACGTAAACCGCGACGATCGCGAACCCGACCGTCTGCCGGCGCGACAGCGTGGCGATGGCGATCCGCAGGCCGGCAACTCGGCCACCGCCCCGAGCCTTCCCGCTTCCGGCACCAAGCGCAGCCTGGGCTAGCGCACGCTTTTCCCGCTGCTCAGCGAC
>NZ_DYXM01000196.1 GCF_020742175.1 Dietzia timorensis
GAAGAACAGAGCGACCTCGCCTCCTTCGCGGGCATGTTCGACCTGGCCAACGGGATCGCCGTGCGCGCAGATCCCGAGAAGGTGATCTACCCCAATATCGACTTGACCGCCCACCTGTTTCGCCAGCCCGAAGGGGAATGGGTTGGATACGACACCCGAGTGTCATTCGGCGGCGAGGGCGTGGGCCTTACCGAAACCGTGCTCCACGACATGCATGGCCCGGTCGGGACGAGCTCGCAGATCCTTACGGTCCGGCCGCGCTAGCTCTCGCGCTGTCCGAGGGGCCGCGTTCCGAATCGCTTGCGCAGCATGCGGACCTCGATTCCATGTCCGATCGCAGTGCCGAGATAGGTGCCGGCGAAGGTGAGGGCGACGATCGGGAGGAGCTTTTCCCACAGGTCGAAAAAATCGGTGCCTGTAATGCCGAACGCGATGGACCCGATGATGATGGCGATGGACGAGGCGATTAGTGCCGAATGAAGTGACCCCGAGAACGCCAGCAGGTCCCGCGAGTCTGGTTCTTTACTCCGCTCTTCTGCCATGACCGCCCCTTAGCTCGATATGTACGCAGCTTAAATATAAGATCGACTATTCGTCACGGTCCAGGTTCTCCCGTTACGTAAACGAAAGTGCGACCAATGCGCCGTCGAGTAGGTCACGAAAAGTACCGGATCACGAGAGCGTCCTTCGACGTCATCTCCGTATTTCCCGCACTCGCGGCGACGGCCGTCCCCGGGCCGGTGTTCTCGGCTGTGTTGCAACTCCACGGCTACGGGCCGTCAGCGGTGCGGAATCGGCTCGTGCGTATGGTCCACCAGGGCCAGCTGGTGTCCGATCGCTCGGGCAGGGCTTCGCTGTACCGAGTACATCCCGCGCTCCAGGAGAAGATGGACCAGCTGCGCAGCCGGCTGCATCCACCCACGTTCGATGGGCATTTCCACATGGTCGTGCATGCGATCCCGGAATCGGAACGTCAGCTTCGCGATCGCCTGACCTATCTCGCCCGTTACCTCGAATATCGGGCGCTTCGGCCGGGTGTGCTCCTCGGCTTCGTGGACCGGTCCGAGCGGCTGTCTCACAAGCTGCGAGGCGCCATGGAGTGCTCCGATGACTCGTGGTTTTCCTTCGGTACGGTCGTCCCGCCCTCCGAGGAGGCTGCAGAAAGCTGGGTGCGGAGGGCGTTTCTCTGCGACGGTGTTTCCGAGAAAATCGGTGCACTTGAGGCGAGGATCGAACGTCTGGCCCCGACCGGCGACGGCGGGGAACTGATCAGCTACATGGATGCGCTGTACGACGTGCTGTGGCTATTCAACGAAGTCGCAGTGCTCCCGGCCGAATTCACGCACCTATCGGACGACGATGCGCGATTATTCGCCCTGCTCGAAAAATTGGACGCGTTTTACAGGGAGCATTGCGACATTCGGGTAGTGGAGAAGGCGCTCAGCGTTCCTGCCGCGAGACTTATCGAATACGAGGAAACCGATGCCGTTGACGCATTACCAAAGGAATGAAAACCTCGCAGGTTGCATTGGTACGTGTGTGGTGGGCCCAGCCGGACTTGAACCGGCGACCAGCGGATTATGAGTCCGCGGCTCTAACCAACTGAGCTATAGGCCCTGGCGCGATATATCGTACCGGCAGCCGGGGCGTTTCTAGGCAACAGGTGTGGCTTTGCTCTCGTCGAACAGCTTTGCGTCGTGGGCATTGAAAATCACGAGGCCCGGGTCGCGTCGCTTCCATAGCTCATGCAGCCGGTCCTGGTTGTCGAGATACATCCCCAGATCGAAGGCGTTGAGATAGGCCTGCGCCTTCATTCCGAACGGGACGCGGTGCCGAAGCCCGCGAATCTCATTGCGATGGTCGAAGGCGTCTCCGCAGTGCAGGAGCCATCGTCCGCCGTCATCCACTGCCACACACGCATGCCCGCGCGAATGTCCGGGCATGGTGACGAGAACGATGCCAGGATCAATCTCGGTGAGCTCCTTCGCCGCAGCGAAATCGTTCCACCGCTCGCCAAACGGGCTGTGCTCGACGACCTTGGGCCCGTGGGAGAACTGTGCAAGGTTGTAGCGAATCCGCTCATGGCGCGTCGGCCCACGCAATGCGCCGAGGGCCTCGGCGCTCGTCACGTGGATCTGAGCCTCCGGGAAGTCGGAAAGACCGCCGGCGTGATCGAAATCCATGTGCGTGAGCACGATATGGCGAACATCCTGCGGGTCGAACCCGAGCGCGCGCACCTGGTTGACGGCGAACTCCTGCGGGTCGGCGGCCAAGCCAAGCACGTGGCGCATTGGACCGAGGCGGGCGGCCGGTTCTGCGAAGTCGGCCGCACTCATCCCTGAATCTACGAGCACGAGGCCGCGTGGGGTCTCGATGAGTAGAACGTGGCAAACCATCCGCGCCACCGAGGTGTTCATTGTTCCGCAGTTGAGGTGGTGGACGCGTAGACCCATAGGACGATTTCCTCATTTCGAAGCGGGTGCGATCTGTCGCACAAGCTAGCACGGAACCCGCATCGCTGCGGGGCAAATTCCAGGCTGGATAAGGTGGGGGCATGGTCGACGACAATAAGCGCAAGCGCCTGCTCGAAGCCCTGGCCGATATCGATGCATGGCCGGTCGACAATGCCGCCGCCGCGGTTATCGCACCTCCTGACGTCGGCGATGCGCCGGATATCCTGGCGACCCACGGCGATACGGGTGCGGTGTTCGAGCTCGCCTCGGTGACCAAGTTGCTTACCGCCGGCGCGGCGCTCATGGCCGTCGAGGAAGGTGCGATCGAGCTCGACGATGCCGCGGGACCGGAGGGCGCCACGGTGCGGCACCTGCTCGCCCACGCCTCGGGCGTCGCGTTCGATTCCGCGGAGGTCAAGGCCGAGCCGGGCACCAAGCGCATCTATTCGAGCGCCGGCTACGAGATACTCGCCGACCACATCGCGGAATCGACGGGGATAGAATTCCCGGCCTACCTCGCCGAGGGGTTGTGCGGCGCATTGGGGATGACGTCGACGGAGCTCCACGGATCGGCGGGGCACGGCGCCAGGTCCACGGTGGACGACCTGAGCGCGCTGGCGGCGGAGATGTTGTCGCCGCGGGTGCTGTCCCCGCAGACATGGACAGAGGCGTGTGAGGTCGCCTGGCCGGAGATCAACGGCCTCGTGCCGGGCTACGGGATGTTCAAGCCATGCCCGTGGGGGCTCGGACCGGAGATCAAGGGCGACAAGAGCGCTCACTGGACCGGCACGCGGAACTCCGCCCGCACCTTCGGCCACTTCGGCCAGTCGGGGACGCTGATGTGGGTCGACCCGGAAGCAGGGGACGGCGGAGTGGCGCTTGTCGTTCTCACCGATCGCGCATTCGGGGACTGGGCCAAGCCTCTCTGGACGGACGTGGCCGATGCCGTGATCGAGGCGACGGCATAGCCGCTGCGTCCGACGTCATACTGAATCTTTTTCGGCTCTACATTCGTGTGGGCGACACGCCGCCGTGGCGCCGCGCCCGGACGCGCCGAGAGCTGTACGTTAACTGAGAATGAAGAACTGTACCTTGTAGCCATTAGGCACATGAGGCACACTGGAATTCAGCTGTAACACGAGACAACAGAATTTACATATAGACATCAGAACTCACCTGGTTCTTGAGGCGTAGGGGAAGACGTTCCTCAAGCGAATCGGGAGTGTTGTTCGATGACAGACCTAAAAATTTACGGAGACACGACGACGGGTGTGGTTTTCATCCACGCCACGCCGGTGGCTCTGTGCCAGCACGTGGAGTGGTCCTTGCGGACCATTCTCGAACGATCCGGCGAGCTCACGTGGGCCGAGCAGCCGGCGCTTTCCGGTACCCGGAAGGCGATCATCGACTGGATTGGCCCAGTGGGGACCGGCGCCCGTCTTGCGCAGGCCCTGGAAAAGTGGGATCTCATCTCGTTCGAGGTCACCGAGGATCCCTCGGAAATGGTCGACGGCGAGCGGTTCTCGTACACCCCCGACCTCGGGATGTGGCGTGGACAGACGGGCGCCTCGGGCGACGTTGTGCTCGGCGAGGATCGCCTCCGCCACCTGATGAGCCAAGGCGCCGAGTCATTCCATGCCGCCATGGAAGACGAGCTCGGCACCGCCTGGGACAGCGCTCTCGAACCGCTGCGCGGATTCGACAACACCCCGGAAGTGACCTGGCTTTCGCGCGTGGGCTAAAGCCCGTCGCACGCGTCGGTGGTCACGAACAACGCTCCCGGGACTACTCGGTCCCGGCCACCACGATGCCGCGATCGGCAAGTAGCTTCCGAAGGACGTCGGGATAGTTCGTAATGATCCCGTCGACCCCGGCGTCGATGAGGTATTCCATGGTTGCGGTGTGGTCGACCGTCCACGGAACGACCTTCAGCCCCAACTCATGTGCCCGGGCGACCAGCTCGGGTGTTGTATAAGGTTCGCACTCATCTTTCGACACGTCGCAGGTCTGCGGCGTGGTATCCACCGGGGAATAGGCCTTGACGCCGGGCAACGACGCCGCCGCGGCGACACCGTCCCCACCAAAGTCGTCGACATCCAGCCCGCCGAGCCACGCAGACTTGCCGGGCATTCCGACTTCCAGGAAATCGCCGTTCGTCAGCGCAACGAGGGGGATAGAGGGATCGATTTCGTGCATGAGCCGGAGCGCGCCCCAATCGAAGCTTTGGATCTCGACTCGGTCGCCCATCCCGGACGCGGAGATCTCCTCATGGACTCTGCGCACGAATTGTTCGCGAGGCGCGGTCTCTTCCGGCGCCGAAGCTTCCACCTTCGTCTCGATATTGAAACGCACCTCGTTGTTTCCGCTTTCCCGAACGAGATCGAATACCTCGGCGAGGGTCATCATCTTCGAACCGGGATGGAGCTGCTGGTCCGGGTAATCGGATTTGCGCAGGGAACCGCAGTCGAGCGTCTGGATCTGCGCGAGGGTGAGTTCCTTGACGAAATGCTCGGTGTACGGGAAGAGGGGGTCGTCGTCGGCGAGTGGCTCGGTGTCCTGGCAGACGGAGGTGTTTATTTTGCGGTCGTGAGTGACCACGACCTGTCCGTCCGCGGTGATTTGAGTGTCCAGTTCGAGTGTCGTGACGCCGACCCGAAGTGCCTCGCCGAAGGAAAAGGGAGAGCTTTCGACGTGGAGCCCGACGCCGCCGCGGTGGGCCTGGAGGTCGAAGCCGTCGGGCAGTAGATTCATCGATTCGTCCTTGCTTCCGGATCCCAGTGAACCGACCGTATCGGCAATCGTCGATGTCGACCCTGATTGGCTTGCCGCGTCGATGGATGAGGACGGTGAGGCGGGAACGGCCGGGACGATCGCCATCGTCAGAATGACGCTAATCGCAGCTGCGCGGGCGGTCCTGAGAGCAAGCACGGAATTCTCCTTCGCCGACATGGTTGCAGCCGGGAACTGCTCGGCCCGTCGATGCCCGCCACGGTAGGAGGCGGGAGTTTACGGCGGGTAGCCAGTCGATTGACGCGAGGAGAAGGGCTACGAACGACTTCGCGCCCACCTCCCCGGGCGGGGAGATGGGCGCGGGGCGCGCGAGCCCGTGCGGCTAGAGCGGGATGTTGTTGTGATTGCCGCGCTGGTGCGGTGCAAGCGCCAACGTCGAGGCGATCCGGTAGCGGGTCTCGGCAGGCTGGATGACCTCGTCGACGACGCCGATGTCCATCGCGCGGCCGACACCGCCGGAAATCTTGGCGTGCTCTTCGGCCAATCGATCATGGAGGGCCTCGCGCTCGGACTCCGGCGCCGCTGCCAGCGCACGCTTGTGCAAGACGCCTACAGCCGCTTTGGCGCCCATTACGGCGACCTCTGCGTTCGGCCACGCGTACACCGCAGAGGCTCCGAGCGCCATCGAGTTCATGGCGATGTAGGCGCCGCCGTAAATTTTGCGCGTGACGAGGGTGACCCTGGCGACCTTCGCTTCGGAGAATGCGTGGAGCAGTTTGGCACCGCGGCGTACGACGCCGTCCCATTCCTGTGCCACGCCCGGGAGGTAGCCCGGTACATCGACAAGAACGACGAGCGGGATCCCGAACGCATCAGCCATACGCACGAAACGCGCGGCTTTCTCCGCGGATTCGGAATTTAGGCATCCGCCAAGCCGAAGCGGATTGTTCGCGATGATGCCCACGGTACGACCGGCTAGACGTCCGTATCCGACGACGATCGACGGAGCCCACTTGCTCTGCAGTTCGACAAAACTAGAGGAGCCGTCCTCGCGGGCATCGACGACGTGATCGACGATGGGATGAACATCGTAAGCCCGACGCGGGGATTCCGGGAAGAGTGCGCCAATGTCCTCGTGCTCGTTGCGGAGGGCCTCCGCGTCGAATACGCCCTGCTGGCTGAAGAGAGTGGACAGCTCGCGGGCCCTCTCGTATGCCTCGCCT
>NZ_DYXM01000197.1 GCF_020742175.1 Dietzia timorensis
GACCGGACACAGACATCGCGGCGCCGGGCACCGCCCCCTTGCCCCACACGGGCGCGGCGACACAGCTGAGCCCGAGGGTGGCCTCCTCTACGTCGTAGGCAAGCCCGGTCTGCCGCACGACGGCGAGCTCGGCGCGCAGGGCGGCGGGGTCGGTGACGGAGAATTCCGACCACGGAACAAGGCCTCTACTTATGGCGAGGTCGATCGCGCTCTCGTCGTAGGCCATCATCGCCTTGCCGACGCCCGTACAGTGCCCGGGCACGCGCCCGCCGATGCGCGAGGGCGCGGCCACGCCCGTCACCGAGAACAACTTATTCGCGTAAACGGCATCGGCGCCGTCGAGGTACGCCAGGTGCACAGTGCAGCGTGTCCGCTCGAACAGCGCCGCCAAAAATGGCGTGAGAGTCTCGGCCACCAGCTCATGGGTCGTACTCAATGACGTCGGGCCCCGATCGAAGAACAGCGGTCCGAGGCGGTAGCGATCGCCGACCCGCTGGACGGCCCCGTTCTCGATGAGGCTGCTGAGCACCCGATGCGAGGTCGACTTCGGCAGGCGGGCGCGCCGCGCGAGCTCGCTGACCCCCATTCCCTGCGTGTCGTCTCGATCGAATGCACGTATGAGCCGGAACGCCTTGTCGATGGCGCTCGCGCGTTCGGTTTCGCCGTCTGCCGCTTCGGTCATGTGAATATAGTGCCACCTACGTCATCGAAATAAGTGGGCTCTTCCCCTTTTAACGCCCCTAATGCACGAATTGGGTACCGTCGCCCCCACAGACGGAGGTAGTTAACATTTCTGAAACACGTTCTAAATAGCGGCTTTCGCACTCCAAGCAAGGGAGCGCAGGGAATACCGCCGAAATCGCTAGCGGTTGTCCGCCCATTTCTATAACGTGTTCTACATGACGCAGAGCGAATTCGATGTGGTCGTGGTGGGCAGCGGCGCGGGCGGCGTGGCCGCCGCCCTCGCGGCGCAGGCCAAGGGACTGTCCGTGGTTCTCATAGAAAAGGCGCCGCACTTCGGCGGTTCTACCGCGCGGTCAGGCGGCGGCGTGTGGATTCCGAATAACTCGGTGCTAGTGCGCGACGGCGTGCGCGACAATCCGACCGCGGCGCGCCAGTACCTCACGTCGATCATCTCCGGGGTCTCACTCGACCGGATCGACGCCTATCTTGATCACGGACCGCGCATTCTGGATTTCCTACTCGAGCGCACGCCTCTGCGGATGGAATGGGTGAAGAACTACTCGGACTACTACCCCGAGGCGCCGGGCGGGCGGCTCAGTGGGCGCTCTGTCGAGCCGAAGCCCTTCGACCTCAACTCGATGGGCGATAATCGCAAGCTTCTCGAGCCCGACTACACCAAGACGCCCCGCAACTTCGTTCTGACTCAGGCCGACTACAAACGGCTCAACATGCTCTTGCGCTCCGCCGAAGGGCCACTGCGCGCAGTCAAGGTGGGCACCCGCTATCTCGCCTACCAGGTCGCACGCAAGCGGATGGTCGTGCGCGGGCAGGCGCTCATGGCGGCACTCGGCCAAGGACTGTTCGACCATAAGATCCCGTTGTGGCTCGAGACCCCGCTCGTCGATCTCGCCACCGAGGGCGAGGGCTCCGACACGCGCGTCACCGGTGTCGTCGTCGAGCGCTCGGGCGAGCGAGAGACGATTCGCGCCCGTCACGGGGTCATTCTCACCGCAGGCGGTTTCGAGCACAACGAGGAGATGCGCAAGAAGTACCAGCGCGAACCGATCACCACCAAGTGGACGGTCGGCGCGGCCGCGAACACTGGCGACGCTATCGAGGCGGCACAGCGGATCGGCGCGGGAGTCGATTTCATGGAGGACGCGTGGTGGGGCCCGACGATCCCGCTCAAGGTAACCCCCTGGTTCGCGCTATCGGAGCGTTCGCTGCCCGGCACGATCATGGTCAACACCCGCGGCGAGCGGTTCATGAATGAATCTCTCCCCTACGTGGAGGCCGTGCACCACATGTACGGCGGCGAATTCGGGCAAGGCTCCGGTCCGGGCGAGAACGTACCCGCGTGGCTCGTCCTCGACCAGCGCGTCCGCGACCGCTACATGTTCGCCGGCAACGCCCCGCGCCAACCGCTTCCGGGGCGCTGGTTCAAGAACGGGATCATCGTCTCCGCCGACACGATCGAAGGCCTCGCGGAGAAAATGGAGGTCCCCGCCGAGCAGCTGACCGCTACCATCGAACGCTTCAATGGCTTCGCCCGCTCCGGCGTCGACGAGGACTTCGGCCGCGGCAAGTCCGGGTACGACCACTATTACGGCGATGTCTCGAACAAGCCCAACCCCGCGCTCGGGGAACTCGGCAAGGCTCCGTTCTACGCCGTCAAGATGGTTCCGGGCGACCTCGGCACCAAGGGCGGCATCACGACCAACGCGGACGCGCAGGCGCTCCGCGAGGACGGCTCGGCGATCGAGGGTCTCTACGCTGCGGGCAACTGTTCGTCCCCGGTCATGGGACACACCTATGCCGGCCCCGGCGCGACGATCGGCCCATCGATCGTGTTCGGCGCGCTCGCCGCCGAGCACATCGCCGCCCAAGTCACGCAATAGGCGGCAGCAGAGCCCGCTTCCCCGATACCGCGAAAGAGGCCCCATGCCCATCGATCCGGAAATCGCCCTCGGCGCTGAGCTCCCCTCGCAGACCTTCTC
>NZ_DYXM01000198.1 GCF_020742175.1 Dietzia timorensis
ACCCAGTCGTTCACGGCCTCGACCGCAGCGTTGAAGTCCTGGGTCTCCTCGACGTTGCGGGCCGACTCGTTCGCGTGGCCGGTCCAGTCGACCGCGCCACCCTCGATCATCACCTGGAAGCCGTCCGGATCCTGGTTCAGCACGTTGAGCGCCGCAGTCGACATGGTCGGCAGGTCGGTGACGTCGTTCTCGGGAACATCGCCCGGAACGGCGGATTCGCCGTCGCGATTCTGTTGCAGCGTCGTTGCCACCGGGGCAAGCCCGAAGTAGCGGTCCGAGGAGACGTTGCCCGCGGCGAGGTCTGCGAACGTCTCGCTGTCATCGAAGAAGTCGAACCCGCTATCGCCCGACTCGAGCAGGTCCTGGCCCTCTTCGGAGAGGTATTCGTACTTCGCGGAGCGCTCGGTGGCGTTATCGTCGAAATCCGGGTGCCCGGCGCCGAAGATGACGTTGAGATCGCTGTCGATCATCTCGTCGGCCATCTCGTGCAGCGCGTTGCGGTCCGAGTTGTGCGCGCCCCACGCAGCCGGGGTCGCATGGCTGAACGGAACCGAGGACACGACGCCGGCGGACTTGCCGATGGAAAGTGCGCGCTCGTTGGTGTTCTCGAGCTCGTTGCCCTCGGCGTCCACGCCGATCATGCCGTTGAGCGTCTTCTGGCCCGTGGCCATCGCCGTTCCGGCGGCCGCCGAGTCGGTCACGTCGTGGTTGATGTAGTCGTTGTCGTTCCACGCCTTGACCGGGTCGTATCCGCTGTCTACCGGGTATGTCGACATCGACGACTTCTGCCACTCGTCGCTTTCGAAGACCTGCACGGCCTCACCGTCGGCCTGCTCCAACTTCTCGCCGTCGGCCTCACCCTCGACCCCGTAGCGCGATTGGCCGGTCTCGAAGATGTTGGTGTTGGCGACGTGGTTGTACCCCATGCCGTCGCCGATCATGTAGATGATGTTCTTCGGAGCCTTGCCACCGGGAAGAAGATCCTCAAGCGAGCCGAGCGACGAGCCGGACTGCTGCAGCGAGCCGATCGCGGCGGTCGACTGGGCATCGAGTGATTGGGACTGGGCAACGCCCGCACCGGCAATCCCCACGACCATGCAGGCCGAGAAGGTGACTGCCGAGAAACTGCGGACGGAGCGGCGCAACATAGACATACGTGGCTACTTTCTCCGTGGTGAACTTCGCAAGGGACTCGTGGAATCCCGGACCGCGCATGCCTCGACGGCGCGCGACCCGAAAACCATGAACCACATAAACAGCTGAGAATTAACTAGCCATGAATTCGCAGATACCTGTGCTCGTCGCACCATTTAAATCAGGATTTATTTCAGAACAGGCTGCAACAAAGGGCACAACCATCGTCCTGAGCCCCAAACGTCACACACGAATTAGTATCAACAATTTTTCTCTGGTTCACCCGCGAAGAGCAGACGCCAAAGATCAGCCCCGCTCGCGAAGTCGGTACAGCGCGCCGATCGCCTCGACCGCCGAGTCCAGCGGGGCGATCTCCCGGCGCGCGCGGCACATGGCCACTGCACCCTCCAGCACGCACAGCGATTGCTCCGCGAGCGTCGCCGCCGCGCCGTCATCCAACCCGGACTCGACCAGCCGCGCGGCCAGCGCGTCCTGCCACCCCGCGAACGCCGCCGCAGCCTGACCGTGCAGCTCGGGCAGTTCGGGATTCTCATCCACTGTCACCGCCAGCACCGGGCAGCCCGCCCGGAACCCCGTGACCTCGAGCCGCGCGCGCCAGAAATCCGCGAACGTCCGCAGCGCAGCCGACGGATCCGGCGATTCCCCGATCGTCCGCAACACCAACTCGCCGGCCTGCTCAACCGCCGCCGACAGCATCTCCGCGCGCCCACCCGGGAAGTGGTAATACACCGACCCGCGCGGCGCCCCGCTCACCGAAAGCACCCTGTCGATACTCGTCCCGGCCACGCCGTACTCGCCGAGCAACTCCGCCGCCGTGCGCACCATGCGGTCCCGGGTATTGCCGCGGCGCTTCACCACACCCGCCTCTGACGTCGGAGTTGCTTCATTTGCCATGCGCTCCACCCTACGCTTTATGCTATAAACCATAATTCGAATCGGCCGATCCGCGAATGGAGATCTTCGAAGATGACTCAATCGGTCTCGCCACTGAAGAGGGCGCTGTCGCACCCGCGCACCCTGTCGATCGCCATGAGCCTGTGGCCGCCGTTCCTCGCCTCCGGCGTGCGCGTCGAACCCTTTGCCGAGGACTTCACGTCGGTGAAGGTCCGGCTCAACCGCCGTCCGTGGAACACGAACTACGTGGGCACCGCATTCGGCGGATCCCTGTTCGCCATGTCGGATCCGTGGTGGATGTTCCTTGTCATGCAGCAACTCGGCGGCTCCTACACCGTGTGGGACACCGCGGGCGAGATCGAGTTCGTCGCGCCCGGCCGCGGCACCGTCTACGGCACCTTCGAGGCCACGCCCGAGGAGATCGACCGGATCCGCGAACAGGCCGACGGCGGCGACAAGGTGCTCACCTGGTTCTCCACAGACCTCACCGACGGCGACGGCAAGACCATCGCCCGCGTACGGAAGCAGGTCTACGTACGCCGCAAGAAGCGCTGACCACGCCGGCGCGGCACGTCCGACGTCATGCGTGATCGTTTTTAGTCTTCGTCGAGGAACACCTTGGGCATGTTCTTGATGACCCGCGGCGGGAGCACCTCCCGCGCGGCGTCCTTCGGCGCCAGCCCCTCGGTCGATTTGGCCTCACCACTGGTGAGCGGCTCGGGGCGGACCGCCGGCTTCGGCACGGTCGCGGGAAGCGTGGCGAGTGCGGAGATCTTTGACAGCCCCGCGACCTGAAGCATGTCGACGAGGATTGAGCGCATCTGCGCGAGCACCACGGTCTCGGTGATACCGCCCCCGGAGACGAGCTCGCGCTGGAGGCCGGCGGCGACCATGCGCAGCTGCCTCATCATCGTCACCTGGTCGGGCGCGTCCGGGATGCCCGCAACGTAGCGCGAGAGGTCCTCAAGGCCGTCGGCGAGGTGGTCGATGAGGTTGATGAGCTTCGGGTGGATGTCCACCGAGTCCTCCACCGACGTGGCGGCGCGGCGGGCGAGAACGCGAATATTGCGCACCCCGTTATCGAGTGGGTCGAGTACATCGGCGATGCCGTCGAGTTCGCCTTTCTTGGACAGGTGGAACGGCGAGATCGAGATGATCTCCTTGCCGCCGCCGACCTGCTCGCGCAGCGTGTCCAGGGCCGGCTGGGTATCGCGGGCCGACTGCAGCGCGTCGCCGATGCGGTCGACATCACGGCTCTCAAGACCCTCGGCTACCTCGCGCAGAATCGACGAGGACACCCCGAGCAGCGAGGCCGTCTCGCGCCGCGCCCGCCTGATGGGGTGCACGGGCAGCAGCGACATCATCGCGAGCGCGATGAGCCCACCGATGAGCGCGTCGACCATTCGCTCGTAGCCGAAGTTGCTGCCCGGGGGCAGCAGCGTCGCCACGAGTACCGCCGAGGAGGCGACCTGGCCGGAGAAGATCGCACCCTTGTCGAGGAACACCGCGATGGTCTGCCCGGCGATGACCGCGATGGCGATCTGCCACGGTCCCGAGCCGATCGCGGAGATAAGCAGATCGCCGAGACCGATGCCGATCACCGCACCGATGACGAGCTCGGCGGCGCGGCGCAGGCGCTTGCCCATGGACACGCCGAGCGCGATCGTCGCAGCGATCGGCGCGAAGAAGGGGCGCTCGTGGCCGAGCAGATCGCTGGCGATCCACCAGGCGAGAGCGGCACCGATGCCGCACTGCAGGATCGGGATCAGCGCATAGGCGACCCTCCGGACCCGGTCGCGCATCGGCGCCGGCATCCGCGCATAGAAGCCATAAGCTCCTTGGTCTACTCGCTCACGCCAGGCCGAGAGCCGAGGCGGCGTGCGGATCACACTCATGCAGCAACTCCAAGCAGCGTTCGTACTCGTCGACTTCGTCGATCTTCTGCGCTGCGCGGGCGAGCACTGCGACACAGCGGAGGAAGCCCTGGTTCGGTTCGTGGTCGAAGGGCACGGGGCCGAAGCCCTTCCACCCGTTGCGGCGCAACTGGTCGAGGCCGCGGTGGTAGCCGGTCCGCGCGAACGCGTACGCGCCGATCGTGTCGCCCGAGTCGAAGGCATCCTCGGCGAGCTTCGCCCAAGCGATCGAGGCGGTCGGGCTCTCGGCGGCGACCTTGCGCGCGTCGACGCCGGTCGCGATGCCCTCCTCGGCCTCCGGGTCTCCGGGCAGGCGGGTCGGGGGCGGTCCGAGCAAATCACCAAAAGAAGTCATGGTGACGATATTAGAGGTTCGACCGCGTCCCCCGCCGTCACACGTGGTCGGGCCCCGAATCGGGCGCGCCGTTGGACAAGCGACCAAAAAGTGAAAACTTGGTGAAGCTTTCTCCGAAGAGTGGACACGGAGATAAAGAATGGCTTTAAATGAAGGATTGTGACTGCTTACGATTCGCCCAGTAATCCCCCGTCCTCGGCTTCCGCGGGCGCGAACCGCCGCACCGTGCTCAAGGCGGGCGCCGTCGCCGCCGCAGCGACCGGCTCGGCCTTCGCGCTCGGCAAGGGCGGCATCGGCCCGTTCGCGCCCGCCGAGGCACTCGCCGAAGACGGCGCGATATTCCGGCACGGCGTGGCCTCCGGCGATCCGCTGAGCGACCGGGTGATTCTGTGGACCCGGGTGACCCCGAGTCCCGAGGCAACGCCGGGCTCCGGTGCCGGCCCCGAGGCCACGGTTCAGTGGGAGATGGCGAGCGACGCGAGCTTCGGCGCGATCGAGCGCGCGGGCTCCGTCGTCACAAATGGCGATAAAGACCACACGGTGAACGTCGACGCCGGCGGCCTCGCGCCGGACACGTGGTACTACTACCGATTCAACTGCAACGGGCAGACCTCGCCGGTGGGGCGCACCCGCACCGCGCCCGCGCCGGGGGCGAATCCGGGCCGCGCGCGCTTCGGCGTCGTGTCGTGCTCGAACTGGGAGGCCGGGTTCTTCTCCGGCTACCGGCACCTCGCCGACCGCGGCGACATCGACGCGGTGCTCGAGCTCGGCGACTACATCTACGAGTACGGCAACGGCGAATACGCGGGGCCGAACGGTAGCGTCCGCCCGCACGATCCGGCGTGGGACATCGTCTCGCTTTCGGACTATCGTCGCCGCCACGCGCAGTATCGAACCGACCCCGACCTGCAGCGGCTCCACGCGCACGTGCCGTGGATCTGTACGTGGGACGACCACGAGATCGCCAACGACGCCTGGGAGCGCGGCGCCGAGAATCACGAACCGGGGCAGGGTTCGTACGAAGATCGCAAGCGCAACGGCGCGCAGGCCTACTTCGAGTGGCTGCCGATCCGGCCCCAATCGCTTCGTGACGGCGGTCAGCTGTACCGGCGCTTCGGCTGGGGCACCCTCGCCGAGCTGTCGATGCTCGACCTGCGGTCCTATCGCTCGGAGCAGCCGAAGTTCTACGAGGGTCGGGCGATCGACGACCCCGGCCGCACGATGACCGGCGCGGCGCAGTTCGACTGGCTGACCGGCGGGTTGACCTCCTCGAGCGCGCGGTGGAACCTCGTGGGTAACTCGGTGATGATCACGCCCGTCCTGCTCCCGCCGCTCGACCCGCGCGTGACGAAGGCGCTCACCGATCTCACCGGCCTGCCCGAGGAGGGCGTGCCCTACAACGCGGACCAGTGGGACGGCTACGCAGCCGAGCGCCGCCGCCTCTTCGACACGATTGCCGACGCGGGGATCGACAACTGCGTGTTCCTCACCGGCGACATCCACACCTCGTGGGCGTGCGACCTGCCGCGCCGGGCTGCCTCGCCCGCCGAGGGGCTGGTCGGCGCCGAGTTCGTGGTCCCGTCCATCACCTCGAACAACATCGACGACATGATCGGCCTGCCGGAGGGTAACCCGCTGTCGGACGCCGCGGAGACCGCGCTGCCGGCCGCCAACCACCACATCCGCTGGGTCGACCTCGACCGGCACGGATACGGCGTGTTCGAACTGACCGATGGCTTCGCGCACATGGACTACTTCGCGGTGTTCTCGCGCGAGGACGCGGGCACGGGAACCTACCGGATGGGCGGCTGGCGCAAGCCTCATGGCAGCGGCCCGATCCAGCCGGCGGGTCCGCTGCCGTAGCGAGGACGTATTTAGGCGGCGCTGCGGCGCCGTGTACGGTGACGCAGAGTCGCTTGAAGCGCGGTCCGGCAGGCGGACGGGCGCGAAAGGGAGAACGATGCAGCCACCTCAGTCACCGAACTCCGGCCCCGGAGCGCAGGGCCACACACCGGATCCGGTCCCGGGCTTCGGCCCGCGCGACGCGTCCGCGCCCCGCGGGCTCGGCGCGGATGCGCCCGGGGGAAGCTACCCCACGATGTCTACCGGCCCCGGCGGCGCGGGCAACGGTGGCACCGGCGGCAACGGCCATGGCGGTAACGGCGGCCGGGGTGGAAGCGGCGGCAGCCTTTTCGGAGGTCTCCCCAGCAAGAAGGTGGGCATCATCATCGCCGCCGTGCTCGCGGTGATCCTTATCGTCGCCGCCCTCATCTTCTTCGTGTTCAGCGACCGCTCCCCCGAGGCGCGCGCTCAGAAGGACATCGAGTCCACGCTGCAGAACCTCTCCGAGGTGACCAGTGTCGAGGAGTTCAGCGCGCAGATCTGCGAGGAGTACCGCCCCGACACCGACGTGATGAACTCGCTGTCGGAGATCTCCAGCCAGTCCGGGGTCGACTTCGACGCACAGTTCACCGAGCAGATCCGCGGCGCCTTCCCCGCCTCGCTCGACGTCGAATCGGTCGACCTCGACGGCGACAACGCCACCGCCCACGTTACCTCTTCGGACGACGAGGGCGCGAGTACCGACGAGGACGTGAAGATGCGCGAGGAGGACGGATCCTGGCTCGTGTGCGACCCGGCCGTAGGCACCGGCGGGCTTCCCGCGGGCCAGGGCCAGTAGCGGGCTACCGCCGGCCGAAGACCCCGACGAAGAAATCGTCGTTCGGCGCGTGCAGCTCCCAGGACGAAAAACGCGCCTGCAGCTCGAGCCCGGCGGCAAAGGCTTCCTCGACGAAGTCGCTGAAATCCCAGCCCCAGTTGCTGCCGAAGCCGATGACCGCGCGCCCGTCCGGCGCGAGGTGGGCGAAGATCCCGCGTAGGCTCGCGGCGCGCTCGGCGTCGGCGAGGAAGCCCATCACGTTGCCCGCGCTGATGATCAGGTCGAACTCGATGCGGGCGCCCGCGCCGTCGACGAGCGAGAGCTCGGCGAGGTTCTGGACCTGCCACGTCGGCCCCGGATGGTCGGCGCGCGCCACGCCGATGAGGGTCGGGTCGAGATCGACGCCCCACACCTCGTGCCCGGCGCGCGAAAGATAGCCGCCGATGCGGCCGGTCCCGCAGCCCGCGTCGAGAATGCGCGCGCCGCGCGGGACCATCGCGTCCGCGAGCCGCGCCTCGCCGAAGATGTCGTTCCCCTCGGCTTCGATGCGGCGCCACCGCTCCGCGTATTCATTCGCCTTGTCGGGGTTCTCCCGCACACTTGCCAACCAGCGATTTTCCTCGGGTCCGCTCATTCCTCCATTGTTCGTGACGTCGGACGTCCCTGCAATCATGGCCCTCCGACGGCGTCAGGCCGCGAACTCGCTTTTCGCGCTCGACTTTTGTCGAGACTCCTCACCGCCCGGGCGGGCGCCGTCCGAAAGAACGGACTCGGGATCCGCACACAGCCGGTCGAGCGCGACGGCCATCGCGGCCTGCTCCTGGATTCGGCGGCCCGCAGTGGACACGCGCAGCGCGGGGGCGCGGCCGGCAACCGCGACCTCCCGGGACCCGGCGAGCACGTCGGGCAGATACTTGGGGTGGTCGGTGAAAGCCTGGCCTGCGAGGACGACGGTATCCGGGCGCAGGACGGCCGAGACCGTGCCGACGACGCGGCCGAGCGCGAGCGCACGGTCCCGCAGGATCGCACGGGCCTCGCCTGCTTCCCGCCCCTCGCCTGCGGCGAGCTCACCGAGCGCGCTGACGCTCTCCGCCGTCAGACCGTGCTTGCGCGCAGCGCGCACCAGCCCGTGATCCGACACCGTGTCGATGAGCCCCTCGCCGCGATCGTCGAGGTGCGGGACCTTCCCGAACGGCAGGTAGCGCAGGTCCGCGGGGCCCGCCGAGGGCTGGTGCACGACCCCGTCGATCGCGAGCGCCGAGCCGATGTACTCGCGGCCATAGACGAGCAGCGTCGTGCCGGAGTGCCTCTCGTGCCCCAGAAGCAGCTCCGCGGCGGCCATCGCCTCGACGTGCGGGGCCACAGCGAAGGGCACGCCGATCGTCTCGGTGAACAGCTCGCCCAGCGGCGTCCCGGCCCAGCCGAGGAGGTCGTGGTCCACGCGGCCGCCGCCGGCCACGCGGGCCGCCGTCGCGACACCTCCCGCGGCGAGCCGGCGCCCGCGGAACCCGTCGAGCAGACGGAACGCCTCCGCCGACAGGGTGTCGACTGCATCGCCCGGCGAAGCCTCGGTGGGGATCTCGCGGGCGGCAAGGACGCGGCAGCTCAGGTCGCACACGGCGACGACCGAGTTCTTCAAACCGATGTGCACCGCGATGGCGACGGGCCCATCCGGATCGAGCTCGAGCACCGCTCCGGGTCGCCCCGTCGCGCCCTGGCTCATGCGCCCGGGCTGCGGCCGAACCGCGCCTAGGTCCTGGAGGGTGGTGACGGCGCGCGCGACCGTCGCCTTGGACAGTCCGGTCACGTCGGCGACCTCGGACCGCGACACCGGACCGCGGAAGCGGATGGCGCGCAGCACCTGCGCAGCGCTGACGTCGGACACCCGAAACGTCGGGGCGCTCGTGGGTAAGGGAGTTTGATCGGTCACGAGCCAAACTTTAGCACCGCAATAGACAGATCTGTCTACTTCTTCGGCAACTTCCGCTCACGCTGATTCGAAGGGTGGATCGGGCCTGCCGGCGGACACAAACATGTTCGTTCATCGCCCACTCCCGACGAAAGCACCCAACGACACCATGACCTCCCTACTCACCGCGCCGCCCGCAGCCCCGGCCACCGAAGGCTCCCCCGCTCCGGCGTCGAGCTCGGCCTCCCCGCCCGCGAGACGCCGTCGACGAATACCCACCGGCCCCGGCCTGCTGCGGCGGCTGTCGCCGGTCGCGATCATCATCGTCTGGCAGCTCGCCTCGTTCTTCGGCCTCCTCCCCGAGCGCATCCTCCCGGCGCCGCAGCTCATCGCCGAAGCCGGCTGGGAACTCACGCGGGGCGGCCAGCTCGGCGAAGCCCTGCTCATTTCCACCAGCCGCGTCCTCCAGGGGCTCGCGCTCGGCATCGCCACCGGCCTCGTCGCCGGCGTGATCGTCGGCAGTTCGCGGATCGCCGATTACCTCCTCGACCCGCCTCTACAAATGATCAGGGCGCTGCCGCACCTCGGCCTCATTCCCTTGTTCATCCTGTGGTTCGGCATCGGCGAAGTACCGAAGGTACTGCTCATCGCGCTCGGCGTGTTCTTCCCCATCTACCTCACGATCGCCGCGGGCATCCGCCAGATCGACCCGAAATTGCTCGAGGTCGCGCGGGTGTTCCGGTTCTCCCGGCGCCAGCGCCTCACCGACGTCATCCTCCCCTCGGTTGCACCCCAGGCACTCGTCGGCCTCCGGCAATCCCTCGCGATCGCCTGGCTCACCCTCATCGTCGCCGAGCAGCTTAACGCGACGAGCGGACTCGGCTATCTCATCATGAACGCCCGCGGCTTCCTGCAGGTCGACGTCATCCTCGTGGGTCTCGTCGTGTACGCGATCCTCGGCGTCACCACCGACGCGCTCGTCCGCGCGCTCGAGCGCCGCGCGCTGCGCCATTACCACTAGCCCGTTCCAACCCAGCGAGGAATTCCGCCATGACCCTCACCGCACACTCCCACTCGCCCACCCTCGACACCGCCGACTCGGGCGCCGCCGCACGCCTGGAGGACGTCACCCGCAGCTTCGGCGCGACGCCCGTGCTGCGCGGCCTAGACCTGCGCATCGGCGCGGGCGAGATCGTCTCGCTCATCGGCCGCAGCGGTAGCGGCAAGTCCACCGCCCTCCGCCTGCTTGCAGGTTTGGACGATGACGCCGGAGGACGCATCCTCCTATCCGGCAACCCCTCCGTGGTCTTTCAGTCCCCCAGCCTCCTGCCGTGGCGCACCGTGGCCGGCAATGTCGTGCACGGCCTCAACCAGATCGACATCTCGCCCGCAGCGAAAGCCGAGCGGGTCGCGGGCACCCTCGCCGAGGTCGGCCTCGGCAAGCACTCGGGCGCCTACCCCGGGGAGCTCTCCGGCGGCCAAGCGCAGCGCGCCTCGCTCGCCCGCGCCCTCGTCGGGGCGCCGGAATTGTTGCTCCTCGACGAGCCGTTCAGCGCACTCGACGCGATCACGCGGCACACGATGCACGGGCTACTACTTTCGTTGTGGCGCCACCACGGCTTCGGCATCCTGCTCGTCACCCACGATGTCGACGAGGCCGTCGCGCTCTCCGACCGAGTGGACGTGCTCGTCGACGGGCGCGTCGCTCATTCCGAGCGCATCGAGTTCTCGCGCGCCGAGGAGCCCGACCCCCGCCACAAGGCCGGCCTCCTCGAGCACCTGGGAGTGCAGGCATGAGCCATTCCCGCACTCATCCCCGCACACGACACAACTCCCGCGCCCTGGCACTTCTCGCAGCGCTG
>NZ_DYXM01000199.1 GCF_020742175.1 Dietzia timorensis
GTGGTCGCTAGTCCGGACGGACCGCGAGATCGACCTTCTGGAATCCCTTGACGTCGGTGTAACCGGATTTGCCCATCGCGCGGCGCAGGCCGCCGATGAGGTTTCTGGTGCCGAACGGTTCCGCGGTCGGACCGAGGAGAACTTCCTCCATCGGCACCGTCGAGTCGAACACCGGCTGCACATCCCCGCGAGGCACCGAGGGGTGCGCCGCCGTGGACTGCCAGAAGGTCCCCTTGCCCGGGGCCTCGTCGGCCTGCGCGAGCAGAAGGCCAAGGGACACCGCATCGGCGCCGCAGGCGATCGCGCGGGTGATATCGCCGGAGGCGGCGATGTCGCCATCCGCGATGACGTGGACGTAGCGTCCGCCGGTCTCATCGAGGTAGTCGCGGCGGGCGGCCGCGGCGTCGGCGATAGCGGTGGCCATCGCCACGTTCATCCCGAGCACCTCACCGGTGGTCGACGCTCCCGGAACATGCCCGAAACCGACGATGACGCCGGCGGCACCGGTACGCATGAGGTGCAGCGCCGTGCGGTAGTCGACGACACCGCCGGCGATGACCGGGATATCGAGCTGGTAGATGAAGTCCTTGAGATTGAGCGGCTCCGGGGTCGTGCCATCCTCGTCGGGCTCGCCGACGACATGCTCGGCGGAGATGATCGTGCCCTGCACGACCAGGATTTCCACGCCCGCCTTGATGAGCACCGGTGCGAGCTCTTCGGCATGCTGCGGGGACACGCGCACGGCGACGGTGTGCCCCGACTCCCGCATCGTGGCGACGACCTTCTCGAGCAGGTCGTGGCGCAGCGGAGCCTGGTGCAGCTGCTGCAGAAACTGCACTGCCTTATTGGGCTTGGACAGGTCTGTCGGGTCCCAATCGGCGGCGAGCTCGCGCAGTTTCGCGATCTCCGCGGCCGGGTCCTCGTGACGCGCCCACAGTCCTTCGCCGTTGAGCACCGACAGTCCCCCGAGCCGCGAGAACTCGGCCGCCGATTCCGGAGACACCACGGCGTCACTCGGGTGGGTCATCAGCGGCATCTCGAACGAGTACGCATCGATCTGCCAGGTGGTCGACACATGCTTCGCGGAGCGGGTCCTGCGGGATGGGACGATGTCCACATCCTGCAGGTTGTAGGTGCGGCGGGCCTCGCGGCCCATCCCGATTTCAACGACGTCGCGCATGGAGAATTCCTTTTAGTCGGGACTAGCGAGCCCGGTAGTTGGGCGCCTCGGTGGTGATCTGGATCGCGTGCGGGTGGGACTCGCGAAGCCCCGCAGGCGAGATCTGGACGAACTGCGCGTTCTGCAGGTCCGCGACAGTGCGCGCACCCGTGTAGCCCATCGCGGCACGCAGGCCGCCGACGAGCTGGTGGACGACCTGGGACACCTCGCCGCGGAACGGCACGCGCCCCTCGATACCCTCGGGGACGAGCTTCTCCTCCGACAGCACGTTGTCCTGGAAGTAGCGGTCCTTCGAGTAGGACTTGTCGCCTGCGCGGCCCTTCATCGCACCCATCGAGCCCATGCCGCGGTAGGTCTTGCACTGCTTGCCGTCGACGAGGATGAGATCGCCGGGGGCCTCGCGGGTGCCGGCCAGGAGCGAACCGAACATCGCCACCGAGGCACCGGCGGCGATCGCCTTGGCGAAATCGCCCGAGTACTGCATGCCGCCGTCGGCGATGACCGGCACGCCTGCCTTCTTCGCGGCGACCGCGGCCTCCATGATCGCGGTGATCTGGGGAGCGCCGACACCCGCGACGACGCGGGTGGTGCAGATCGAACCCGGGCCGATGCCGACCTTGATGGCGTCGGCTCCCGCCTCGATCATGGCCTGCGCCGCCGCGCGGGTGGCGAGGTTGCCGCCGATGATCTGCACCCCGGGGAAGTTCGCCTTGATATCGGAGACCATCTGCAGGGCGTTGTTGTTGTGCGCGTGCGCGGTGTCCACGACGAGTGCGTCCACCCCGGCGTCAGCCAGCGCGGCAGCACGCTGGAAGGAATCGGCTCCCGTCCCGACTGCGGCCGAGACCATGAGCCGGCCGTCGGCGTCCTTCGTCGCATCGGGGTATTCGTCGGTCTTGGCAAAATCCTTGACCGTGATGAGCCCGGTGAGCTTGCCGTCGCCGTCGACGATCGGCAGTTTCTCGATCTTGTGGCGTCGCAGCAGCCCGAGCGCGGCGTCGGCGGTGACGCCCTTCTGCGCGGTAATGAGCGGCGCGGTGGTCATCACGTCTTCGACGCGGCGCGACATGTCGACCTCGAAACGCATGTCGCGGTTGGTGATGATCCCGACGAGGCGGCCTTGTTCGTCGGCGACGGGAAGACCGGAGATCCGGAAGCGGGCGCACTTTTCGTCCACCTCGGCGAGGGTGTCTGACGGCGCGGCGGTGACGGGATCCGTGACCATGCCGGCCTCGGAGCGCTTGACGATTTCCACCTGCGTCGCCTGGTCGGACGCCGAGAGGTTGCGGTGCAGCACACCGAGGCCACCCTGACGTGCCATCGCGATGGCCATGCGCGATTCGGTGACGGTGTCCATCGCGGAGGAAAGGATCGGAATACGCAGGGAGATTTCCCTCGTGAGCTGAGTGGACGTGTCGACGTCGGACGGCACGACGTTGGATTCGGCAGGGATGAGGAGTACGTCGTCGAACGTCAGACCCATCATCGCGATCTTGTCGGGGTCCTCTCCGCCCGTCCGAATTGTTCCGCTTGCCTGATCCACTGCCATGAGTTTCGACCCTTTCTCGCCGCTGATCCCGATTTACTGAGCTTAAACGTCGGCGGGGTCCGTTTGCATCCCGAGGCGGGCGGCGCCGTGCGCGATCTCACCCGGAGCGGCGGGCATGCTGCGAGCAAATCGCTCAGAGCGTCACGTGCCGCCGGCGACGGGATACCTATTATTGGACATAGCGGGTAATTTGGAACGCGTGAGTTCAAGTAATCATCCACCGATGCCGCCCGGCATGCCGCCGGATCCGTTCGACGACGATTTCATGGCCGAGGTCGCCTCGGAGTCGGGCATGTTCGAGGATGAGGACGAAGTGTTCGAGCCGCTCAGTGATCAGGAGCGCGCGCTCCTCGAGCAGGATCTCGCCGATCTCCTCGAGTTCGAGACCGCGCTCGCCCCGCGGGGTGTCAAGGGTATTGTCATCGACTGCGTCGACTGCCAGGAGATGCACTACTTCGACTGGAACATTCTGCGCGAGCGCATGGAGCAGATGCTCGGGGACGGCAGCATCCCCACGCACGAGCCCGCCATGGATCCCAACCCCGACTTCTACGTCACCTGGGACTACTGCCTCGGCTTCCTCGACGGTCTCGAGGCGCCGCGACGCGTTCGTCGCGGACTGTTCTAGGCGGAGGGCCAGAGCGCAAGGTTCTGCGACATAGAACCGATATACGAGAAGGAGCCGGCGAATTCGCCGGCTCCTTCTCGTATGTCGACGCTGTCTGCGCCGCGCGCGGACGTCCCGCTACCGCGTCGACGTCTGCGGCGAATCGAGCATGTCCATGTTGCGGTCGGAGCCACCCGAATTGCCCCCGGAGTTACCGCCCTGCGTCGTGTCCTTCGTCGGCGACGGGTTGCTCTGGCTCGACTGAGTCGGCTCCGCCTGCCGCAGCTGCTGCATATCGGTCGGATCGAGTGGGCTGACCGGAGGATCGATGCCGCGATCCGGAGACGGGTTCGCCGGCGGCGACACCAGATCCTGTTTTTCCGGCGGTGGCACGGGTGCGCCCGTCGGCTCCGGCGCCTGCGGTTGCGCGCTGTTCGGCACCGAGGTCTCCGTGGTGGGCACGGGGACCTGCTCGTCGTTCGGCTTGATCTGCCCCGAGTCCGGATCCGACGATTCGGGCGTGGGGAGCTCGCCGCGCTCCCCGGCCTGGCCACGATCGAGCTGGCGCTGGATCTGGTCGCGGATCCGGATCAGGTTGACCCTGTCCGCTGCCGATTCGACCCCATCGAGCCGCTCGGAAACCGACTGCAGGAGCCGGTCGGCCTCGGCCGTGTCTCCCCGCGACAGGGCGTCGTTGGCGGCGGCGAGATCACGTTCGAGCGCCGAAACGAGATCGATATCGGTGGATTCTCCGCCGAAGATCGATTGGTTGACGTTCCACAGCGGGTCTCCCGGCTGTGCGTTGAAGGCCATGATGGACATGCTGCCCACGGCCACGGCGACGAGCGATGCAGCGCCCACCGCGATTGTGCTCAGGCCTCGTTTGCGGCCCCCACGCCGATGCTCACGACGTCCGCGTGCCTCGTCGAGGCTCGTGACGTGTTCTGTTCCGTCTTCATCTGTAGCAGCGCCACGTTCGAAAGCGGTGTCAATCTCGTACTCGCTCGGCCCTTCGGGGAAAGGGGCAGCCTCAGTGGCGCTCCTAGCTCCGAGAAGCAGGTCGAAAAGAGCATCATCGGTCGAGTCAACGGCATCAGGCCGCTCCCCCTGACCGAGGGCGTCCAGAAAGCCGTCGACGCGGTTTTCGTCAAACCGGTCGCGATCTAGCGCCATCTCCCTTCACCATCCCTTTCAATATGCTCCCGCAGCTGCTTGATCGCGCGATGTTGCGCGACTCGCACAGCTCCCGGGGTGCTGCCGACGGCTTCCGCGGTCTCGTCCGCGGATAGCCCGACAATGACACGCAATCGGATGATCTCCCGCGCTTTTTCCGGGAGCTCCGCAAGCAGTGCTCCGAGTTTGGCGTTGGCATCGTTAACCAACGCCGCATCCTCCGGTCCGCCATCGGCGGCAAGCGTTTCGGGCAGGTGTTCCACGGGATCGGACCGATTTCGCCCTGCGCTTCGGTGTGCGTCAGCAACCTTGTGCGAGGCGATGCCGTATACGAACGCCATGAATGGCTTGCCCTGATCTCGGTACCCCGGAATAGCCGAGAGCACCGCGATGAGAACTTCTTGTGTGACATCGTCTGCAGAAAGCAGGCCCTTGTCAGCGACGCCGACGCGCGAACGACAATAGCGCGCGACGCCGGGCTTGATTAATCCAAGCACCCGGCTTGCCGCGGCCTTATCGCCCTTTACGGCGGAAGCCACTGCGAGTTCCAACTCGTCTGCTGTCTGTGTCATCGACTTCTTGTGCGCGATCGTTACGTCGCAGCTGGTCCCTTCCTCTGCGGAGTCATCACCAAGAACTTCTTCGAGCCCGGCCCATCAATACTTTTGAGAGCTTTTGGTCCCGATTTATGTTCCGCCATTCTTTTCAGTATGGCAATATCGCCGTCTTTCGAGCGGAGAATTCCACGCTACAGGCGATGAGCGTAACGGCAACCGGTTTAGATGGTGCCAGCGCCCCAAAGTTTCCTTTATCGAGTTCCGACAAAACTAAACGGCCCCGCGTGCTGGTATTTCGTAGCACACGAGGCCGTTCATGGGCCGGGGAACTCCGGCCTGGGCCAGGGAAAACCCTAGTGGGAATGCCCGTGCCCGCCTGCGTTCTCCGCCGGCTCTTCCGGCTTGTCGACAATCGCCGTTTCTGTGGTGAGAACCATACGGGACACCGACGCGGCGTTGACGACGGCGGAGTGGGTGACCTTCACCGGGTCGATGACGCCCTCGGCGACGAGGTCGCCGTATTCGAGAGTCGCGGCGTTGAAGCCCTGCCCCTCGGGAAGCTCGCCGACCTTGCTCACGACGACAGAGCCGTCTTCGCCGGCATTGTCGGCGATCCAGAACAGCGGCGCCTGGAGTGCCTTGCGCAGCACGCGCACGCCGACGGCCTCGTCGGTACCGGCGAAGGACTCCTCGAGAGAGTCGAGCGACTTGGAGGCCTGCACTAGTGCGGAACCGCCACCGGCGACGACGCCCTCGGCAACCGCGGCCTTCGCCGAGTTGACGGCATCCTCGACGCGGAGCTTGCGTTCGGTCATCTCGGCCTCGGTGGCCGCGCCGACGTGGATCACGGCGACGCCGCCGGACAGCTTCGCGATGCGCTCGTTGAGCTTTTCGCGATCCCAGTCCGATGAGGACTGCTCGACCTCGCGCTTGAGCTGCGCGACGCGCGCCTGCACGTCATCGGCGGAGCCGGCGCCGTCGACGATGACCGTCTCATCCTTGGTGACCGTGACGCGGCGGGCGGAACCGAGAACCTCGACACCCGACTCGCGCAGCGACATACCCAGGTCCGGGGAGATGACCTGGCCGCCGGTGACGATCGCCAGGTCGTCCATGAACGCCTTGCGGCGGTCGCCGAAGAACGGGGACTTGATGGCCACGGCCTTGATCGTCTTGCGGATCGAGTTGACCACGAGGGTGGACAGCGCCTCGCCCTCGATGTCCTCGGCGAGGATGACGAGCGGCTTGCCCGCCTCGGCCGCCTTCTCGAGCATCGGAAGCAGGTCCGCGAGTGCGGAGATCTTCTCGCGGTGCAGAAGGATGAGCGGATCGTTGAAGATCGCCTTCTGCTCCTCGGCGTCGGTGATGAAGTAGGGCGACAGGAAGCCCTTGTCGAAGGCGACGCCCTCGGACACCGTCACCTCGTCGTTCAGGGACTGCGACTCCTCGATCGAGACGACGCCGTCGGTGCCGACGGCGTCCATCGCCTTGGCGACCATGTCGCCGATGTACGGATCGCGGGAGGACACGGTCGCGACCTGGGCTACTCCCTCCGAACCCGACACCGGCGTGGCGGCGGCCTTGAGCGACTCGACGACGGCTTCCGCGCCGGCGGCGAGCCCCTTGCCGAGAGCCATCGGGTTGGTGCCGGCGGCGACGTTGCGGAGGCCCTCGCGGATGAGCGCCTGGGCGAGCACGGTCGCGGTGGTCGTTCCGTCACCTGCGACGTCATTGGTCTTCGTCGCTACCGACTTGACCAGCTGCGCACCGAGGTTCGCGAAGGGCTCTTCGAGCTCGATCTCGCGCGCGATCGACACGCCGTCGTTGGTGACGGTCGGGCCGCCGAATGCCTTGGCCAGCACGACGTGGCGTCCACGTGGGCCGAGGGTGATCTTGACGGTATCGGCAAGCTGATCGACGCCCGAAAGCATCGACTTGCGCGCCTGCTCGTCAAAAGCAATGAGCTTAGACATGTGTGCGTCAATTCCTTTGAAAAAGAAGTGCTAAGGAGAGTAGAAAGCCCCGGCCGCTGCGGTTCGCTTGCGAGCGGCAGCGCCGGGGCCTGGCGCCGAAAAAACCTCGGCGCTCGGTTCTAGTCGATGACCGCGAGAATGTCGCGAGCCGACAGGATCAGGTAGTCCTGACCGTCGTAGGAAATCTCGGTTCCTCCGTACTTGGAGAAGATCACCTTGTTGCCCTCGGCGACATCCACGGGGATGCGCTTGCCCTGCTCGTCGAAACGGCCGGGGCCGACCGCGACTACGGAGCCCTCCTGGGGCTTCTCCTTGGCGGTGTCCGGGATAACGAGTCCGGAAGCGGTCGTGGTCTCAGCAGCGCTGACCTCGACGAGAATCTTGTCCTCAAGCGGCTTGATCGCCACGGGATCCTCCTGATGCGTAAAGTTTAAAAGGTACGTTTCCTGGCAGGCAGAGCCGTGATGATGTGCCGTCGCGGGTGGCGTACAACTCGACCCTCTAACCAATTGGCACTCTATACCCGAGAGTGCCAACTTACAAGGTACGCGATTCTTGGTTCGCAATCAGAGTACTTTCAGACTGCCCGCGTAAGGTCCACGTGGACGCAAAAACATGCGAATGCCCACGTTTTGTCTATGACCAGGGCTTTTGAAGTTCCCGGCGTCATACGATTCCGCCCCTCGACGGGCGGATTTCGTTGTGCCGGTCAAGGAGGTTCGGAGCACGTGTGGAGCCCGTACGGGAGGCAGCAGCATCCCGAGTCCCAGTGTGTAAGGACGGATACCGGCGCTTTCGGCAACCCTTCGATGGTGTCCCCCGAGTGCACCGACACGGCGGTACCGCCGTCGTACTTCGCACCTTATGGCCCGTACGAGGTCCGCTCGACCAACAAGCTCGCCGTCTTCGCGTTCCTTCTCACGATTTTCAATCTCGTCGTCGGCACGCTGTCGATGATCCTGTTCCCGCTGTTCACCCTTTCGATGTGCGTGCTCGGGATCGTGCTCGGACACCTCGCCATGCGCAGCGTGCGCCGTTCGCACCAGGCAGGCAGATCGCTGGCCATCGCCGCGCTCGTGCTCAGCTACGTCGGCCTGCTGTTCGAACTGGTTGTGCTAGGCAGCATCTACCTGTTCATGGACTTCGACCTTCTCGCGGTGCTCGCCTAGCTTCGCCCGGCAACCCCGCCACCGGTGGCCGCCACAGCCGGAACCGCTAGAGCAGGCTCTGGCTCACGTGGAGCCCGGGGTCGGTCGCGGCGCCGAGGGTCGACGGCATTCGGCCCGCGGCGATCATCGCCCCGGCCACGGCCACGACCATCGCCCCGTTATCGGTGCACAGGCGCGGCCGCGGGATGCGCAGCTCGATTCCGGCAACTTCGCAGCGCTCGGCGGCGAGTTCCCGCAGCCGCGAATTCGCCGCCACGCCGCCGCCGATGAGCAGACACTCCGCGCCCGTGTCGGCGCAGGCGCCCACGGCCTTCGACGTCAGAACATCCGCCACCGCCTCCTGGAAGGACGCGGCCACGTCGGCGAGCGCGACGGTCTCCCCCGCGGCCTCGGCACGTTCGAGGTGACGGGCGACGGACGTTTTGAGCCCCGAGAAGGAGAAGTCGAAGGGTGCGTCACGCGGGCCGGTCATGCCGCGCGGGAACGCGATCGCGGCCGGGTTCCCCTCGCGTGCCGCCTTGTCCACCACGGGCCCTCCGGGATAGCCGAGCCCGAGGAGGCGGGCGACCTTGTCGTAGGCCTCGCCGGCGGCGTCATCCACGGTGGAACCGAGCTCGCGCAGCGGTTCGGCGAGCGAGGGCACGTGGAGAAGCTGTGTGTGCCCGCCGGAGACGAGCAGCGCCACCGCGGGAGGCAGCGACCCGCCGTCGAATTGCGCGACCGCGACGTGCCCGACGAGATGGTTGATCGCGTAGAACGGCACGCCCCACGCGGCGGCGTACCCCTTGGCGCCCGCCACTCCGACGAGAAGCGCGCCCGCCAGGCCTGGCCCGATGGTCGCGGCGACGGCGTCGGGCCGGGAAATGCCGGCCTCGTCGAGCGCGCGGCGCACGGTCGGCACCAGCGCCTCGAGGTGCGCACGCGAGGCGATCTCGGGCACGACGCCGCCGAAGCGCGCGTGCTCTTCCATGGACGACGCGACGACGTCCGAAAGCAGTTCGACCTCGCCGCCGGGGTACACGCGCGACAACGCGACTCCGGTCTCGTCGCACGAGGACTCGATGCCGAGCACCACGCGCGGGACGGACAGATCGAGCGGCGCGGCGGGGACGACCTGCGGCGCTGCGGCGTTGGCGCCGGCGTTGGCAGCGGTGGACATCACGCCTCCTCGGGGACTGCGGTGGACTCGCCCGGCTGCGGCTCGGACCCACCTATGACGGCGGAGCGCACCATCGCATAGGCGTCCTCTCCGCTAGGTCGATAATAATTGCGGCGCAGGCCGACCACGGAAAAGCCGTGCGCCTCGTACAGCGTGCGCGCCACGATGTTGCCTGTGGCGACCTCGAGCAGGACGGGCGCGGACTCGGCGTCGGCGACGGCGAGCATCTCGGCGAGCAGGGCGCGGCCGAGGCCACGGCCCTGGAATTCGGGGTCGACGGCGATGTTGAACACCTCGAACTCGTGGTCGCCGTCCGGGCCGAAGGCGCCGAGCGCGGCGTAGCCGGCG
>NZ_DYXM01000200.1 GCF_020742175.1 Dietzia timorensis
GGGCTCGCGTTCGTTGCGGGAACGCCGAAGAAGTAACGCGACCACGTACGTCGCGAAGTGGTACACCTCACCCTGGGCTGTGAGGAACCTTTGAACAGGATTAAAGTAAGCCTGCATGAGGACCCGTACCCAGCGACTAGACGAATTACCCTTCACTTCGCGACACCGTCGCATGCTCGGCGGCGCCGGCATCGGTTGGGCGCTCGATGCAATGGACGTCGGGCTCATCTCGTTCGTCATGGCCGCGCTCACCGTGCAGTGGGGGTTGAGTCCGACCGAGAACAGCCTCATCGCGTCCATCGGGTTCGTGGGTATGGCGATCGGCGCGAGCGTCGGCGGGCTGCTCGCCGATAAGTTCGGCCGCCGCTACGTTTTCGCGCTCACCCTTCTCATCTACGGGTTGGCCACCGGCGCCGCCGCCCTGTCCACGGGCTTGGCGATGCTCATCGCGCTGCGCTTTCTCGTCGGACTCGGCCTCGGAGCGGAGCTCCCCGTCGCCTCGACGCTGATCAGCGAATTCGCCCCGCGCAAGATTCGTGGGCGCGTCGTCGTCGGCCTCGAGGCGTTCTGGGCGCTGGGCTGGCTCCTCGCCGCGCTCATCGGCTACTTCGTCGTGCCCATCGGCGACGACGGGTGGCGCTGGGCGTTGGCCTTCGGTCTGGTTCCCGCCGTGTACGCGCTGGTCATCCGCTTCGGCATGCCCGAGTCTGTGCGCTTCCTCGAATCCCGGGGCAAGCACGAGGAGGCCGAGGAGGTTGTGCGCGGCTTCGAGGAGGCCGCCGGTCCCGAGTACGGGCGGTCGCCCAGGGAGCTCGACGGGCACTCCGCGCAGGGCACGCAGCCCGAGAACCTCGAGCAGCCGACGGAGCACCCCGAAACGTTGTGGTCCCGCCGCTACCGCGGCCGCACGCTCGCGCTGTGGGTCGTGTGGTTCGGCATCAACTTCTCCTACTACGGCGCGTTCATCTGGCTGCCGAGTCTGCTCGTCGCGCAGGGCTTCGACCTGGTCAAGTCTTTCGAATACACGCTCATCATCACGCTCGCGCAGCTGCCCGGTTACGCGGCGGCGGCATGGCTCATCGAAGTGTGGGGCCGCCGGCTGACCCTCGCCGTATTCCTCTCCGGCTCCGCAGTCGCCGCCGGCCTGTTCGGGCTTGCTGACACCCCGGGAACCGTCATCGCCGCGGGAATGGCGCTGTCATTCTTCAACCTCGGCGCGTGGGGTGCGCTGTATGCGATCGGCCCCGAGCTGTATCCGACCGCAACTCGCGCCTCCGGCACCGGGCAGGCGGCGGCGTTCGGGCGCCTCGCGTCGATCCTCGCCCCGCTGCTCGTACCGCTTCTTCTTGACGGCGGCGGGCAGGTACTCGTCTTCGCCGTGTTCGCCATCGCCTTTGTCATCGCCGCGGCGGCCGCATTTACCCTGCCCGAGCTCAAGGGGACCGCCCTGGAGGACTCCGGAGCAGCGAGTCGGGAGCCCGCCCGCCGGGGTTGATCGGCACGTCCGGCGTCATATTCGGATGGGGATTGTGCCCCCGCGTGCCACCCGCAACGGGTGCGAACCTGCACGAAGCGACGAGTCGTTCTAAGATTTGCCGTTGGCGGCATCTGCGGTCAGCGCCTGCCACGCGCCACAAGCGCGAGGCGACTACCGTTGGGACAGACGCGAGCGAAACTTAGGAGAGTCCATGGCCGAACAAACGAACATCGACGGGCCGATCGAGCCGTACACCATTACCGGCAACGAGCCCGTTATCAACGACGATCCGGCGGAAGTGAGCAAGCATCGCGTCGTCGTCATCGGGTCCGGGTTCGGCGGACTTTCCGCGGCGCAGCAGTTCAAGGGGCGTGACGACGTCGAGGTGACGATCGTCGCGCGCACCGGCCACCACCTTTTCCAGCCGCTGCTCTACCAGGTCGCCACCGGCATTCTGTCCGTCGGCGAGATCGCGCCGTCGACGCGGATGATCCTGCGCGACCAGAACAATGCGCGGGTCGTGCTCGGCGATGTCGAGAACGTCGACGTGGAAAACAAGACCCTGTACGCGGAGATGGGTCACGTGTCCTTCGCCGTGGAATACGACAGCCTCATCGTCGCCGCGGGCGCCGGGCAGTCCTACTTCGGCAACGACCATTTCGAGGTCTACGCGCCGGGAATGAAGACCATCGACGACGCGCTCGAGCTGCGTTCGCGCATCCTCGGCTGCTTCGAGCAGGCCGAGATCACCGAGGACGATGAAGAGCGCCGCCGTCTGCTCACCTTCATCATCGTCGGCGCGGGGCCGACGGGCGTGGAGATGGCCGGGCAGGTCGCCGAGCTCGCGCATAAGACACTCACCGACAGCTTCCGCGCGATCAACCCGGCGGACGCACGGGTGGTTCTGCTCGACGCGGCGCCGCTCGTGCTTCCGCCCTTCGGCGAGAATCTCGGCGGCAAGGCCCGTCAGGCGCTCGAGAAGCTCGGCGTCGAGGTGCAGCTCAACGCAATGGTGCAGAACGTCGACTACGACGGCATCGAGGTGAAGGACTCCAACGGTGAGGTCCGCCGGATCTCGGCGTCGTGCAAGATCTGGTCCGCCGGCGTCGCCGCGAGCCCGCTGGGCAAGCACCTCGCCGAGCAGACGGGCGCCGAGGTCGACCGCGCCGGTCGCGTGATGGTCAACGAAGACTTCTCGCTGCCGGGGCAGAAGAACATCTTCCTCATCGGCGACATGGTCAACCTCAACAACTGGCCGGGCGTCGCGCCGTTCGCGCAGCAGGGCGGCCGCTACGTCGCCAAGCTCATCTCCAACGAGCTCGACGGGGCCTCGCCGACGCAGCGCAAGCCGTTCAAGTACTTCGACAAGGGCTCGATGGCGACGGTTTCGCGCTACAGCGCGGTGGTGAAGGTCGGCAAGTTCGAGATCTCCGGGTTCGTCGCGTGGGTCATGTGGCTCGCGGTGCACCTGGCCACGCTCGTCGGGTTCCGTAACCGCTTCATGGCGATCGTGTCGTGGGGGATGCAGGTCAACGGTAACCGTCGCGCGCAGCTCACCTCGACGAAGCAGTGGGCCTATGGACGTCAGGCGATGATGCGCCTCGAGGACAAGAATTCTTCGGGGAGTTAGGGACGTTCGATAGTTCAGTTCGACGGCGGTGCCGCAGCGTGAATGCTGCGGCACCGCTTTTTCGTGTGAGGCGTTCGGGCTGCCGGAACAGGCCCGCGTGGGCGGTGCCGGGCTGGCAGGATGGGCACGTCCGACGTCATACGTGAGTAAAGGGGACCACCCATGGCCGCTACGCCCGAGCAGATCCGCGCGACCGCCGAGACCTACATCGCGGGGCTCAATGCCTCGGACCCGGAGGTGCTCGCAGGCGTGTACGCGCAGGACGCGACGCTCGAGGATCCAGTCGGCGGGGGTTCCGTGAACGAGGGCATCGACGCGATCCGTCAGTTCTACGACAACCTGGCGCCGCTGGATATGAAGGCGACGCTGCTCGAGACGCGGGTGTGCGGCAGCGAGCTGTTGTTCAACTTCGAGTTGGTCACGCGATTCGACGAGAACACGGCGACCACGATCAACGTGTGGGATCTCATGGTGCACGGCGAGGACGGCAAGGTGACCTCGATGAAGGCCTACTGGGGCGCCGAGAACGTCTCGTAGCCCGCGCGCGGGCGCTAGCATTGAGACCGTGATTACCTCGATTGTTTTCGTTCAGGTCGACACCGCCCGCATTCCCGAGGTGGCCGAGGCCATCGCCGAGCTCGAAGGCGTGTCCGAGGTCTACTCGGTGACCGGCGCGATCGACCTCATCGTGCTCGTGCGCACGCGCACCCATGAGGAGATCGCCCAGGTCGTGTCCGACAAGCTCAACAAGATCGACGGGGTCCGCGAGACCGAGACGCACATCGCGTTCCGGGCGCTGTCGAAGGTCGACCTGCAGGCCGCATTCTCCATCGGGTTCGAGGACTAGGGTCCGGCGCGGAGCTGCCGCGAGGCGGTGCCAGGCGCCGAAACCCCGGGCAGGCCTAGCCGGCTTGTTTCTCGATGTGCTGGAGCAGATCGTGCACGGCGGGGATCGCGCGATGGAGTTCCTCGCGCTTGTCCTCGGGCAGCTCCGCGATCGTCTCCGCGAAATAGGCCTCGCGCTGTTGCGTCGATTCCTTGACCGCGCGGCGGCCCGCCGGCGTCAACGCGACATTGACCACCCGCCGGTCGTGGTCCGTCGAGACGCGGCACACGAGTCCGAGCCCCTCAAGCGTGGACACCGCGTTCGAGACGGTCGGAACGCGCACATTCTCATACCGCGCCAGCTCGGTCATCCGCAGTGAACCGTGCTTGGACAGCGTGCTGAGCATCGACAGCTGCGAATGGCTCAGCGGAAAAGTCGAGCGATTGCGTCTACTCAGCAGCTCGAACCGCATCACCAGAGTGCGCAACTGCTGCGCGATCTGCCCCGCCTGATCATTGTCGTCGCTCGGCGCCTCGGTCGTACCGCCCTCGCGCCACGTATTCGTCTCCATATTCTCCCCCTAAAGAATTAAATTCGATAGGAGCCTGCGAGCGACGGATATCGCGTCCGGTCGGAATGCTTTCGCGCGAGGAACAATATTTTGCCCCGCCCCCCAGCGCTGCGAAAACATCGCCCGAAACGCCGGCGATTCCCGTCTTTCGTAAAGACCCCTACTGCGATGACCCACATCCCCCGTTGGCCATCGAACACTTAATCAACATTAGCGTTGTAAATCGTGAAAGTCATTACCCGGCAGCATCATTCGCGAGATTTTCACAGGCTTATGACGTCGGACGATCGCAATTTCCCATGCCCGGAGCCGCCTCGCCTCGGACGGACGGTGGGCATTCTGGCGAATAGGCCGATGAAGAACGGTAAGTCGTGGTAAACCGAGTAGCCATGGCCAATCGACTCGAGATCGCGTCCACGGTGCACGGAAACCCGGATGCGCCCACCGTGATTCTCATCCACGGCGTCGTCCACCAGCAGCACGCCTGGGACCCCGTAGTCCCGCTGCTCGCCGAGAAATACCGGGTCGTGACCTTCGACCTGCCCGGCCACGGCGCCTCCGGCGCGATCCCGAAGGGCACGAACCCGATCCCGTATGTCCTCGATTCCCTCGCCGAAATCATCGAGGAGCTCGGCACGCCGGGGGAGAGGCCTCACCTCGTCGGCAATTCGCTCGGCGGATATGTGGCGCTCGAAATGGGCAGCCGAGGCCTGGCCTGCGGCGTGACCGGGATTTCGCCCGCCGGTTTCTTCCGCAACCGCTTCGAACTCAAGCACGCCGAGCAGGTGTTCCTCGCGCTGAAGAAATCGGTCGGGGTGATCAAGCCACTGGTGCCGAAACTCTCGGCCAACAGGGTCAGCCGGTCGGTGATGTTCGGCGTGTTCTCCACCCACCCGTGGAAATACCCGGCCGAGTCGATGCTCATCGACGCGAACGCGCTGGCCGAGAACACGTTGCTCGACGACCTGCCGGACCTCGATTTCACGTTCTCCTCGCCCACCGACCGAAACCTCCCGATCACCATCGCCTGGGGCACCCGCGACCTCGTACTGTTCGCCGGGCAGCGCCACAACGTGCACAACTATTTCCCGCAGGCGCGGATCATCCCGATGCGCGGGCTCGGGCATGTGCCGATGTCGGACGATCCCGAGCGGATCGCCCAGATCATCGACACCTCGGCCGCGCGGTCCTTCGCCCGTGAGAAGCGGCTGGGAAGCCTCCGCGATAAGAACGGCGAGCGATAGGGTAGGGGAGTTCCCCTTTCATTCGGATCGTCCGGCACG
>NZ_DYXM01000201.1 GCF_020742175.1 Dietzia timorensis
AAGAGCTCGGGGGAGGAGGCCCCGTCGATGCTGATCTCGTTGGCCCTGTTTCCTCCTCGTACGCGCACGTCGAAGCCGCTCAGTGCGCCGGCGAGGCTGTCCAGTTCGGATGCGGGCACGTCGTCGGGGAAAGTCGCCACCACGCCGTCACTGAGCCCGAGTGAGGAGATCTGTTCGGGTGAGCCCGTCGCGACAACGCTGCCGCGGTCGATGATGACGACGGAGTCCGAAAGTTCGGCCGCCTCGTCCATGAGGTGGGTGGTGAGCAGCACGGCGACGCCATCGCGGCGAAGAGCGCGGACGAGGTCCCACACGGCGATGCGTGACTGGGCGTCGAGTCCGGCCGTGGGTTCGTCGAGGAACACCAATTCCGGTTTGCCGACGATGGCGCAGGCGAGGGACAGACGCTGCTGTTGCCCGCCGGATAGCCGGCGGTACGGGGTGCGGCCGTGTTCACGCATACCAAGTGTGTCGAGCAGCCAGTCGACGTCGAGCGGGTCCGCATAGAACGAGGCGATGAGCCGCAGCATTTCCTCGGTGCGTGACGCGGAGTAGGCGCCGCCACCCTGCAACATCATCCCGACCCGGGCGTGCACCTGCTCGCGGTCGGCGATGGGATCGAGCCCGAAGATCGAGATCGAGCCCTCGTCCGGGGCGATGAAGCCCTCGCACATCTCCACGGTCGATGTCTTTCCTGCGCCATTGGGTCCGAGAAGGGCCATTACCTCACCCCGATGGAGATCCAGATCGATTCCGTCGACCGCGGTGGTGTCGCCGTATCGGCGAACCAGCCCGCGGGCACGCAGTGCGAGAGTCTCGTCGGCCTTGGTCACGATGTCGATGTTATGTCCTCGCGTGCGCGCCCCGAGCTACCGCCCTGTGCGATCCGGTCAAGGCGGAGATACCCCGGCCGCCAGGCGCAGAGAAGAAGCCCGATCCCGAGGACTATCACCGTGGCGACCCAGGCACCGATCGTCACCGACGGAGGCGGGCCGTACCCAGGCGGGAGCACGAAGCACGCAAGAAGCGCGGAATACCCGATGACAAGGAGACGGAAGCGCCACGCCGACACCCACGCGGCGAGCGGAACCATTGCCCAAAGTGCGTACCAGGGCTGGACGACGGGGAACATGAGAACAATGCCGAGAAGCGCAAGCCCCATTCCTCCGAGGGGGTGCAGGTGCCCCTTCCACACGACCCACAGCAGCCAAAGCGTCCACAGGCCGGCGACAAGCATCCCGCCTGTCTGGGTGATCGCGAGCACCTGCTCGGTGTGATCGCCAAGTCCGAGTATTTGCCCGACCGCGCCGACGATGACGCCGAACGCCGTGGGCAGCGACAGCCAGGACCGCACCGCCGTGGCTGCGCCGAGCTTGGTCAGCCAGCCGAGTCCGGAATCGGTCACCGCCATCGCGATGAGCGTTGTCGCGATCGAAAGGGCCGCCATGACTCCCACCGCGCGCAGCAATGCGCCCCAGCTCGTGCCGATCCGGCGGGCGAGCGCGATTCCGACGAAGCCGAGGGCGACGGCGACCGGCAGTTTGACCATCGCCGCCGCTGTCACCAATACCGTTCCCACGACGAATAACGCGTACTCGCGCTTTTCCCACCGCCCCACGTGATCGGTGGCGCGGAGAACCGCGACGAGCCCGACGCCTAGGAATCCGAGCATTACCGATTCGCTGTGGATGCCGCTGACGAGATGGAAAAGTACGAGTGGGTTGCCAACGCCCAGCCACAGTGCGGCGACATCGGATACGCCGCAGCGGCGCGCGAGGCGGGGGATGGCCCAGGCTGTCGCGATGATCCCGATGACGGCAAAGATGCGGTGTAGCGCAAGTCCGGCGACGACGTTGTCGCCGGTGATATCGAAGACAAAGCGTTCGATCGCGAGAAAGCCGGGGCCGTACTGGTTCGCCGTTTCGCGCCACATTGTCGGGACGTTGATCGTGAGCGGATGGTCGACCCCGAGCGCCGCCACCGGTCCGAGCGAATATGGATCCTTGAGTACCTCTGCCATCGCGCCGTGAGCGAGGTAGCTGTAGACGTCCTTGGAGAACATCGGCGGAGCGACGGCCAGTGGGATGGCCCACGCGGCGATGATTCGGTCGAGTTCGAGCCGCCGCAGAGTGGGCAGAGGCCTTCCGCGGAATGAGCGGCCAAGTGCGTAGTAACCAAGGGCGAGCCAGCACAGGGTGAGCGACACCATGCCGATCATCGCGATGGTCATCGAGCCCTGCTGGACGCGAAGCAGGAAGCCGACGACCCGTTCGCCCTGGGCCGGGTTCTGCAACACCGGCAACGCGCCGGCGCCGACAGCGCCGAATGCCATGAGCATCGACGCCGCCGTGCCCAGCAGCCGAAGCCTAGCGACGCGGATGGCGCGGATTTCGTCGAGAGGTTGGTGCGCCTGCTCGGACGTCGCGATCCGGGAGGCTGCCGCCCCGAAGGCGGCCGAGGCGTACCCGAGCCTCTCGCTCCACCAGGCGCCGAGGCTCCGTTTTCCGCCGGCTTGGCCCGTGGGGGTGTCGCTCGGGGGGCCGCCCGATACCTGGTCAGGAGACGCGTGGATCTGCGGTTGGTCTTCCACGCATCTGCTCCTTCGCTGCCGTCCGCACCTCGCGGCCGGGCCGCGCGGTGTCAATTGCCCACTACACGAGCGCGCCCGATCACTCGCACGCCGTCCGTATTCTCTCGGTTCTCTCGCTCCACCATAGTTTTCCCTATGACGTCGGACGCCGAGTTCCCTCGGCGCCCGGCACCGATTGCGTCCTTTTTCGGGGTGGAATTATTTACGAAACATATATGTTGCGTAATGTAGAGAGGCGTGAGGAGGTGAGTTGATGTCTGTCGCACCTATTGCACCCGAAAGTAAACCCGATTCGCCATCGAGCGGGGACGCCGGGGCCGGTACTCGAGAGAAGGTTCTCGGTCATCTGCTGCGGCATCCGGATTCGACGGCTGCGGAAGTTGCCCAGACGCTGTCCCTCACTCCGACGGCGGTGCGCCGCCACCTGGAAAATCTCGCAGAAGAGTCGTTGGTAGAAACGATTCGTCGGCCTTCGGGAGGACGTGGACGCCCGGCGCGAGCCTGGCGGATCACCGCTCGAGGCCGTGGTCTGCGGGGCGATTCCAACGGGCAGCTCGCTCTTGGGGCGCTTGAGGCCCTCCGAGAGGCGGGTGGTTCGGAAGCGGTGTACAAGTTCGCCTCGCGTCGTTTCTCTGCTCTTGTCGCCGGTGTCGAACCGGCCTCGGGACCGGACGATGTCGAACGCGCGGCGAGGGATCTCGCGACGGCCCTGTCGGAGGCGGGTTACGAAGCAACGGTGGACGAATCCATTGCCGGGGTGCAGCTTTGCCAGCACCATTGCCCGGTGTGGGACGTCGCCTCGAGCTGTCCGGAGCTGTGCGCCGCAGAGCAGGACGTGCTCGAGGTCAAGCTCGGTACACATATCCAACGCCTGGCGACGTTGGCCGTGGGTAACTGTGCGTGCACCACGAACATTCCCGTTCTAGATGGCCAGCCGGAACCGGAAGAGGTCGGCGATGTCTCCTAGCTCCCGGAATTGGACGTTCTGACCACAAACCTGCACGATTTCCCTGATAAACGACCGTCGGCAGCGTGACTGCCCTTGCATTGCCAGACGTAATAACCGAAAGGACGAGGTCGAATGACTCTCAGCCAGGACCAAGTGTCGGCCGAGACAACAGAGCGCGAATTGACCACAGACGAGGAAATCATCGATTCGATCGGTGCTTACCAGTTTGGCTGGCACGACAGTGACGCCGCCGGCGCCGCCGCCCAGCGTGGCCTCTCGCAGAATGTTGTTCGCGATATCTCGGGCAAGAAGTCCGAACCCGAGTGGATGCTCGAGGCACGCCTGAAGGCGCTCCGTATCTTCGAGAAGAAGCCGATGCCCACGTGGTCGGCCGACCTGTCCGGCATCGACTTCGAGAACATCAAGTACTTCGTCCGGTCCACGGAGAAGCAGGCCACCAGCTGGGAAGAGCTGCCCGAGGACATCAAGGCCACCTACGACAAGCTCGGCATCCCGGAGGCGGAGAAGCAGCGCCTCGTCGCCGGTGTCGCCGCTCAGTACGAGTCCGAGGTCGTCTACCACCAGATCCGCGAGGACCTGGAGAGCCAGGGCGTCATCTTCGTCGACACCGACTCCGGTCTTCGCGAGCACCCCGAGCTGTTCAAGGAGTACTTCGGCTCGGTCATTCCGGCCGGGGACAACAAGTTCTCCGCGCTCAACACCGCAGTGTGGTCCGGCGGTTCCTTCATCTACGTCCCGCCGGGCGTCCACGTGGACATCCCGCTGCAGGCCTACTTCCGCATCAATACCGAGAACATGGGCCAGTTCGAGCGCACTCTCATCATCGTCGACGAGGGCGCTTACGTGCACTACGTCGAGGGTTGCACCGCGCCGATCTACAAGTCCGACTCGCTGCACTCCGCGGTCGTCGAGATCATCGTGAAGAAGGGCGGCCGTTGCCGCTACACGACGATCCAGAACTGGTCGAACAACGTCTACAACCTCGTCACCAAGCGTGCGCGCGCCGAAGAGGGCGCCACGATGGAGTGGATCGACGGCAACATCGGCTCCAAGGTCACGATGAAGTACCCGGCCGTGTGGATGACCGGTGAGCACGCCAAGGGCGAGGTTCTGTCCGTGGCGTTCGCCGGCGAGGGACAGCATCAGGACACCGGTTCGAAGATGGTGCACCTCGCGCCGAACACCTCGTCCTCGATCGTCTCCAAGTCCGTCGCCCGTGGCGGTGGACGCTCGGCGTACCGCGGTCTGATTCAGGTCAACCCGGGCGCCAAGGGCAGCAAGTCCACAGTCAAATGTGATGCTCTGCTGGTCGATAACATCTCCCGATCCGACACCTACCCGTACGTCGATATCCGCGAGGACGACGTGACGATGGGCCACGAGGCCACTGTGTCCAAGGTCTCCGACGACCAGCTGTTCTACCTCATGAGCCGCGGTATGGACGAGGACGAGGCCATGGCCATGATCGTCCGCGGCTTCGTCGAGCCGATCGCGAAGGAACTCCCGATGGAGTACGCGCTCGAGCTCAACCGTCTGATCGAGCTGCAAATGGAAGGATCGGTGGGTTAATCCATGGCAACGACTGAAAAGGCCACCGATCTCGTGCCGGGCAAGGTCACCGGTGCCACCGCGGGCAAGGAATTCGACGCTTCGCTCACCAAGGGTGACGTCTTCACGTCTCGCGACGTGGAGGCCTTCGAGGTGCCCACCTTCAAGGACGAAGTCTGGCGTTTCACCCCGCTCAAGCGGCTTCGAGGTCTCCACGACGGCAAGGGAGTCGAGGTCACGGGCTCGATTGAGCTGACCGTGGGCGATAACGACGGAAACCCGGTCGACGGCGTCAGCGTGGAAAATGTCGCCACCGACGATCCCCGCATCGGGGAGGCCGGGGAGCCGCGCGATCGCGTGCAGGCACAGGCCTTCACGTCGACCGACACCGCGACGATCGTGACGGTCGCCAAGGAGCGCGAGCTCGAGACCCCGGTGGTCGTGAAGATGACGGGCCCCGGCGAGGGCAAGGTCGCCTTCGCCCATACCCAGATCCGTGTCGAGCGCTTCGCGCGGGCGATCGTCGTTCTCGACCAGGTCGGCAGCGGAACGATCGGCGAGAATGTCGAGTTCATCGTCGACGACGGCGGCTACCTCGAGGTCATTACCGTGCAGGACTGGGAGGACGACGCCGCCCACCTCGCCGGCCATCACCTCAAGGTCGGACGCGACGCTCGCGTGCGATACACCGCAGCGTCCTTCGGCGGCGAGCTGATCCGAGTGTCCTCCGATGGTCACTTCACGGCGCCCGGCGGAGAGATCGAGATGTTCGGCCTCTACTTCGCGGACGACGGCCAGCACATCGAGCATCGTCTTCTCGTCGATCACGATACCCCGAACTGCCGCTCGAACATCATGTACAAGGGTGCGCTGCAGGCGGACAAGACGTCGAAGCTTCCCGATGCCCACGCGGTCTGGGTTGGCGACGTGCTCATTCGTGCGGCCGCTACCGGCACCGACACCTACGAGCTGAACCGTAACCTCATCCTCACCGACGGCGCGCGCGCCGACTCCATTCCGAACCTGGAGATCGAGACCGGCGAGATCGAGGGCGCAGGCCACGCGAGTGCAACCGGACGTTTCGATGACGACCAGCTGTTCTACTTTCAGGCCCGCGGCATCCCGGAGGAAGTCGCTCGCCGGCTCGTCGTACGCGGATTCTTCGGCGAGGTGATCGCCAAGATCTCCGTCAAGGATGTCCGTGAGCGTCTCGCGGAGTACGTCGAGGACGAGCTCGCGCTCGTCGGCGTCTAGCAACCGTTCTACTTAGCGGCCCTTCGCCGGGAGTTACCGGCGAGGGGCGCCACAAACCACTTATCGAAAGCGATTGATCTCATGTCTACTTTGGAAATCCGCGGCCTCACCGCGCGAGTGGCAGCCACCGACGAGAACGAGGAAGCGAAAGAAATCCTCAAGGGCGTCGACCTCACCATCAACTCTGGCGAGACCCACGCGGTGATGGGCCCGAACGGTTCGGGCAAGTCCACACTGTCTTACGTCATCGCCGGCCACCCCAAGTACGAGGTCACCGGCGGCACCATCACCCTCGACGGTGAGGACGTGCTGTCGATGAGCGTGGACGAGCGTGCCCGCGCAGGACTCTTCCTCGCCATGCAGTACCCCGTCGAGGTGCCCGGCGTGTCGATGTCGAACTTCCTGCGCACCGCCGCGACCGCAGTGCGCGGCGAGGCCCCGAAGCTGCGCCACTGGGTCAAGGAAGTCAAGTCCGCCATGAACGATCTCAAAATCGACCCGAACTTCGCCGAGCGTTCGGTCAACGAGGGCTTTTCCGGCGGCGAGAAGAAACGGCACGAGATCCTCCAGCTCGATCTGCTCAAGCCGAAGATCGCGGTGCTCGACGAGACCGACTCCGGACTCGACGTCGATGCCCTCCGCGTCGTCTCGGACGGCGTGAACCGCTACAAGGAGGGCGAGAACGGCGGCATCCTGCTCATCACGCACTACACGCGCATCCTCCGCTACATCAAGCCGGACACCGTCCACGTGTTCGCCGATGGCCGCATCGTCACCTCCGGCGGCCCCGAGCTCGCCGACGAGCTCGAAGAGCACGGCTACGAGCGCTACACCGACGCGGCGAAGGCGTAGGTACCACGTTGTCCTCAGCACTGGATATCACCAAGATCCGCGAGGACTTTCCGATCTTGTCGCGCACGGTGCGCGATGGAAAGCCCTTGATCTACCTGGACTCGGGCGCCACATCGCAGCGCCCCAGGCAGGTGCTCGACGCCGAATACGAGTTTCTCACCACGTCGAATGCGGCGGTTCACCGAGGCGCGCATCAGCTCGCCGAGGAAGCGACCGACGCCTACGAGGACGCGCGTGAGGCGCTCGCCGGCTTCGTCGGCGCCGATGCCGACGAGCTCGTGTTCACCAAGAACGCGACCGAGGCGCTCAACCTTGTGGCGTTCGTCCTCGGCGACGACCGCTTCGAGGGGCACCACGTCGGCGAGGGCGACGAGATCGTCGTCTCCGAACTCGAGCACCACGCGAACCTTGTTCCTTGGCAGGAGCTCGCCCGCCGGACGGGCGCGACTCTCAAATGGTTCGGGCTCACCGAAGACGGTCGCATCGACCTCGACTCGCTCGAACTCACCGAGCGCACGAAGGTCGTCGCGTTGACGCACCAGTCGAATGTCACCGGCGCCGTTCTCGATGTGGCCCGCGTCGTCGACATGGCCAAGGCCGTCGGCGCGCTCACGGTGCTCGACGCCTGCCAGTCGGTTCCGCATATGCCGGTCGACTTCCGTGCGCTCGGTGTCGACTACGCCGCTTTCTCCGGGCACAAGATGCTCGGCCCCTCCGGCGTAGGCGTCCTCTACGGCCGTCGCGAGTTGCTCGCGCAGATGCCGCCGTTCCTCACGGGCGGATCGATGATCGAGACGGTGACGATGGAGGGTACGACCTTCGCCGCACCGCCCCAGCGGTTCGAGGCGGGTGTTCCGATGACGTCGCAGGCCGTCGGTCTCGGGGCCGCCGTACGCTATCTCGAGCGCATCGGGATGGATGCGGTCGCGGCGCACGAGGCCGAGCTCACCGCACGGGCCCTCGAAAAGGTGTCCGCCATCGACGGAGTGCGCATCGTCGGACCGACGGACAACACCGCTCGTGGTGGCGCCGTGTCCTTCGTCGTCGACGGGGTCCATGCCCACGACGTCAGCCAGGTGCTCGACGACCGCGGTGTTGCCGTGCGCGTCGGACATCACTGCGCGTGGCCCCTGCATCGCGCCTATGGAATAAATTCGACCGTCAGAGCGTCATTCGCGGTGTACAACACACTTGACGAGGCCGATGCGCTGGCAGAAGCTGTAGTCGCGGCGCAAGACTTCTTTGCAGTGAGGTAGGGGATATGAAGCTCGAACAGATGTATCAGGAAGTGATCCTCGATCACTACCGAAACCCGCAGCTTTCAGGCCTCCGCGAACCTTTCGGCGCAGAAGTCCACCACGTTAATCCGACGTGCGGCGACGAGCTCACGCTTCGACTTGAGCTCGGGCCCGACGGACGGACGGTCGAGGATATTTCCTACGAGGCCCAGGGCTGTTCCATCTCCCAGGCCTCGACGTCGATGATGGCGAGCCTCCTCGTGGGCAAGCCCGTCGAAGAGGCGATGGAGATTTTCGACGGCTTTCACGAGATGATTTCCTCCCGCGGGAAGATCGACGGCGACGAGGACCTGCTCGACGATGCCGTCGCTCTCCAGGGCGTGTCCCAGTACCCGGCGCGCGTCAAGTGCGCTCTGCTGGGTTGGATGGCCTTCAAAGACGCACTTGTCCAGCAGCAAAAGTAGTCATCACAGGAGTGATCGAAAATGACTGACGCCACGCAGCAGAAGACCGGCGAAGATGTCGCCGCCGAGGCTGATGCCTCGCAGGACGACTCGATGTCCTACAACGGCGAATTCCGTCCCGCCGCCGACCGCACCGAGCAGAGCCCCGAGGACCTCGAGCTCGCCGCCGATGTCGAGGAAGCGATGCGCGACGTCGTCGACCCCGAGCTCGGCATCAACGTGGTCGACCTCGGCCTCGTGTACGACATCTGGATTCACGACGGCAAGACCGCCCGGGTCGACATGACGCTGACCTCAGCCGCATGTCCGCTCACCGACATGATCGAGGACCAGGCGCACAGCGCGGTCGTCGACGACGGGCCGTGCGACGAGCTCGAGCTCAACTGGGTATGGATGCCGCCGTGGGGCCCCGAGAAGATTACCGATGACGGACGTGAGCAGCTCCGCGCGCTCGGGTTCACGATCTGATCTGACTCCAATCGCCCCGGGGCCTTAGGCCCCGGGGACTCCGGGAACCTACCGTCCGAGAAGCGCCGCGCGTGCCACCGATGCACGCGTGGCGTTTGTCGTATTCCACCACTGTGTGGCCATCGCCATTCCGGTCGGCAATGCCCTCGAACTTCGGTCCAGAAACGCTTGTTGACGTCGCACGTCCATCGCGGCGAAGCCCGCGAACATTTCCTGTAGCGCCGGACCATCGAGCGCCCGGAGGGCGCGGAGACCCATGCGATGCAGCGCACGCGTCCCTACTCCCGCAGAGGAGGGGATGGGGCGCCCGGCCGCGAGCGCGTCGGCTGCGCCCACTGCGCTGCGAAGGATCTCTCCGACGCTGTATCCGGTGGCCGGATGCCCGGCGGTGCCGGCCGTGCCGAAAGTCTCTAGGCCCTTTGGGCGCTTCGCCGGTAGCACGGGGAATCGGACTTTCTCGGTCGCGAACACCCCGCGCGAACTCTCGACATCGTCAAGATCTCCGGCCCTTCCACGTGTTCCGGAGGCCCAGCCGAGCCGCTGATGGAGGCGTTCTCGCAATTCGGTGATCGACAACGCCGGCGCTCCGACGAGGTCGGTCTCCTCGAGAAGCACCCTGTCTCCGGGCAGATTGACGGCGTAGAGGAAACTGGGCACCGCGGGCGATCCGAAGGAGTCGGTGCGCCAGTCCATCAGGAAGCCTTTGCTCCCAGGAAGGTATTCGCGAGCCAGACCGGCCGGCAGGACGACGCCGTATGCGCTCTGGCACGTGGCCGCCGCCGGGTCGGCACGCAGGTCCGGTGGGACGGCGCCACGGCAGTCGACGACGCGCGTGCCCTGCGCCGCGAGGGCACCCAGATCGGCCGTGGAAGGTGCTTGCTCCGACGTCATGCCTGGAGGGCATGCGGCAGCGAGGGAGCGTTGTAGGGCAGGGGAGTCCACGACGACGTAATCCGCGGCGATCCGTCCGAACTCCGGGCGTGCGCCGGATCTGCGTGGAGCAACGAGTCGTGGGTGGGATGTCGTGGCGACAGGAACTTCGGAAAGCTCGGGGAAGGCTGCGCACGCGGCCTCCCACTGGTCGTCCCACATCCCGTAGGTCGCCGACCAGACACGCCCGGGTCTGGGGTCTACGGCGCGCACGGAGAGGCCCCGGCGGGAGCACGCGGCGGCGAGGGCGAGGCCCGCGGGACCGAGGCCGGCGATGAGGAAGTCGCGAGTGGGCATATCGTCCACCACATTAGCCCGGAGTTCGGCGGGAGATTCTCGGTTCGCCTCACGGGCGAAGCGGCCGGTAATGTGGCCCGTTGGCCAATCGGCTCGATTTGAAGGGAACGGCGCTTACACGTGATCACCATTGACGACCTAGAGGTACGCGCAGGTGTGCGCACCCTGCTGCACATGGACGGCCAGACGCTGCGTGTGCAACCGGGGGACCGCATCGGGCTCGTCGGTCGCAATGGCGCCGGTAAGACCACCACCATGCGCATCATCGCCGGCGAGGGGGAGCCCTACGGCGGCGAAGTCATCTCGACGAGCGAGATCGGCTATCTCCCTCAGGATCCGCGCGAGGGGAACATGGACCAGACGGCGAAGAACCGCGTGCTCTCCGCGCGTGGCCTCGACGAACTGATGGCGAAGATGTCGATCGAGCAAGAGCGAATGGCCGACGACTCCGACGCGAAAAGGCAGGAGAAGGCCGTTCGCCGCTTCGGTCGGTACGAGGAGGAATTCTCCGCGCGAGGCGGCTACGAGGCCGAAAGCGAGGCCGCACGGATCTGCGCCTCGCTGGGGCTGGAGGACCGCATCCTCGAGCAGCAGATGGGCACCCTTTCGGGCGGCCAGCGTCGCCGCGTCGAGCTCGCCCGGATTCTGTTCGCCGCTTCCGAGGGGGGCGGGAAGTCCGCGACGACGCTGCTTCTCGACGAGCCGACCAACCACCTCGACGCCGATTCGATCAACTGGTTGCGCGACTTCCTCGCCAAGCACGAGGGCGGGCTCATCATCATCTCCCACGACGTCGAGCTTCTCGAGGACGTGGTGAACAAGGTGTGGTTCCTCGACGCCGTGCGTGGCGAGGTCGATGCCTACAATCTCGGCTGGAAGAAAT
>NZ_DYXM01000202.1 GCF_020742175.1 Dietzia timorensis
TCGACGATAGCCTGCGCACATTCCTTGAGTCGCAGCGCCCGGCGCGGGTAACCGAGCTTGCCCCACGCGCGGAGGACCTCGGCAGACGATGCCTCGGCAAGCTCGGCCGGCCCCGGCCACTTGGCGATCCAGTCGTGCCACGCGGGAATCACCCGGTCGACCGGGGTCTGCTGACTCATGACCTCGCACAACAGGATCGACCACGGTGACGACCCCGAGGCGCGCCACGGGAGCGTGCGGCCGTGCTCGTCGTACCAGGCGATGACCGCCTTGGCGTCGAGAGCGGAGAGTGCGGTGCGGCTGGAAATGGGTAACTCCGACGTCATAGTTGGATTGGGTGTTCGTGGTCTGCGCGGGGCGCGTACCCAGTATCGCGCGCGAGGCGCCCGGAGTCGAAAAGATCCCGAGGCGATTTGATGACAATGCGATAATCGTGCACATGAGCCAACCGCAGGCAACGAGCCGCACCAACGACAACACGTCAGGCAACTCCGAGAAGCCGAACTCGACAACATCGGCCACAACCGGCGCAACGAAGGCGCCGGCGAAGAAGGCGAAAAAGCCGTCGCGTCGCCAGAAGAGCGCCGCGAGCCCGAAGAGCACCTCGCGCACCGCGACCGCGACAGCGACAGCGACGCCCGCGTCGAAGAAGACGACAGAGAAGACGGCGGAGAAGACAGCGCAGAAGAAGCCTGCGACCAAGACATCCGGGGCTTCGAAGTCTGCGGGGACGAGCGCGTCGGTCAAGAAGTCGGAGTCGTCGAAGAAGACGACTACGAAGAATTCGACTGCAAATAAGCCGACCGCGAAGAAACCGATCGCGAAGAAGACAGCCGCATCGAAGAAGGCCGCGCCGAAGAAGAAGGCCGAGTCGGCGCAGGCGAAGACCGAGTCCAAGTCCGTTGCCGAGCTGCTGGAGTCGGTGGCCTCGCTGGGGCTGCCGACGCCGACTCCGGCGACCGTTCCCGCACACCGGCGACGCAGGGGCGAATTCGAAACATATTCGCGCGAGGTCGCGCGCGGCGACGTCGAGGTTCCGCCGGAGATGCTCACTGGCCGTCACCGCCGGCTGCACGTGCGCGACACCGTGATCGAAGACCACCTGCTGCGCATGCAGCTCGTGCCCTCGGCGGTGAGCTCGAAGTTCGAGGGCATCGCGCGGAGCCCGTTCCCGTTCTTCCGCGGCACCGCGATGCTCTACTACCGCGACCTCGCGGGCTCGGACGCGCACCTCCCGTTCGTCCCGACCGTCGGCGACGTGCACCCGGAGAACTACGGCGTGCTGCCCGGCGCGGACGGCGAACCGCTGTTCAGCCTCAACGATATGGACGAGGCGTGGATGGCGCCGTTCACGTGGGATCTCGGGCGCGGCGCCGTCGGATTCGCGCTCGCAGCCATCGAGGGCGGCGCCTCGCGCAAGAAGGCGATGAAGGTGGCGAAGAAGTTCGTCGCTTCCTACCTCGAGGGCGTTGAAAAGTGCGTCGCCGACCCCGAGGAGGCGACGCGCCGCGTGTCCGGCGACGACACGCCGAAGGTGATTCGCAGCTACATGAAGAAAGCCGGACGCAGCCGCGAATCCTTCCTCCGCAAGCGCATCGATTTCGACGAACTCAACTTCCGCGAGACGAACCGCGTGCGCCGCCGCCCGGGGCTCACCCCACTTATCGATGACGCCGTGCGCCGCTATTCCAGGAGGGTCCAGCCCTCGTCTGCGAAGGACGAGCTGCCGAAGAATTTCTTCCGCATCCACGACGTCGCGATTCGCACCGGCTCCGGAACCGCGAGCCGCGGGCTGTCCCGCTTCTGGGTCCTCGTCGAGGGCTGGGGCAAATCGGCCGAGGACAAAGTGATCCTCGAGCTGAAGATGTCGCGGCACTCCGTGCTCGACGGGCTCGCGCCGGTGCAGAGCACCGCGAGCGGGATCGAGGACGAATTCGACCCCGCTAAGCGCATCGCCGACGCGTTCGACGCGTTCATCGTCGACGGCGATCCGCTGTACGGCTATACCGATATCGAGGGCGTGAGCTTCCTCGTGCGCGAACGCAGCCCGCAGAAGGTCAACGTCGACGCCGGGGACTTCGACACCTCCGAGCTGAAAAAGTACGCGAAGCTGTGCGGGCGCATGCTCGCGCGCCAGCACGTGCGCGCCGACCGCTTCCTCAACGGGAAGGACTCTGACGTCGGCGCCCGGATTCTCGGCGCGGGGCACACGAACATCTTCCTGTTCGACACACTCGAACTGGTCTCGGAGCAGGTGGACACCGTGCTCAGGGATCACGCGATGTTCGCTGCCGATCACGCGGCCGGGGCGTTTACTGAGGTCTCCGAGGAATAGGGGTCGAGTCCCCCTGGGGTACAGCACTTTTCGTTTAACGGGGGGTGTTGAACTTCGGGGGAGGGGGCGCGGAGCATAATGGGTTTATGCCAAACCAGACACCAGTGAGCGCGTGGCAGTCGCTGCGCAACGGAAATAATCGATTCGTCTCCTCCGAGATGCGCAACCCCCAGCAAAACGTTGCGCGCCGCGAGAAGACCGTCTCGGGCCAGAACCCGAAGGCGGTCCTCTTCGGCTGCTCGGACTCCCGTGTCGCCGCCGAGATCATCTTCGACCAGGGGATCGGAGACCTGTTCGTCGTCCGCACCGCGGGCGAGATCATCGATACCGCCGTGCTCGGCTCGATCGAATTCGCCATCACCGTCCTACATACGCCGCTGATCGTGATCCTCGGGCACGATTCGTGCGGCGCGGTTCGCGCCGCGCTGGATGCCCTCGACAAGGGCGTCGTACCGACCGGCTTCCTCCGCGATGTCGTGGAGAAGGTTGCACCCTCGATGCTCAACGGCCGTCGTGCCGGCGTCACCGACCCCGACGAGCTGGGCGCCGCGCACGCCATCGAAATCGGCGAGATGCTGCGCAACCGCAGCCGCGTCGTCAACGACGCTATTGAGGAGGGCAGGCTCGCGGTCGTCGCTGTCACCTACAAGCTCAGCGACGGCAAAGCGTACCTGCGCGGCGTGTTCGGCGACGTCGAGGACACCCCGCTCCCGCCGGTGGCGGAGGCCAAAGAGGCCTAACGGGCCAGGTTCGGTGAAGGAATTCCTCACCGATACCCGGTGTGGCACGGCCGAAAAGGCCGCAGGTCCGCCTATCCTGGGGCCGTGTTCGAACCTCAGGGCCCGCTTCCTCGCGAAATCTATGTGCGTCGTCGACTCGCGGCGCTGATCCTCGTCGCCGTCGTGGTCGTCGCCGTTGTCGTCGCGCTCGTCCTCGTCAGCCGCGACGGGGGAGGCGGTGGCGCGGACCCGGCCGCAGCGGCAGGCAGCGAGACCTCGGAGTCCGCTAGCTCCTCGGAAACCTCCACGAAGGCAACCGACGAGAAGGAAGCCGACGATCCGGCCTCGCGCGGCCGCTGCGCCGACGACGATCTCGAGGTCAGCGTCCGTCCGGCGTCGGCGAACTTCGAGGCGGGCGGGGATGTCCGTTTCTACGCGGAGATCACCAACACCTCGGATTCGACCTGCGACCGCGATCTTTCCGGAGCCCCGCTCACGTTCGAGGTGTACCGCCTCGACGACAACGCGCGCGTCTGGTCCTCGACCGACTGCACCCAGTCCGATTCCGAGGACGTCGCGAACCTCAAGCCCGAGGAGCCGGTGATGCGCCAGATCGATTGGTCCGGCCGCATGTCCGAGCCCGGCGCCTGCGGGCAGCGCGACCGCGCCCCCGCGGAGCCCGGTTCCTACCAGGTCTACGCTCTCGTGGGCGATGCATTCAGTCCGGCGGCCACATTCAACCTCACCGCTCCCGCGGAATAGGCGTGCCCGACGTCATACGTGAATGACGGCGGTGCAGGGTGGTAGCCCGGCCACTTTCAGTAGCCCGGCCACCGCGCAGCAAAAACCCGCGACCGAAATTCCGGTCGCGGGTTTTCCCCTGCTTCGGGCGAAGCGGTGAAGCTCTAGTGGGCCGAGCCCTCGACGGTCTCGACGGGGCGCGAGTACTCGCCCGCGGCCTCGCGGCTGGATCCGACAGCCACATGGGTATCGATCGGCTCCTCGCCGGAGAACTGGATGGAGCCCGTCACCGAGTTGCCGATCTGCAGGTTGTCGGCGCCGGGCAGCGACACCTTCGTGTACACGACGCACGGGTTGTTGCCGCCCGCCACGTCGGGGCCCATGTCCTCGTAGTGCCGCTCGGTGTTCGAGGCTTCGTCGGTGACGGCGACGAGCGTGCAATCGCGCGGGATGCGCGCATCCGGCTCGATCGTCGCCTCGGTGCCGTCGATCGTGACCGACTCCAGGGCGGCGCCTTCGGGATTGCCGATGCCCGGACCCGAGAACGACGCGGCGAAGGCGACCTGAGCCGGTCCGTTGCTCTCCTCGCCGATCTCGGGAACGACGACGCGGAAGTCGTTGACCACGACGTTCTGCGAGGTGCCGGAGCCACCGTCGACTGCGGCAGCCTTCTCGGCGGTCTGGGAATGCTGCCCCGCGCCACATGCGGACAGGGCGAGCGCCGCTGCGGCCGCGGTGACGGCGAAAGCGGACCGACGGAAACCAGAAGTCGGTGAGGTCACAGATAGCTCCTCGTGGTGCGGCGGACCGGTTCGCCCGCATCGGCAGATAAAGCGCATTAAGGCCTTTCTCATGGTAATGCACAGCCGCCCTGAAGTGCTCACCTGGGGAGCCAAAGCGAGGGATCGCTCGCGGAATTACCCCCTTTACGAGCCCTCGCCGGCCCGGCGTCCGTCCCGCACCTTTGTGGACGTTCGCCGCAGGTCGACGCCTTCGGCGTTCTGACCTGCACAGACGGGACCCTCGTAATTAGGGGGTGTGCTAAGATGGCTAGGTCGAAAGGGGAAATCACCTATGGAGTTCAAGGTCGGCGACACGGTTGTGTACCCGCATCACGGAGCGGCCGTGATTCAGGCGATCGAGACCCGCACCGTCAAGGGCAATCCGCGCGAGTACCTGGTGTTGAAGGTCTCGCAGGGCGATCTCACGGTGAAGGTTCCGGCCGAGAATGCCGAGTATGTGGGCGTGCGCGACGTGGTCGACGGCGCAGGGCTCGGCAAGGTGTTCGACGTGCTTCGCGAGGAAGAGGTCGAGGAGCCCACGAACTGGTCGCGCCGCTACAAGGCGAACGGCGAGAAGCTCGCCTCGGGTGATGTCAACAAGGTCGCCGAGGTCGTTCGCGACCTGTGGCGCCGCGATCTCGACCGTGGCCTTTCCGCCGGCGAGAAGCGCATGCTCTCCAAGGCGCGCCAGGTCCTCGTCGGCGAGCTCGCTCTTGCCGAAGGTGCGGACGAACCGCGTGCTCAGGAACTGCTCGACGAGGTCATGGCCGCGGCCAACGCCTAGAGTTCCACGAAGTACGAGAGTTCCGCTTGGTTGAAGTCCCCGGCGGCGAAGGCGACCATCGTGCCCATTCGCGGCGCGCGCAACGAAGCGTTTGCCTTCGCCCGGTAAACTCGCCCCTGTGACGCTCCACCTCTACGACACCGCAACCCGCCGGCTCCGCGAATTCACGCCACTGCGTGAGGGCAAGGCCTCGGTGTATCTGTGTGGAGCAACCCCGCAGACCACGCCGCATATCGGCCACGTCCGCTCCGGCGTTGCCTTCGACATCTTGCGTCGCTGGCTGCTAGCCAAGGGGCTTGACGTCGCGTTCGTTCGCAACGTCACCGATATCGACGACAAGATCCTCACCAAGGCCGATGAAAACGGCCGCCCGTGGTGGGAGTGGGTGTCCACGCACGAGCGCGAGTTCGACCGCGCCTACGCCCAGCTCGGCGTGCTTCCCCCGAGTGTGGAACCGCGCGCCACAGGCCATGTCACCCAGATGGTCGACTACATGCAGCGGCTCATCGATAATGGCTTCGCCTACGCTGCCGAGGGCTCGGTGTATTTCGACATGTCCGCGTGGGCGAAGGCCCCGCAGGGCGACTACGGCACGATCTCCGGAAACCGCACCGACGACCTCAAAGACGCCGAGGACCCGCAGGGGGAGGGGGCGAACGCCGCGCGCGGAAAGCGCAGTCCGCACGATTTCGCCCTGTGGAAGTTCGCCAAGCCGGGCGAGCCGAGTTGGCCGACCCCGTGGGGGAACGGCCGCCCGGGCTGGCACCTCGAGTGCTCGGCCATGGCCACGTGGTACCTCGGCGCCGAATTCGATATCCACGGCGGCGGGCTCGACCTACAGTTCCCGCACCACGAGAACGAGGCAGCCCAGGCGCACGCCGCCGGCGACGGCTTCGCGCAATACTGGCTGCACAACGGCTGGGTCACCATGAGCGGCGAGAAGATGTCCAAATCCCTGGGCAACGTCCTCGCCGTGCCGAACATCCTCACCGATGTCCGCCCGGTCGAGCTGCGCTACTACCTCGGCAGCGCCCACTACCGCTCGATGCTCGAATACTCGCCCGCGGCGCTACAGGAAGCCGCGACCGCATACCGGCGGATCGAGGCCTTCGTCCTGCGCATCCTCGACACCATGTATGACGGCGAACGCAGCGCCTTCCAGGCCGGCGAACCAACCTCGACGTTCGTAGAGGCGTTGGATAACGATCTCGCCGTGCCCGCTGCGCTCGCGGAGATTCACAACCAGGTGCGCGCGGGCAACGCGGCACTTGCCGCCGGCGATGCCGACGTGGCGAAGGCCGCTGCGGGGGCGGTGCGCGCAATGGCCGGAATTCTCGGAATCGACCCGCTGGCGGATAATTGGTTCGAAGGCACCGCGGCGGGCGGAGATCAGGCGATGGACGCGCTCGATTCCCTCGTGCAGGCGCAGCTCGCCCGACGTCAACAAGCGCGTAAGGACAAGGACTTCGAGACCGCGGACGCCATCCGCGACCAGCTCACCGAAGCGGGCATCGAGGTCGCCGATACAGCCGAGGGCCAGCGTTGGTCGCTCGCCGACCCAGCACAAAGTACCGAGTAAGAGGAGCACATCGTGGCAGGTAATTCGAGGCGCCGCGGCGCGGTCCGCAAGACGGGTACCAAGAAGGGGCAGGTCGTCGGTTCGGGTGGACGCAGGCGCCGCGGACTCGAGGGGCGCCGCGCGACACCGAAGGCGACCGAGCGCGAATACCACCCCGCGCACAAGCGCGCGAAGAGCGCCGAGCGGAAGGCCGAGGGCGCACGCCAGCGCCGGGCGCACGCGATCAAGAACGCCGACGGCCCGGAGCTCGTGCTCGGCCGCAACCCCGTCGTCGAGTGCCTTCGCGCCGGCGCCCCGGCGACAGCGCTGTACGTCGCCGACGGCACCGAGAACGACGAGCGTCTCACCGAGGCCGTGTCGATGGCCGCCGAGCGTGGCATCTCGATCCTCGAGGTGCCACGTACGGACCTCGACAAGATGACCTCCAACGGCATGCATCAGGGCGTCGGCCTGCAGGTTCCGCCGTTCGCCTACGCGGACCCGTCGGACCTCATCGAGCGGGCGCTCTCTTCCGAGGAACCGGCGCTGCTAGTCGCCCTCGACAACATCACGGACCCACGCAACCTCGGCGCGGTCATCCGGTCGGTCGGCGCGTTCGGCGCGCACGGCGTGCTCATCCCGGAGCGGCGTTCGGCCTCGGTTACCGCCGTCGCGTGGCGCACGTCCGCCGGTGCCGCGGCGCGCGTTCCGGTCGCGAAGGCCACGAACCTCAACCGCACGCTTCAGGACTGGGCCAAGCGTGGCGTGCAGCTCGTCGGTCTCGACGGCGACGGCGACACCTCGCTCGACGACTACGACGGCACCGGCCCGACCGTCATCGTCGTCGGTTCGGAGGGCAAGGGCCTGTCGCGTCTGGTGTCCGAATCGGTGGACACGATCCTGTCGATCCCGATCGCCCGCAAGGTCGAGAGCCTCAACGCCTCGGTCGCCGCGGGCGTCGTGCTCGCCGAGTTCGCCCGCCAGCGCCGCGTCTCCGGAAAGTAGGGCGCTCGCCGTGGCCGACGAGAACAGCACCGCCGCCATTCGCCGGCTGCGCGACGTCGCCGAGCAGCTGCTGCGCTGGGGGCACGCGAACGGCGGGATGCTCAGCCCCACCTTCCTCGCGCTGCGCGAAGACCAGCCGGACGTGGCAATCGAGTTCGCGGTGCGGCCGGAGAAGTTCCCCGAGGCCACGCTGCAGGAGGTCGTGTACGGGCTCGACCCGGCCGCGGTGGCTATCGCTGTCGAGGGCACGATCACGGCCGCGTCCGAGAAGCACGAGGCTCTCGTGCTCAGCGTGCTCACCGGCTCCGGACCGGCGGACCGGGCCGAGCAGAACGTCCACGCGTGGGAGGTCATCACCTCTGCACTCGGCGTGCCGAGCCTCGGCGTCGAGCTTCCCGTGCAGGGCCGCAGTTCGAACCTCCTGCCGCTGGCGAGCGTCCCGCGCGGCGACCTCGCAGAAGTGCGCGACCCACAGGAACACTTCGTCCAGCCCGAAGGCCAGGAGCTCGGCCCCACTGAGCGCAAGCGCATCTCGCTCGACGTCGGCGCCATCAACCGGTGGGCCCAGATTCCCGATCCGGCGCGCCGCGTCGCCGTCATCGGCACTGCATTCCAGTTGGAGGTCCTCCAGCGCAACGGGCTGCTCCCGCCCACAAGCGCCATCGAGCTCGCCTCGCGCGACTAGCGAAACCGGCCGCACCGCCGGGGCCTCGGTAGTGTTCAAGGGGGAAGGCCTGAGGGCATAGGCGCCGCGCGAGCTGAGAAAGCCGAGGGATGGTTTCCATGAGAACGGAAAGCGGCACGCACGACGAGGGATTGAGTCCGAAAGCCGCCGTCGACGAGCTGATCGCGCTGTCGGACCAGGCGGTTATCACCTCCAGGGCCAGCATCGACGCGCTGCTCGCGGGCTCTCACGCCGAGCCGCGCTGGGGCCGCTATCCCGAGCTCGTCGTGCACGTCGAGGGCACGCCGGAGACATTCCCGCGCGCCAGCTACGGCGTCGTCCAGGACCCGGGGGTGTACTCCTCCGAGATCGCCCAGCCTGCGCTATTTCGCTATTACCTCACCGAACAGCTCGAGCTCCTGGCGCGCCGCTACCCGGTGCACATCAGCGTCCGAGAGGGCTCCACGATCATCCCGCTGCAATACATGTCGGTTATGGATGACGACGCGCTGCGCACTCTCCCGCCGGGCGTGGCCTCGACGCTCGGTTCGGAGGCGCCGCTGGTCGATATCCTCGCCGTCAACGACGCCATCGCCGACGGCGACCTCGATGCCCCGTTCCGGCCGGCGAACCCGCTGTTCCTGTTCAGCCCACTGCGCACGGATCTCGCGCTCCAACGGCTGCGGCACTACACCGGCTCGAACCCGGCCGATTTCCAGGACTATGTGCTGTTCACGAACTATGCGCTGCACGTCGATTCATTTATCGAGTACGCCCTGGAGCTCTCCCGCGCGGGCGGCGTCGACTCGTCGACGGGCGCGGCATATACGTGGATTTCCGGCCCGGACGGACTCGGGTTCCGGCTGTCCGAGCTCGATAACGAGCGTGCCCAGCAACTCAAGTCCGCGGGCGCGGATGCGCAGATGCCCGCGTGGCACCTTTTCGCCGCCGACTCGGACACCCCCGGCGGTGCGACGATCTCCGGGCACGGGATCTCGCTGGTCAACATCGGTGTCGGCCCGTCGAACGCGAAGACGATCACCGACTGTGTTGCCGTTCTGCGGCCGCACTGCTGGATGATGGTCGGGCACTGTGCCGGGCTCGACGCGCGGATGAATGTCGGCGACCTCATCCTGCCGAACTCGTACCTTCGCAAGGACGGCGTGCTGGACCGCTACGTCTCGCCGGACACCCCCGTGCCCGCGCTCGCCGAGGTCCAGCAGGCGCTCGAGGTCGGCATCAGCTCGTCTTATGTAGAGCTCATGGGGGTCACCCCGCAGATGAGGACGGGCACGGTGATGACCACACACGACCGCAACTGGGAGTACTGGCCAGCCGACGAGATTCAGGGCCTCCTCGCGCGGACGGCGGTGATGAGCGTGGAGATGGAATCGGGAACGATCGCCGCGAACGGCTACCGCTACCGCGTGCCCTACGGTGCGCTTCTCGCGGTGTCCGATAAGCCGCTGCACAACCAGCCCAAGCTGCCGACCATGGCGCGGCAGTTCTACCAGGCCTCCAAGTATCACCACTTCCTCGCGGCCGTGCACGCCTGCCAGCACCTGGCGAACACCCCGCGCGCCGCGCATTCGCGCAAGCTCCGCCGCGTCATCGGCGAGGTGCCTTTCCGGTAGGCGCCCATCGAGCTCCCCTTCGAGACGTACTCGAAGGCCTGCGAGTAGACGCTGGCTACCCCTTATTCCTGACGGCGGACACCGCTCTACACACGACGTAGATGGCAAACGAGATCGTCGTCACGAACACGGAGATGGGCACCCCTGGCGCCAGCGAGAGCAGCAAGCCGCCGACCGCGGCGACCTCGGCGAACAACACCGACAGCGCGATCGCGGCGCCAGGGGAGCGCACCACCGCAGCCGCCGCGGCGGCCGGGGTGATGAGCAGTGAGAGCACGAGTAGTGCGCCGACGATCTGCACCGCCTGGGCGGCGACGAGCCCGAGGAGGACGGCGAACACGAGGTTGAGCGAGCGCACGTGGATGCCGCGCGTAGCCGCGACCTCCGCGTCCGCGGAGGCGAACACGAGTGGCCGGTAACAGAATCCGAGCACGGCGATGACAATGACGGCGACGACCGCGAGCTGCGCGATCCCGGCGCCCGAAACTCCCACGATCTGCCCGGTGAGTAGAGAGAAGCTCGACCCCGCTCTACCTGGGTAGAGGTGGATGAAGAGCACAGAGAGACCGAGACCGAACGCCATCACCACGCCGATCGAGGAGTCCCGGTCGACCGCCCGCGTGCCGAAGAGCGCGAACAGCATCGCGGCGACCACCGAGCCGAGTATGGCCCCGGCGCCGACGTTGAGCCCGAACAGCAGCGCCGCGGCGGCTCCGGTGAGCGCGAGCTCGGACGTGCCGTGCACCGAGAAACCCATGTTGCGCATCACGACGAAGGGGCCGACGAGACCCGCGACGAGCCCGAGGAGGGCCACGGCGATGAGCGCGTTCTGGACGAAGTCCAGACCGAGCAGCTCGGACGTCGTCTCGATGTCGCTCAGAGAGGTAAAAATCTCCGTGAGGCGTTCCATTATTCAGCGCCTCCGACGTCATTGGTGGTGGTTTCAGGGGTGGTGCCGGTGATCGGGGCGGTGAGGTGTGCGGACTCGCCGACCACCACGACCTGGCCGCGTACCCGCAGCACCTCGACCGGCGTGCGGTAAAGATCCGAGAGGGTTTCGGAGGTGAAGATCTCCTCGGGCGTGCCGATCCGATGGCGTCCGTCGACGATGAAAATGACGCGGTCGACGAGTGGGAGGACGGGGTTGATCTCGTGGGTCACGAACATCACGCCCGTGCCGTGGGCGGTGCGCATGTGCTGCAACACGTCGGCAACCGTCCGCTGGCCGGGGAGGTCGAGGCTGAGCAGGGGCTCGTCGCACAACAGCACGTGCGGGTCGGTGGCGAGGGCCTGGGCGAGGCGCATGCGCTGCTGCTCACCGCCGGACATCCGGCCGATCTGCTTGTCGGCGAGGTGCTCCGAGCGCATCAGCTCGATCGAATCGTCAACGATCTTGTCCGTCGTGAGGCGGCTTTTTGCGCCCAGCCACGCGGGAAGTCCGGGGCCGAAGTGGTGGCCGTCGGCGCCGAGACGAACGAGGTCGCGGCCGCGCAGCGTGAGGCCCGGCTGGAACGATTTCTGCTGCGGCACGTAGCCGACGTGCCCGCCGCGACCGCCCGGTGCGGCGCCGTCGACGGTGATCGAGCCGGTGTCGGGGTGCAGCTGGCCGAGCATGAGGCTGAGCAGCGTCGACTTCCCGGCGCCGTTGGGCCCGAGGATCGCCACGAATTCGCCCGGGTGCAGGTCGAAATCGAGGTCGGAAAACAGCGTGTTCTCGCCGCGGCTGAAGCTGACGCCGCGCAGCGAGACCAGCGGGTCCGCGTGTTGGGCGCTGCTGCGGCCGAAATGGCTGCGCTTGCCGGTGGATCGTGTGGGTTTCACTTCTTTACTGTGCACAATCGTTCGTAGGTTCTCGCAAGGAAGGTCGGACTTATGCGCCGGAGCCCGGCGAGGGGCGGCTCTTAGACACACTAGCTATGCTGTGGGTCACACTTTCTTTCGAGGTTGGTGAGACATGACAAGCGAACAGCTGGCAGCCGGCGACGTCGACCAGTCCTGGCGGCGTTCGGCGGCTCTCGGATTGAGCCCGGTGACGGCCGGGCCGAACAGCGCGGATACCGCTTTGTCCCGCGCGCGCCGGCTGCGCGAGGCGGCCGAGCCGGTGATGGAATCGGTGGACGACATCCTCGGCGGCACGGGCGCGACCGTCGTTCTCGCCGACCAGGAGGGCCGCATCCTGCGCTCGGCGGAAGATGGCACGCGCGTGGCGCAGATGCTGCGCCGCCGCGGGATCTCCGAGGGGGCCGACCTCAGCGAGGACGCGTGCGGCAACAACGGCATCGGCACGGTTCTCGAAACGCGGGCGGGCGTGCGAATCGCCGGCGAGCAACACTTCGCGGAGGTATTCAAGCCGTTCTCCTGCTACGGCCACCCGATCATCAATCCGCTCACCCGCAGGCTCGTCGGCGCGATCGACCTCACCGGGCTCACCGCCGAGGGCGATCGCTTCTTCGTGCCGTTCGTGCGCCAGATCGTCGCGTCCATCGAAGCGCGCTACGTCGACACCGCGCGCACCGCGGACCGCGAGCTCTACAGCCGGTTCATGGACTCCAAGCGCACGTTGCGGCAAACGGTGTGCGCCTTCGGTGAGGAGGCGGTACTCGTGTCCCGCCGCGGCCTCGACGTGCTCTCCTCGGCCGACCTGACGACGCTGCGCGAGGCCGTCGAGTCCGCCGACCGGCCCGAGCGGGTCGAGCTGTCCATCGGCGAGATTCCCGTCGCCGTGCAGCACGTCGGGCGCAACGGGCGTCTCGTCGAACTCGACATCCCCTCGAGCCCGCCGTCCGCGCCGCGCCCCAAGCGCCGCGCCGCCACGGCGTCCGATACCGCGAAGCGGCGTCCCGCGACACTGCTCTCGAGCTGCGCCGTGCTCGGGCCGGCTGGCTCCGGCCGCACGACGATGGCGGTGGCCACGGCCGGCGCCGACGCCGTCCACGTCCGTCTCGCCGACGCCGACGATGCGGATGCGGCGTGGCGGGACCTCGCGCTCCCGGCGCTGCGCTCCTCCGAGGAGGGGAGCGGCTCCGCCGTCATTCTCGACGATATCGATCTGCTCTCCGACGCCGATCTGCGCCGGCTCGGCGCGCGCCTGGCGAAGGCACGGACGCCCATTGTGGTCACCTCGTATGACGTCGCACGTCCCGCCGTCATGGCGGTCGCGGAGCAATGCGATCGCACGATTCACACCTCCGGTCTGCACGAACGCGAGGAGGAGGGCATCGAGATCGTCCGCGCGATGGTCGCGCAGATCTGCCGCCGCCGCGAGTTCCCCGTGCCGGTGGTCACCGAACAATTCGCCCGCGAGGCGTGCGCGCTCGAGCTTCCGAACAACCTTCGCTCGCTGGAGTCGATTCTCGCCGGTTGCCTCCGCAAGCCCGTGCGGATCCTCGAGCCGGCGTGCCTGCCCGCCCACGCGCGTAGCGCCCGGATGCCGCGGCCCGGGGAGCTCGCGCGAGGGGAATACGAGGCGATCGTCAGCGCGCTCGACGAGTGCGACGGCGTCCGCAGTAGGGCGGCGAAGAGGCTCGGCATCAGCCGGACGACGCTGTACGCGCGGCTGCGCGAGTTCGGCCTCGATTAACGGCGGAAACACGCTCGTACTGCGCTTTTTCCCAGTGTCCAGAAATTGGACAGTCCAAATCCCCGCTGGCTCCATAGGCTCATATGTGATCCGACTCACAGAGAGCCGTAAAGGCTGCAAGGAAAGGACATCCCGATGAAGACAAAGGCTGCAGTGCTGTTCGACAGTGGCAAGCCCTTCGAGGTCATGGAGCTCGAACTGGACGGACCCGGCCCGGGCGAGGTGCTCATCAAGTACACCGCCGCCGGCCTCTGCCACTCGGACCTGCACCTCACCGACGGCGATTTCCAGCCGCGCTTCCCGATGGTCGGTGGCCACGAGGGCAGCGGGATCATCGAGGAGGTCGGCCCGGGCGTCACGAAGGTCAAGCCCGGCGACCACGTCGTGTGTGCCTTCATTCCGAGCTGTGGCACGTGCCGCTACTGCTCGACCGGACGCCAGAGCCTGTGCGACATGGGCGCGAACATCCTCGACGGCGCGCTTCCCGGCGGCGGCTACCGCTTCCACGGCGGAGGACAGGACTTCGGCGCATTCTGCATGCTCGGCACCTTCTCCGAGCGGGCCACGATCTCTGAGCACTCCGTCGTCAAGGTCGACGACTGGCTGCCGCTGGACAAGGCCGTACTCGTCGGCTGTGGCGTCCCGTCCGGCTGGGGCACCGCGACGAAGGCCGGCGATCTTCGCCCCGGCGACTCGACGATCATCTTCGGCGTCGGCGGTCTGGGCATCAATGCCGTGCAGGGTGCCAAGGCCGCGGGCGCGCGCCACATCATCGCCGTCGACCCGGTGGAGATGAAGCGCGAGCAGGCGCTCAAGTTCGGCGCCACGCACGCGTTCGCCGACGCGGCCGAGGCGCGCGCGAAGCTGCAGGAGCTCACGTGGGGCCAGATGGCCGACGCGGCGCTCATCCTCGTCGGCACGGTGGACGAGCAGGTCGTCCAGGATGCATTCGCCTCCATCGGTAAGGGCGGCCGCGTGATCGTCACAGGCCTCGCACACCCGGAGAAGCTCACGGTGCACGTGTCCGGCTTCGAGCTCACCCTGTTCGAGAAGACGATCCAGGGTTCGCTGTTCGGGTCGTCCAACCCGCAGTACGACATCGTCCGCCTGCTGCGCATGTACAACGACGGGGACCTCAAGCTCGACGAACTGGTGACGAACACGTACACCATCGAAACGATCAACGAGGGCTACGAGGACCTGCGTGCGGGCAAGAACATTCGCGGTGTCGTGCTCCACGATCAGTAGCGCCTAGCTTTCCTACGCGCCGCCGAGCGCAGTCTCGACGGCATCGACGTTGTTGTTCATCCACTCTGCGAACCCGTCCCCGTCGGGGAGGGTTTCGGTGAACTCGACGATCGGTGTCCCGGCTGCCTCGGCGGCGTCGGCGATTTCCTTGGTGGCTGCCGTCTGCGTCTGCGGGTTGACGATGAGGAGTTGGACCTCGTCGCTTCCGGCGAAGTCGCGCATTTCCGCGAAGTCGGCGGCGGATGGGTCCGACCCCTCCTCGATCGCCGAGGTGAAGCCCGCCGGGGTCACATCGTGCGCGTCGAAATCGTCGAACATGTGGCCGCCGATAGGCTCGGTCTGCAGGTAGTGCACATGCTCAGCGCCGAATGCCTCAGTGCCGCGCTGATGCAGCTCTTCGAGCGAATCGGCGAGGCCGGCCGCGTTCTCGCGGTAATAGTCGGCGTCGGCCGGGTTGAGCGTCGCAAGCTCGTCGGCGATGTTCTCCGCCAGTGTGCTCATCGCGGGGAGCGAGTACCACACGTGCTCGTTGCTTGTGGAACCTTCTTCTTCGGCGCCGTGCTCGTGGTCGTGGCCTTCCTCGTCGGCATGCTCGTGCGCATGATCGTGGCCACCCGCGCCATGGCTATGCGCCTCTACTTGTGTGCCGGTGGCCTCGGTAAAGGCGTCGACGCCCTGTAGGGAGGTGACCTCCTGGGCGTTTTCCAGCGCCTGGTCGACGAACTCGTCGTAGCCGCCGCCGTTATAGACGACGAGGTCCGCCTGGGTGATCTTCGCGGCATCGGCGGGCGATGCCTCGAAGGAATGCGGATCGGCAGATGGATCGTCGATCACGGACTCGACGTTCCCGTGCTCCCCGGAGACGATCTCCGCCAGCGAGCCGTAGACGTTCGTAGAGGCGACGATCTCGGGCCCGGAAGAATCCCCATCTCCGCCGTCAGAGGAACATCCCGCAAGCCCTGCGACAGCCAGCACGGCAACGGACGCGAGAGCGGGGATCGACCTGGGGGATGGAGAACGCACGGGCACCGCCTTCTGGCGCGCAGCGAACGGCGCGCCTGTGGATTGTCGTCTACGCCGGACGCTGTGCCCGACGAAGAACACTATAATGGAAACCATTATCAATAACATCCATTGGGGTCGATCTTCCGGCCTTTGCAATATCCCGGGCGCTGCATGCCTGCGGCGACGCGTCCTGGCACACTTATAGACATGGAATTTGTTTCGACCCGTGGCGGCATGGAGCCGGCGAACTTCAGCGACATCCTGCTTGAGGGGCTCGCTCCCGACGGCGGCCTCGTGGTGCCCAAGGAGATTCCGCGCGTCGAACAGGACGAGATCGAATCGTGGCGCGGTCTGGCTTACCCGCAGCTCGCGGCGAAGGTCATCGGGAAGCTGTGGACCGATATCGATATTGCCGACCTCGAGGGGATTTGCGAGCGCGCATATGGTTCGCAGTTCTCGGGCGACATCGTCCCGCTGCGAAAGGTTGACGAGCAGATCACGCTCGTGGGGCTCTCCGAGGGGCCGACGCTTGCCTTCAAGGACATGGCCATGCAGTTCCTCGGCGAGGCGATTCCCTACGTACTTACCAAGCGCGGGCAGACACTCAATATTCTTGGCGCCACCTCCGGAGATACGGGCTCGGCGGCGGAGTACGCCTTCAGGTCGCAGCCGAACGTCGCGGTGTTCATGCTCTCTCCGCAGGGTCGGATGAGCGAATTCCAGCGGGCGCAGATGTATTCGCTGCCCGACGAGAATATTCACAACATCGCAGTCGAGGGCGTATTCGACGACTGCCAGAACATGGTCAAGGAGCTGAACGGCGACCTGAAGTTCAAGGCTGCCAACACCCTCGGCACAGTCAACTCGATCAACCTCGGCCGCGTTGCCGCGCAGGTTGCGTACTACTTCTGGGCGTGGCTGCGCGCCACCGACGCTCTCGACGAGACCGGGCGCGCAGAATTCGAGGCGGCGTTCTCGGTGCCCTCTGGCAACTTCGGCAATATCTTCTCCGGCCACCTCGCCAAGCAGATGGGCCTGCCCGTGCGCCGCCTCCTGCTCGCGACCAACGAAAACAACGTGCTCGACGAGTTCTTCCGCACGGGCGTCTACCGCCCCCGCAATCGCGAGAACACCCTCGCAACGTCGAGCCCCTCGATGGACATTTCGAAGGCTTCCAACCTCGAGCGCTTCGTCTACCACCTGCTCGGTAGCGACGCCCACCGCTTGCGCGAGGCCTGGGAGAAGCTCGATGCGACCGGCTCACTCGACCTGTCCGCCGAGCTCGACCGGTTCATCGGCGAGTTTGGCATCGTGTCCGGAAAGTCGACGCACAACGACCGCCTTGCCGCGATCACCTGGGTCCACGAGACCAATGGTGAGATCATCGACCCCCACACCGCTGACGGTGTCACGGTGGCTCGCGAGCTCGCCGAGCCGGACGAGAACGTGCTCGTGCTCGAGACGGCGAAGCCGCAGAAGTTTGCCGACACCGTCATCGAGGCGCTCGGCTTCGAGGCCCCGGTCGGGGAGGAGCTCGCCGACCTGCTCGGCCGCCCGCAGCGCACCGTGGACATGGCCGACGACTCGCAGGTACTTCGCGACTACATCGCCGAGCACGCCGTCCGCTAGTCGGGCTGCGACACTCCGCGCGCCGAGGCTAGACGGCGAAGCGAGGCGACGACCTCGTCGATCGACGCG